>CAUWEA010000062.1:0-17293 GCA_963557735.1 uncultured Faecalimonas sp. | reverse complement strand
AAAAAAATATATCCAGGAACAGGAAAAGCATGACATTGCAATGGATAAGTTAAGTTGTCAATGTGCAATTTTAAGTATAAAAATAACAGCCAACAAAAGGAATATATGTTCTGATTGTTAAACTGCTGCGAAGATGATACAATATATCTGTCAAACAACTGTACATCTTCGGGTGTATATTAAGCCGTTCGGTATTGGTAGTACCGGGCGGTTTTTTATAAAGTCTTATGTTACTCTGTTATTACTTTAGTAAATCGTCAATACAGATTTCAAAATCATCAAATATTTTCAATTTAAGTATGTCATTAAAAGGAATGATGATCGGTGCAACATCTTCCTCGTAGCGGTATACGGTTGTTCGTTTCCGTGCAGAATCTACAATCCAATATTCCCGGACACCTGTGTTAGCATAGAGAGTATTTTTTGTGGAATAATCCATTTTGCGGCTGCTTGGCGAAACGATTTCAATGATAAAGTCGGGTGCTCCTTCGCAGCCACGGTTTGAAATTTTATTGGAATCACAGACAATGCTAACATCAGGTTCTACATAGTTTGAATCATCATCTTTAATGAAAACAGCAAATGGAGCGGGATAAACTTTGCAGTTACCGCCTTTTTCTTTGATATAATTTCTCAGAGAAGCAGAGAGTTCCATTACTAATTCCTGATGAAATGGAGATGGCGGCGCCATGTTATAAATTTGTCCGTCAATCAGTTCTGCTCTTTGTCCATCTGGAAGTGCATAGATGTCATTTATTGTATGTGTAGTTGTTTTTAATAATGGCATACAAATTCCTCCTTGTAAAAATAATAAAACATAATTTTAGTTTACCAATTATCCAACCGGGTGACACTGGGCGGTTTTCGCTATTTATTGCGGAGGATTGCAGATTCCGCAAGGTTCGTAGTAACCGCGAATCTCGGACAAATGTTTTTCGATTTTCGATTTTAAAGTTCTGCATCGCTTGGGATAGCTACCATTTTAAGTTCTACAGTATCTCCCACAGTAACTTCTGTGTTGCCCCACGCAACTTCGATTCCGGTTAATTTTGTCGGTACATTAAGATAGCCAAAAGTAATAAGCGAGGTAATTAGTACCGTTACGCATATAGTTACGTTTCTTACATGTTTTTTGGCAAACTTCCTACTTTTAGCAAGATATATCATAATTGGAATTGCTGGTATCCAAAAATATGAATATATCATCACTGCAAAGGCGATAAATATCACAAATATAAAAAATTCTAGATACTTCGATCCGCTACTGTTTGCTTTTCTTTTTTTCTTCTGTAACACCACTTTTATATATAATCTCCTAAGAGTTATATATCGATATGTTCCCACGACAACCAAGTTCGGGATGAAGTAGATAACATAGTTATCAATAGCGGATATGATGTCGCACAATCCGATCATTCTGTTGTATCCATGTAATCGTCCTTTTTGTTCCTGCTTTAAATTTTTAATATCTTGCAGATTAATTATATCACCGACAGCAGTATGGTAATGTCCAATTTCTTCTGCCAAAACACAAGCTTTTTCTGTTGATGTTTCTAATCTATCAGATATTGCAATTCTATTTTTGTATATCAAGCCGTCACTGCAGGAAAGTCCCTTTTCTCAGACGATTGAACCATTTTCATGTGCTTCTTGTAATAGTTTTTCGTAAGTTGTCATCGTGTTACTCCCATTCAGAGTCATCCATCATGATATCCTTATCATGCTTTCACATTTCATCAGTTACTTTAATATCAGTACGTTCGTGAGCTGCCATTACTTCTAGATGGTCATTGGATTCTATGAAGTTTGGATTTCCAAGTAATATCTCAGAATAGTCCAAAAGATTTTTCTTTCCATTATTATTTAACCTTTGCATGTTTTCCAAAAGCTTATATTCTGATTTATTTTTTCGAAGGGCGCTTTTATCGTAAGCTTTTTTAAACTCTTCTACATTGTTATTGCATGATATATCGTCAAGAGTAATTGTGCCCTTAAATTCGTAGTCATTACGTTCCATGGGTACGTCAAAACCCATCAACCATGATTCGCTTACACTTAATGCTTTGCCTAAAACAAATAATTTTTCTTGATTAGGCTCATTTTTGCCAGAACAGTATTGACTTATGTCGGACTTGTTCATTTTGATTCCATATTTTTCGCAGTATGGAATAGTTAATTTTAAGATATCAACTTGCCTAAGTCCCCTTGAATCCATGATTTTTCTTAATCTAGTAGCAGTGCTTTCTTTCTTCATTCTATTATGCCGCCTTTCTAGTTATAAATATAGCACATACTTACCGGAAGTTCAATGTAAAAAACAATAAAGTTCAAAAAAATTAACTTTTGTATTGACGAGAAGAAAAATGAGTGATAAGATACAAGTGGTTCAAAAGATTGAACAAAAACGCAAGGAGGATAACATGGCGTTTAATTATGACAAATTAAAAGGCAGGATAATCGAGAAGTTTGGAACGCAGTACAGATTTGCAAAGGCTATGGGATGGTCGGAAAGAAAACTTTGCTTGAAATTGAATAGCGAAAGACATTGGAAGCAAACTGATATTTGCAAAGCGGTAGAACTTCTAAAACTTACTCAGGAAGACATACCTAAATATTTTTTAAAAGAAAAAGTTCGAAATATTGAACACTAAAAAGGAGATCAAATGAACGAATTAATCAAAGTCAATTATGACACAGAACATCCGACAGTGTCGTCAAGGGATTTGCATGATTCAGAGAACGACAGAGGGAAAACAAATTCGCCAGTATTTCCTCGATCTCGAGAAAGTATGGAACACCCCAGAGCAGATAATGGTAAGAGACTTAAAGATGGAAGGAAAGACCATTGACAGCTTTTTCAAGCATATTGTCTTTACGAGCGAGGGCGATAAAATCTGATGTGAGAATATAAAGTTGGAAAAGGATATGAACAGTATATGTAAGAGAGTAGCGCTTATATTTTCAAATGCGTCAGTTTAGAAGGAATGTGGTTACATAGGCATCTGTCGGAAATGGCAGGTGTCATTTTTATATCCAAAAACAGAAAGCGGGTGGTAAAGTTTAAATGCAAATAAAGACTGGCTGGGGAACAGAAACAGTATTTATACCAGGCTGGGAGCATCCAATCATTGGAAAAAAGACCAGAAAATGATTCAGAGAGTCATTCTCTGGTTTTGTAAACAAAAAATTCGTAGAGTATCTTACTCCACGAAAAAGCTATCGGCAACTATTCACACTATATTTGGATACATTATAGATATTTCGTCCGATTTTGTCAATATCATTTGCAAATTTTATATGTTCAACAACAAGGATTTGCAAATTTAGCTGTTCATTTTTTACGATAAGCCGTCAGAATTATAGTCATAAGGAAGGGAGGATATACCTTATGCCAAAAAAAGGTGAAAACATTTATAAAAGAAAAGATGGTAGATGGGAAGGAAGATACATCAAGTCTCGAACTGATACCGGAAAAATTGTATATGGATATGTATATGCAAAAACTTATCGTGAAGTAAAAGATAAACTGAGAGAGTCTGCCTTGACGGGGAAAGTTAAATCCACTACTTCTACTATATCTAGTGCGAGCGTTCCAAATACATTTTCAAAAATTGCAATCGATTGGTATGAGAACATCAAGTCACGAACAAAAGAGTCCACGAGAAATAAGTATCACAATATACTTATTTCTTATGTACTTCCTGCATATGGAGAACAAATGTTAGAAAGCATTACCTATGATTTTGTAGAAACACAATGTAATTTACTTTTAACAACAGGAGGTACAAAAGGATGTGGCTTATCTACAAAAACCGTTACCGACATTTTATCAATAATTCGCAATATTCTTAAATACGCATCAAAAAAAGGGTTATACGTTCCATGCGATGGTGGTACTGTTCAAATTAAAAATACAGTAAAACCGATGAGAGTATTAAGTAAATCAGAACAAGAACAACTATGCAAATATATTTTAGCAGATCCAGATTTATATAATATAGGAATTCTTGTATGTCTGTTTACTGGTTTAAGGATTGGTGAAATTTGTGCTTTGCGTTGGGAAGATGTTTCTTTTTCTGATCAGACGATATACGTCCACCAAACTCTGCAAAGAGTTCAAAACAAGTCAGGAAGTGGCTCAAAAACAAAAGTAGTTGTTACAACACCTAAAAGTACCTGCTCAATAAGAACTATTCCGATTCCAGATGAACTGATTAGCGTTCTTGCTGCATATAAGAAAGCACCGGTCGGATATTTGTTGACAAATGATGAGCATAGCTTTATTGAACCACGAACTATGCAAAACAGATTCAAAAAAGCTCTCAAAATGAGTGGAATAGAATCTGCAAATTTTCACTCAACACGCCATACTTTTGCAACAAGGTGCGTTGAATTAGGTTTCGATGTAAAGAGCCTTAGTGAGATACTTGGTCATGCCACTGTAAATATTACGATGAACAGATACGTTCATCCGACTATGGAACTAAAAAAAGAAAACATGAAGAAGCTTTCTTCCTTATTAGCCGTCAAATAGAATTGTCAATAGCATCTGAAAATACTGATTTTTCAGTATTTTTAGGTGATTTTTCGTGGAGTAAGATACTCTACGAAATTTTCTTGGGATCTATTTTCCTATATCATACTAAATATGGAGGGAAAAATTATGAGCGATGAATTTAATAACAGTGGTGTTGCAGGTGAGGTAGTAACTCAATCTACTCTGTCTGACAAAAGTAAAGTTGCAGCAGCATTGCTAAGCTTTTTCTTCGGCATGTTTGGGATTCACAGATTCTATCTTGGAAGAATTGGTTCTGGTGCAGCAATGCTTATTTTGACAATCGCTGGTTGGTTAACAACAGGTATTATTGTTGGTATGCTTCTCCTTTTTATTGTCGGTATCTGGGATGTGATTGACTTCTTTAGAATTCTTTTTAACGGTCTGGGTGATTCTCAAGGTCGCAAGCTGAGATAAATATTGACAGAGGCAATATTTTCGTGTTCACCAAAATTAAGCGCGATAAAAGATTTTTTTCTCTCTTGCGAGAAGGAAGTTTTTTATCGTGTTTTTTCTTTTTATTATATTCAGGCGGGGAGATAGCATGATTACGGAAACACAGATGCTTGCTCAAATTGAAGCGGCAAATCAATTCATTGATAAAAGTTATTTAGAATCATTACATGATTACCGTGTCCATCCATTGGATACATATTTAAAAAAACATAATTTAACAAGATTATTTCATATTCAAAAGATTATATATGACAAAAATGAGGATATAAATGAAAAACTCATAAGTGTTTTTCATGCAGTAATGCCTTTTTGTAAAAATATTGTCATGCTACTGAAGGGATCTTCGGATTGTGTTGACCTTTATTTTGGCATTCGGGCTTCACAAATCAGCAATGCGGCAACAGCCAGTGAAGTGTTACATGACTCGTTTCTTGGAAACTTTCCCGGAAGTAAAATAAATGCAATTAAGACCAGTCAAATTAGTGAAATATTTCATGAAGGCGAATACGAATATACCCCGAGAAACATTGCATATGTAAATATTCTCCCCTCAGAACGTAATTCTAAACAAGGGGAATACATTCAGGGATTAGAAAAATTTATTGATACCATGCGGGGAAGTGAATATCTTTGTGAGATAATTGCTTCTCCTGTAAAAGACAGTGAAATTGAATATCGAATGAATGGTTTTGAGGAACTATATTCCGCACTTTTTCCTTTTTCTAAAAAAACAAGTTCACATGGGCACAATGAAGGAATTACTTTGACTGAAGGTATCACAGAAAGTATTTCTGATTCTATCTCAAAAGGTATCTCTAAGGCAACGGGACGTTCTGACGGACACACCCATGGTAGAAATTCTGGATTTAACATGGGTATGTATATGCTATTAAATTTTGGCGTTACTACTGGAACTAATGAAGGATGGTCTACTGGGTCGAATGAAGTAAGTACCAACACAGATACAAGTACGAGAACAGATACCTTTTCTCGTCAAAAATCTACATCGCAAACTACTGGTACAACAGATAATCTGACGATTGAATTTAGAGATAAAAGTATCGAAAATCTTTTAGAAAAAATTGAGCGTCATATAAAACGACTTAAAACAGGAAGCTCATATGGTGTTTGGGAAGTTGCATCATATTTTATGGCAAAAGAAAAGAAAACGGCGGCTATTGCTGCGAGTTCTTATCGCTCTCTGCTACTAGGAGAAGAAACTGGTGTTGAAAAGCCAAATTTTACTCTTTTTGACAGTAATAATAATGCAACTGCAAGTATTGAAGAGTCATTATGTTATTGTGAGCATCCGACTTTTTTAGTTCCAGCTTTTAACGATTCTAATCACTCGGAGCATATACAGGTATTGTCTCCTACAAGTTATATCAACGGAAAAGAGTTAACGCAGTTGTTGAATTTGCCCCGAAAATCAGTTAACGGAATAATGATTACCGAAATGGCTGAATTCGGTAGAAATGTACTCTGCAATACAGCTTATAAACAAAGAGAAATAGAACTTGGTCACATCTACCATATGGGACAAAAAGAAGATGCCCTCGTTAAGATAAATGTTGACAGTTTAACTTCTCATTGTTTTGTAACCGGCTCAACAGGTAGCGGTAAATCAAATACAATCTACAAATTGATTGAGGAAGTATCCAGGGAGCCATTCAAGATACCATTTTTAGTTATTGAACCGGCAAAAGGCGAATATCGAAATGAGTTCCGAAAAGTTGAAAATATAAATTTATTTAGCACCAATCCTCAAATTGACCAAATGCTGAAATTGAATCCTTTTGCTTTCTGCGAAGGTATTCATATTTTGGAACATCTGGATCGCATAGTTGAGATTTTTAATGGATGCTGGGAGATGTATGCGGCAATGCCGGCAATACTTAAAGAATCTATCGAAGAAGCCTATGTAAGTAAGGGCTGGGATTTATTAAATTCTGTATATATCGGAGAAGGTGAACCGGTATTTCCTACCTTCATAGATGTTTTACAGGAACTCCCTAAAATAATTAATAGTTCAGAATACTCAGCTGATACAAAAGGAGACTATATTGGTGCCCTTGTTACACGGGTAAATTCTATGACTAATGGTATCTATGGTCAAATTTTCTGCGATGAGTTTGAGGCTGATAACAAAACTTTATTTGATGAAAATACAATTATTGATCTGAGCAGAGTTGGTTCTTCTGAAACGAAATCGCTGATTATGGGTATTTTAATCTTAAAACTCACAGAACACCGTATGGCAAATGCCAGTCGTGGCAATTCTGTATTAAAACATCTTACAATTTTGGAGGAAGCTCATAATATCTTGAAGAATTCTAAGAATTTGCAAAGCACTGCTGGCAACAATGTTGTTGCTAAATCTGTAGAAATGATTGTCAATAGTATAGCAGAAATGAGGACTTATGGAGAAGGTTTTGTCATCGTTGACCAGTCTCCGACATCTGTAGATGTAGCCGCTATAAAAAATACAAATACAAAAATTATTATGAGACTTCCAGAGGATGAAGATTGCAAAATTGCCGGACATTCAGTTTCTCTTACCGAACAACAAACTGATGAATTGGCAAAATTGGAGACGGGTGTTGCTGTTGTTATGCAAAACGACTGGTCCATTCCGGTATTGTCAAAGATAAACGAAGCAAAACATCCTTATGAAGGTTATGAACAGCCAATAACATTTGAGAAGCTTAGGGAATTTAGAAGTAGTGTTCTTTCTGAATTAATAAATCAATTTGAATTAACTGACGAACAAGATATTAGCAAAGTTATTCGCAAGGTTGAGGAATTTGATATATTACCAGCTAAAAAAGCAGAAATGCTCCGGATGCTCGTTCAATTCAACCATATTATGGCCCAGGGTTATGATAGCATTTTGTTTGGCCGAACTATGTTACGTTTAGTCGGATGTAATGATGCTTTTAGAAAAGCAGAAAAATACCTTGAATATAAAACAGATGATGAAGGTAATTTAATGGAATGTTATACCAATGAATCACTATCTGAATGGTACAACTATATTGATAATGCACTTCCACAATATGTAGCTGTTGATGATACTTATCGTGAAATTGTTCGACAATATATTCTTCATTCGAAGAAATTCGAGCATCATGCAATCAGTTATAGCATTTTGTATCGTCAGATTTACACACAGATAAAATAAACAAATAGGAGGACACCGGTGTGAACCAAGTAGAAGTAAGATATTCATATTTCTCCGGCAAAGCAGAAGTAACGATCAATGGAGAAAAGGTAAGTCCCTATAGTGAACTTACCACAACACTAAACCGCCCTTATATGGAAGCGTTTCATAATATTATTTCTGGTCTGGATAATGAAATTTTCGATGACTATCAAATTGATTTTTATGGTAAATGGTATCCTTATAAATTGCTTCTGACTACTTTGGATAAATCGGAATTTTGTAAAGGAATTCACTATCACGAGATGGAATCGATTTATGATACATCAGAACTTTTAGAACGCCTTGCAATTATCAGTGAACAAAATAATATAACAGTAGAAAAAACTACTAATATTTCGGTTTATAATCCTTACAATTTATTTGTTCCTGAAAGTGACTATTTATCTGTTGTTGATAGTCCGAAGGCAGATATTGGTATTTTTGTCAACCCAAACGAAATACTTTCGACAGTTCACATTCCCATTATCATTTCAGATAATGTTTCATATAAAAATATGGGGAATGGAGCATACTATACTATCCCGCAAACAGAAATGCCGATGTTCTGGGACTACATAGTACTGGAATTCATTACTCGTCCTTTAATAGAAGAATACATAACTGCATTGAGATATGCCAAATTAAATGCGATCCAGAAAGCAGAACTGGATTCAATAAAAAACAATGCTCCTGGCTATTATATCGGAGATATTCCGGTTTCCTTAGAGAAAGGGGCAGGCACTTCGATTGAATTTGCAAGTTTCCCAACGACTGCATTTACACTTAGAAGTGAAGATGAATCTGTCATTACATGCAGCGCTGACACGATCACAGCACATGCAGGTGGGACCACTTTTATTTCTATCATAAACGATAAAAATGAGGTAGTTGCTCAAAAACAGATTTCTGTAATTCAACATCAATATGTAGAGGAAATCAGACTTATCCCTCGTTTTGAGTATTTGAAGCGTAGTGAAAGGAATCGTATTGATGTAATTATTACACCTTTAAATGCCGAAGATGCCAACCGACTCACATGGAATGTTTCTAATCCTAATGTTATTCAGGTTGATGAAAGTGGAAATATTATTGCTCTTGAGAATGGGAACGCAACAATTACGGTATCGGGCTATGCAACAAGTGCTTCACTGGTCGTTGAAGTAAAACCGGTCTTGCAGAATTTAAGTTTTTCCCAACCGTCAGTTCGCTTGAAAACGGGAGAAACATTTATTCTGGAATGTAATGTCAGCCCTTCCGATGCGCCTACTGAGAACATCATCTGGGAACTGGATAATAAGACTATTGCATCCATCAATCCTTCAAAAACAGGAAAGAGGTGTCAAATTATTGCATCTACGAATTATGAAGGGAAAGGTAACGTCCGCTGCTACGATTCAAACACTAAACTGGGGGCAATTTGCAACATTGAAGTCATTTCAAAGGTAAAACCAAGCACGGCCGGAAAGGTTGCTCTCTGGTGTTGGTTAATTGGAATCATTTGGCCATTTCTTCTTCCTGTTTCTACGATAGCAGGATTTTATGGATTATCCACCGATCCTGAACCTGATCGCAGAACGAAATATATTGTCTGCACGGCTGGCAGCATTTTTACACTGCTGTTTTGGCTTATGCTTACAATGGGTTAATCATAAAAAATATAAAGGAGAATCAGTATGAAATGGTTTGGTAATAGAAACTGTGAAGGTCATGAAGCAGAAACGCCTGATGTAAAACCTAAAAATCAAATACTTCAGATGCCGGAAAAGGAAAATCCTGAAGCAAAAGACAAGCTAAATATGTCTGAGAGGGATAAATTTCTGGAAGGAATCAAATGTAAACCAAATGAATCATCTGGAGATACCTTAGGGAAAGGGAAACTTGACCGCGCAAATAATGGAGATTCTAATAATGAGGGTTCAGATATCGGCCAAAGAGAGAGAGAACGTGGACGTGAATCCCAGACTGAACGATAATGGGCAAATTAGGTAATTTGGAAGGTGTTGACAGACTTGATGAAATACAACCAAAAAGCAAAATAGAATCTATACCTTCTGTAACAGAAAATGATCGAAAGAAACTTGAACATCAAGGTGGCAATAAAATTTCGGAATCCAATTTATCCAGGTCAAAGGATAGAGTGGATTCCGAGAAAGAAAATGTTTCCACAGATAAAGAACGATTGAATAAAAAAGATATAAATCAGAATTTGAAAAGGCAAGGGGACTTAGTTCAATCTGGGATAGTCTGTGAAAATCCAAAATATGGAAATGGCGGAGGAAAGCAATTTTTTATTCGCAATGCGGGCAATCAACCACTGCGGGAAGACGGCAAGATTCCACTTAAATATGGCTATTTGGAAAAAGTTGGAGAAAAAAATTTGCCGCATAATGATTCAGCAGGTAATTCAGAAACTAAGAATGGAAATGTAACTAATAGACTGAAAACAATGCCTACAGTAATGGCTGACACTACTCCGCTCTCTAAATCAGAAAAAGATCCATGGAAGAACTCTGATAAGAATACAAGATTCATACCCAATGAAATTCCGGAGAATAAAAATACTGAAAAAAATCAGACGAAATCTTCAGAAGGATATACATCAAGTGTGGATCATACGCCGCTTTCTAAAACAGAAAAAGCCGAATGGAGGCAATTAAATAAAAATACAAGACCCACCCGAGATTTGCCGAAAGTAATAAAAGATGATAAAGACCAAAACGAAGCAGAAAGTTGGAATTATCCACATACTAATCAGGAAAACTTTGGTATGAACCAAGATGCTTTTTCTTCTTCGAGAAAATTAAAAGATGAAGAGAAATTTTATCAATTACGTTCGGCAGATAACGACACAACGAGCAATTATTTTACCGATGCTGACACTATTGACAAATGCAGAAAGGAAAATGGCAATATAGATGGGAAAAAATTGCTTGATGTACTACAAATCAATTCCGGAGGTAATACTGACTGGATATTACGAGAATATGTATACCGTGACAAGAAATAACGCATATCATGCTACTTTTTTCGGTGTTGATAGTTGTTGTAGTGCATTGCCATAAGGGAATACAATGTTTCGAATTGAGGGTTTCAAAGAAGCTGATAATCCAAAACAAACATCAAATGCAGTTCATGCCTCTGATGGTCGTTATAGTAAATTAGATAAAATGTTGTGAGGTAAGCTATGAAAGAGAAAGAGATTATATTACAGCTAAAAAATTAATCAGTATATAAAGATGAAATGAAAGAAATAGAAGCAAAGTGTGGAATGAAATTGCCTGTGATTGCAAAAAAATTGTCTCTTGTTCCCAGAAAAGTATATTTTTTAAGAATGGCTGGATAACTTTTTTGACAAAAGAAGTTCTGGAAGCTTTGGAAGATCTTCATATTGATTTTAGTGCATTGAAGATTTTTATACTTTTTGGTATAGGGGATAATGATTTCATTGTATATTACATCGTGAGTGACTCATGAACAAAATTCAACATTATTGCTGAGTGTTTCTTTAAACAAAAAATACTTGAAGAATACTTCTGATGAGTTTAAATCACAGAATATGGAGAAAAACATGAAGCACATAGGATTGGTATTGTCGGGGGGGATGGGAAAAGGTGCCTATCAGGTTGGTGCATTATCAGCAATCAGAGAATTTTTTAATCCTTCCGATTTCGAATATGTAAGCGCCGCATCAGTCGGCACTTTAAACGCATATGCTTTTTTAACTGATAATTTAGGAAAAGCAAAAAATATTTGGGAGAATGTTAATCTTCAAGGTAATAAGCGTTTCATTAATTTTGTTTTGAAAAGTACTTTTTTACAGGAAATAATAGAAAGTCTGATAGTGGACACTAAAATAGAGAGCACATTTTATGTTCCGTTGCTTGATCTTTCATCGCGGGACCTTCAATATTATGATTTTTCTACTATTTCATCACTGGATATGAAACATTATTTAAGTGCAAGTGTAGCAATGCCGTTTTATAATAAAGGTGTTAAGATTGGTAAAAAATCTCTTTATGATGGTGCAGTTGTTGATAATATTCCAATTTATCCCGTACTCAAAGAAAATCTCGATTACGTCATTTGCATCTATTTTGATGAGGTTAATTATATTTTTGAAGATTTTGATTCTGACAACAAAGTGATTAGATTAACATTTTCTGACAACAAAATTATCTCAAACTCGGTATGTATCCAGCATGATTCTATCGTTCATATGATAAACGAAGGATACTGTAGAAGCAAAGAAATTTTATCCTTTATATTTTCGAACGGAATTGATGATTTGGATTTTATACACAGCAGGATTGCAGAAATCAATCGTTCTAATAGTGAAAACAGAGCCAGCAGAATAACTGGCGATGTTATTGTAACGAACTTAAACAGACTTGCAAAAAAAGTCATTCGACATGATAAAACTGTAGAAGGAGGAAACTCGTATGAATAAATCCAAGTGGAAAATCATTGGCTGTATTGGTGTAGTCTTTGTAATTATTGTTGGTTTTATCACAATGGTTTTTTATAATGAAAATTAATCTACATAGAACCAAAGGAGAATAAATGGGAAAAAAAGAGAATGTTTTTGATTACATAGAATGGAGAGGAGATTTATCTTTTCAGCAAAGTGCATTTAATGAAATTGACGGATTGATTTTATCCATATTTGCGTATTTAGATTTTTCTTTTATAGGAAGCGAAATTGTTTTTTTTCGTGATGCAGTCCGAAAAATCAATGTGATGCCAGATGAACAAAAATTGAATGGTCCGGGAATTATAATGGAAAATGTTGTTTCTCTGGCAAATGCTGCTGCGAACTCCGAACGTTATAGTAATATGGGGGTTTATAAATTTGTTGATATTACAGATGAAGAATTAGAAATACAATTTGCTGCCGTTACATTTTTACTTCCGGATACAACTGTGTTTATATCTTTCAGAGGAACAGACAACACCTTGGTTGGATGGAAAGAAGATCTCAACATGTGTTTTATTGATGGAATTCCATCTCAGATCGAAGCAGCAAAATATGTTGAAGCAATAGCTCAGGAAATTGATATGCCGTTGCGCTTAGGCGGTCATTCCAAAGGCGGAAATCTTTCTATCTGGGCAAGCGCGCATCTCGATTCCAAACACAAACAGCGTATCATAAACATTTACAGTAATGATGCTCCTGGGTTTAATGAAAATTTTTTGAAGGCATCTTTTTATCTTGAAATCAGAGAAAAAATATGTTCTTTTGTGCCTGAATCATCAATCGTGGGCGTTTTAATGGAACATGATTCTTATACAATCATACGTAGTTCCAGTCCATCTCTTTTGCAGCATAATCCTTTTTCATGGCTGGTTTCGGGTAAATGTTTTGTTTATGATGATTCCAGAACTCTTTCAGGAAAACAATTTGAAAAAATTATAAATTCTTGGATCAAAGCAATGTCGGTAGAGGAACGAGAAGAATTGATTGAAAATATTTACGATATTGTTACTTCTTCTGATGCCAGAACGTTAGAGGATTTTGATAAAACAAAAATAAAATCAATTATCTCAATGTCACGGACGTTCAGGGAAATGGGGTTACGAAAACAGGCACAACTTGTTTTCAGTTTAAGTAAAATTTTGTTCAATAGTGATATTCTGTTAAATAACAATTTGAAAAATCTATTATTAGAAACATCAGATTAGGAATTATATAAAAGAGCATAAAATTTCCGGCTATGTCAAGCAGCAGGATCCTGAAAATATCTTGTCCACTTCGCTGGAATCATGAGTTTGTTTCTTGCGGGATGCCAACTCCGCCAGTCGCAGTCTTCTTCAGAGAAACAGACGATGGAGCGAAATGAACAAAAAGACCAGAAGACTTTATGGCCTTTGGTATGTTCATTTTATCACTACTGACATTCATTATGAGGTCAACCCCTTGCGGGCGGTTGTTTTTTAGAATTATATTATATATAGAGCAGCTGAAAATATATTTTAACATAAATTTTGGAGCGCGGAGAATCTTGAAAAGTTCCGCATCAAGTCATTACACTAATGAGAAGAAATCTAAAGGGCAATTAGCGAATATAACTCGTTTACTGGACGGAAAGATCGTATTTGGTCACTGAAGTTCTTGAAAATATTGTGAAAAGTGGAAAAAATCCCCCTGCTTACTTGTATATTTTTATCCCCCGTGCTATTCTTAACAAAGAAAAATAACAAGAAAATTTTGTTAAGAATACACATACAAAAGGGAAAGAATCATATGAAAATTGAGGAAAAGATGAAAAAGCCGATGATGGAGACGAAATATCTGAGTGTAGAAAATACAGACAGATATCGTCCGATCATCCGGCTTTTTTATTTGAAATATGAGAAGTTAAAATACTGGATGTATCAGGAAGAAATCTTTGAAGAATTGAAAGAGGATCCTTATTTCAGAGAATATACACTGGAACAGTGCCAGCAGGATCTGTCTGCGCTTGTGTCGTGGGGGAATCTGATAACAATTCAGGACACGAGAAAAGTGACAACGATTGAAGAATTTAAAAATAAGAAGTTTCGCTATCAACTTTCAGAGACAGCCGTTGAGATTGAGCGAATGGTGATCCGTGTTGAAAATCTGTTTATTGAAGGATCTTCATTGGAGCCTACTTTGTTAGAGCGGCTTCGCATGAATCTTGGAAAGCTAAGCGAGATGGATTCGAAAGAGGGAGAAAAACTGTATGGATGGTGGAATGATCTGAACAATGATTTTATCCGGCTGAATCAGAACTATCAGGACTATATGAGGGAATTAAATAGCGTAAAAGCAGAGGAACTGATGAGAACGAAAGCATTTCTTATGTTCAAAGACCGTTTAATAGAATATCTTCGTTCCTTTGTAAAAAGTCTTCAGGTGAATGTGGCTGCGATTGAACAGCAGTTTCGGGAAATGGATCCAGAAGTTGTGGAACGTGTGTTGAAGAAGGTGACTGATTATGAAATTTCTATTCCAAGAATGGATGTAGAGATTGATGAGCAGCTGATCCACGAGAAGATAAAGGGACGTTGGGAGAGTATTTCTGAATGGTTTTCCGGAAAGAACGGAATGGAGTCAGAGGCAGGAAAGGTATTTGATAAAACAAATGAGATTATCCGGAAGATTACGAGGTATGCAACAAGAATCAGTGAGATGAGTAATCAGGGATCAAACCGCAGGGAGGAATACAGAAAGCTGGCAGAAATATTCGGAAGATGCAGAGATATCAATGAAGCACACCGGCTTTCGGCGGTTGTATTTGGGATGGAGAAGCCACTTCATCTGAAAGGAGAATTAAAAAGGAATACGGATAGTATTAACAGTGGTGTGTATGAAGAAGAAACACATGTAGTGACAGTGATTCCGAGAGTGCGTACTTACAAGGAAAAGGCAAGGCGGAGCGGGATGATCGACCGTTCAGATGAGAAACAGAAGATGTGCACCGCTATGATTCAGCGTCTGGAGGCAGAGCGTGCATTATTAAGAAGTTATATTCAAAATGGAAGACTGGAGTTTGCAGAACTTCCGGTCATTGAGCCATATGTCAGGGATATGTTTTTATTATGGTTGTCTAAAGCATTGGAGAGAAAAGATCACCGGGCAAAGACAGAAGATGGCCAGATCTATTATATTGAGCAGGCTGATGTAAAAGAATACTGCACATTAGAGTGTACGGATGGCACTTTTCAGATGCCGGCATATGTCATTGTGTTTGAGGATGGAGAAGAAAAATGAGAGCATTGGAAGAATTGCTGAACCGGCGCTGGATCTTAAAATCGAAAGACCGGGAGCTTTATTATGAATTAAAAGAGGCACTTTCATCCGGAGAAGAGAAGAAATTCCTGATGGAGAAACTTGGATATCAGGTGATTGTAAATCCATATATGATCAAAGTGGAGAAGATGCCGGCAATTCCGGAAAATTGGATGGGAATTACAGAATTTAAAGAACCGGTTGAGTATGTATTGTTCTGTCTTGTGTTGATGTTTCTCGAGGACAGAGAGGCAGAAGAGCAGTTCGTACTGTCTCAGCTGACAGAGTATGTGCAGAGCCAGTATCAGGAAGAACAGATAGACTGGACTGTTTACCGATACAGACGTCATATGATCAAAGTAATGAAATACTGTGTTTCCTGCGGTATTTTAAAGGTAAATGACGGGAGTGAGGAAAGCTTTGCCAGAGATGATGCAAGCGAAGTGCTGTATGAAAATACCGGGGCATCGCGCTATTTTATGAAGAATTTTACGCAGGACATTATGGGTTATACTTCTCCAAAAGAGTTTGAAAAAGAAGAATGGATCGATGTAAATGAAGACCGGGGAATTGTCAGAAGGCAGAGGGTGTATCGAAAGCTTTTGATGACAATGGGGATGTATAAAGATGAAGAATCAGAAGAAGATTTTGCCTATGTCAGAAATTATAGAAATATGATTCAGGGAGATTTATCAGACTTATTTGACTGTGAACTGCATGTACATAGCAGCAGTGCATTTCTTGTACTGGGGGAGACATGCAGGCTTGGCAGAGCTTTTCCAGAGGGAAATACACTTTCTGACGTGGTGCTTTTGATAAATACACTGCTGCAGGAGAAAGTGGCAGACGGAAAGCTTACCATTCCGATGGATGAAGAGATACATATTCCGAGGGAAATGTTCTGTGCGATCGTGGAGGAATGCAAAGAAAAATTTGGAAAAGGTTTGAATAAAACGTACCGGGAGATGACATTTTCGGAATTTTATCGTGAAGTGTCGGCTTATATGGAGGAGCTGATGCTGATTGAAACAGAAAAAGATGGAATCAGGATCAAGCCGGTAGTGGGGAAAATCTGCGGAAAATATCCGGAAGATTTTTTGAAGAATGGAGGAAAAGATGAACGGTAAATGGCAGATAAACAAAGTTGGATTGCTTGACTTTTGGTATTATGATGAGGAAGAATTTGAATTTCTGGGAGGGCGTATGCTGCTTCGGGGAGCGAATGGATCAGGGAAGTCTGTAACGATGCAGAGCTTTATTCCACTTCTTCTTGATGGAAATATGCGTCCGGAACGTCTGGATCCGTTTGGCTCCCGTGCAAGAAAGATGG
>CAUWEA010000061.1:0-18049 GCA_963557735.1 uncultured Faecalimonas sp. | reverse complement strand
GGTGAGATTTCATCTGCAAGAATGACAGTTCCATCCAAAAGACGGCCAAACTCAATCTTAAAGTCGATCAGTTTCATTCCTGCCTCTAGAAAATATGCTTTCAGGATTTCATTTACTTTCTTTGCATAAGTACGGATCGTATCAATCTCTTTCTGGTCTGCAAGGCCCAGCGCCAGCGCATAATCATCATTGATAAACGGATCGCCAAGATCGTCGTTCTTATAGCTGAATTCCAAGATCGGGCAGAGAAGTTCTCTTCCTTCCTCAACGCCCATCCGTTTTGAAAAGCTTCCTGCTGCCACATTTCGCACGATCACTTCAAGCGGTACGATCTCCACCCTTTTTACCGCTGTCTCACGGTCATTCAGCTCCTCTACAAAATGGGTCGGAATTCCCTCCTTTTCCATCATTTTAAACACATGGTTTGTCATCCGGTTGTTGACGACACCTTTTCCGGAAATCGTCCCCTTCTTCTCTCCATTAAATGCTGTCGCGTCATCTTTGTAAGATACGATCACCACCTCAGGGTCTTCTGTCAGAAATACTTTTTTTGCTTTTCCCTCATAGAGTTGTTCCATTTTTTTCATACGCTTTCACCAGTTCCTTTCTTCTTTTTTGATCAGCAAAGCTGACTTCTCCGGTATGCGGCCTTTATTTTCTCAGCCCCCGGCAGTTTTTCCTTTCCTTCTGCGCGCCTTTCCTGCATATATATCTCAAGTTCTTCCATCAGTTCCCGGTGCACTTTCGGATATACTGTATTTTTTAGCAGGAAAAGTTCATATTCCTCCCGCGTATATGCTTTATATGCACAGTAAATATACGCTTTGACGATTGAAGGTTCCTTATATGTCTGGAATGCTTTTTCATACATCTCCATCGCCTCCCGGTACAGAAACTGCCTGCCGTATGCTGATCCGAGACACGCATACACTTTTCCATAAAAAGCATCTTCCACTGAATCATCTTGTTCTCCATAAAGAATCGACTGATATACAAGGATCGCATCTTCAAATTCCCGGTTTTCCAGAAGATTGTCCGCCTTATATTTCTGCCGCTCGATCTCTTTCTGATTCTTCAGCCGGTCGAGGATATTCTGGATCTGCTGAAGTTCCCCCGCCGTATAGATGGAAGAACTCGACAGGATCCGCATGACAAAACGCTCTTCGGAACTGTGCTTCTGCAGCATGAGCCGGAGCTGGTCTGCCAGTCTGCAAAGCCCAAGTTCTGTCTCGATCCAGTCACAGAGCCTCTCATTGACGATCGTATAGTCGATCAGATAAAGATTATTGGAAAGATAATAGCAGAGTTCCTCCAGCGTATAAATCCTGCAGTGGATCCGCGACACTTCATATGGCTGTTTTGCACGTCTTTTATTACATAGTATCAAACTGCTCATTTCTTCCTCCTAAATAGATCGTATGCTCTTTCACAAAATCGGTCGCTGGGAAAAATTCTCCGAATCCAACATCTTTAAATAAGATCTTACATACATTTTCTTCGACAAAGATCACTTCCACCTGAAGCCGTATAGTATATTTTGCACGCCTCGGAAGTTCATCTACTTTCACGCGCTCGATTCTGGCTGTGCCGGTCAGAAGTGATTCTACTTTTATTTCAATGTCGCTGGTATCTTCCAAAAGAACCTCCCACTGTCCGTCGCCTTCATACCAGTGTCTTCCCCACGGCACAAGAGGATACCACTCTTCTTTTCCGTGGTGACGCATCTGAATGGAGATCTGCTCTTTCAATTTACTTTCATCCAGATATACCGGTGCTTCCTGATCTTTTGTCTGCTCTTCCTGCCCGCGCTGGTACGCTGTATAGCACGCACCTTTGCTGTAAAGATTATTTCCAAGAAATGCCCTTCTTCCGTTGCACAGCACTTTCAGCGAATTCGGATACCAGTTATTCTCAAATCCTTCTCCCATCAGAAAGACAGAAGAGACGATTTTTTTCTCAAATACACTCTCGATAAACTTCTGAAAACGGAAATCTGCCATTTTTGCCTGCTCCACATTGAGCACCGGATAGACTGCCTTTAGTTCCTCCATCTGGGCACTTGCCACTTCATCAACCGTGACAAAGGTCTGTTTCTTCTGTTTTGCACCCGACGCGATCTGGCTTAACATATATGCTTTGATCTGCCGTTTGTCACAATAAAACAATGCGGACTCATACTGCCAGAGTTCCTTCGGCTGGTAAAACATGAAGTAACAGTAGCTTTCCTTATAATCCTGCACATGGATCCGCTGTCGTTCAATCCCCATCCGCTGACCGATCCCTTTTAACATCCTTGCAATGTCCGGGCTCATCTGCGGCACACAAAAGACAATGGAATCGATCTTGTCAAACCGCTGAAGTGTCAGGCGGATAAACTTTGCCAGAAGCCAGACTGCATCATAGGTTCTCCGTCCGAGATGGATTTTCATCCCATGCATACTTTTCGTAAGCAGATCCGATGCCATCGCACCATCTTTTTGTTTTGCATGTGCACGCGCTTCTTCCCCGATATACCATGTATCATTTTTACAACCGATCACAAGCGGGATTTGATATTCACCGGATTCATTTTTCACCGTCTCCGGTTCATGCTGCGTTTCATTATAGTAGCTGATCTGGCATCCTTCCTCACTCAGATCATATCCAATCATACTGCCTTGTCCCATAGTTTTCACCCCTTATCAATAAATTGGAAACAGAAGTTCTGCCGTCTGCTCTTCCTCAGCAAACCGCTCCGCCAGTTCCTGTTTTTCATTTTCCCGGATCAGCTGATTGATTCTCATATATTTCCCGATCTCATTTTTCCGGTCTACCTTGCCGCAGGATGACTTCGCAGTTCGGATCTCTCCATCTTCCCCCGACTCTACAAAATAATACCGGAGTTCTTCTCCTTCAAAGAGGATCATCGATTTTACATACACATTTTCATACACCGGTCCAAGTACTTCCTGACGGTACTCCCCGGTCTCCTCCCCATCCCGGATGAGCTGGTAGCGGAAAGTTACCTTTCCCTTCTTCTTTGCATAATACGATACCATCGTCTTATCATACAGCTGAAGTTCTTTTAACCACTCTCTGCTGTACTTCAAAAAGAACGGGAAATAAATCTGACGGATACTCAGCTCGCGAAGGAATGTCAAAAGCATGTTTTCCTGCGTCTCTCCCCACGCGTGATCCGCATAATATTGAAGCGCCGCGATCTGGCACACTTCCGGTATCACAGACTGGTGATGGTATTCCATGCATAAGATCTCCATCACCTCATCCGCAATCTCTCTTTTTTTCGTGACAAACTCTCTGCACGCGTAAACAAGATATGCCCATTTCAGACGATAATACGGTTTGCCATAATAATAATCCAAAAAGATCTCCGGTTCTCCGAACATCTGCTCCGAAAACAGCATCTGTGTCAGGATGCGCTCCGCAAGCTGGAACGTCTGTATCTCATATTCTCTTGCCGCCTTCCACAAACGTTTCATATCCCTTGTCGGTCCGCAGTAATAGTTTGCCAGATACGTAAGGACTGCTTTATCATAATAATCTTCCAGGAACAGAGAGAAGGCAAGATAGGTAAGAAAATCATTTTCCGCGTAATTGTCTTCTCTGATCTTTTTGCTGCACAGATGGAATACTTCCTCATGTTCATATTCTTCCATCCCGTTCTCCTGCACCAGCTCAAATGTCAGCGGCACATGGTTCTGTTCATCCTCCGTCTCCTGTTCCTGCTTCTGCCTGCACAGCTCCAGATAATATTTATCATAAAAAAGGCGTCTGCTTTCATAAGTCACCGACTCTATATAATGGATCCCGTTTCTGCCTTCCCAGACAATGCGGTCTCCCTTAGAATACAGATGGATCTGTGCTTTTCCATCGATCACGGAAACTCTGTTCGCGACCTCTCCTTCCGCATTGATCACGATCACTGATTTCATCCGGTCAGACTGGACTGTCACTTCGTAGACATGACAGATATCATTTAAAGCTTCCCGGCGTTCCGGCGTCAGATTCTCTTCATTCAAAAAACGTTTATATATGATCCGCAAAGGCTCTGTAATATGTCTTCTCTCCAGTTGGGCAAGTGCAAACCGTTCCATCTTCTCGCGGTACTGGCCGTACAGTTCACTTGTCTCATCCACATGCATGATCACATTTGCGTAAAGCACCGCAAGCTTCGTATAATCCAGAACAGAACCATGCAGAAAATATAAATAGATCGGCTTCGGAAGCGGTTCTTTCGCCTTCTCTCCGTGGATCGTGATCATATAAGATTCGTAGAGCTGGGCAATCTTCAGCCCTTCCTTCACCGCCCGCTCATACCATATGAAATATTCTCCATCCAGCCGGCTTCCTTTGATCAGCATTGTGCAGACTGCATTCAGGATCATCGGATCCGGATATTGTTCATATGCTTTCCCGAGTATCTGATAGATATCTTTATCAAATCCTTTCAGCTGTGTCGCGAGATTTGCGATATACAGTGCAGCTTCTTCTGTAAGGAGTCCATATTTCGCAGCAAAAGAAAATACCCGGATCTCAAATTTTCCAAGCTTCTTAATAGATTCCGGATGCTTTCTGTAACAGCGGTAAGCCAGCAGGTAAAATACGACACTGTTTGCCCCCTTCTGATACTGCTCCTCGAGACGTAAGATCTTATCCTGCCCTCCCTGACAGAGTTCGTCCAATTCTAACAAGACACATAAAATCTGCCATGAATCCTGATTCTTTGCATACATCCTCCGGATATCTTCGACTGTCTTTTTCGTATATGCCTCTTCTCCCCTGCAGATTGCAGTCAGGTAGAGATAGTATGCATCCATCTCAAACTTCTTGTTCAGAGAAAATCTGCTGTAACTGTACTTATCAAGCTTTTCCCTGGCTTCTTTTTTCTTACCTTCCATGACTGCAAGCTGCGCCTGGAACAAAAGATACAGATCATTCTCCGGATCCTGCTCCTGCAATTTCAGAACATACTTCCCTGCTTCTTCGATCCATACTTCTCTTTCAGATCTTCCAGCCTCACATTCTAAATAGGAAAGTAAAAGCTGTGCCCATTCTTTTGTCTCTTTTCTGTGATCGTTTGGTTTTACCGCATTTTGGGAAACAACTACCGTATATACCAGCGTCTCATATGGTGTGCGGATCGTGATCTCTCCGTAGTTCTTTCCGTTGTGTAGTTTTTCATCGTCGATCACATATTCCAGCTGGTACCGGCTGCCCACGAAATCTTCTGTGGAAAAACGATTCTGCACAAGGCAGAGAAACTCCCCTTTTGCCTCCACAGTCATTTCCATATAGCCCCATGTATTTTTTGTGATCCGGATCACTTCTTTTTTAGAAGTATCCAGATCTGAGAAAACCTCTTTTTCTTCCGTCAAAGTCAGAAAAATGCGTTCTTTCTGCTTTGTACCGACTAAGAATTCTTCCAGCCCCTGCTCGTCCAGAGACCACTTTCTCATATTGCTGTATAAATTTCTCCACCGCTTCTCTTCATATTTCAAAATCTGATAGAAATCTCTTGACCGGAACAGTCTTGCTGCTTCCAGATAGTCTTTCTCTGCCAGTCTCCGGAAGCTTTCCATATCCTGCACTTTGCCGACAGATGTCATGACATACGGCTTCTCTATGATCGCAGTAAACGGAAGTTCAAATTCTCCCCCGCTGCATACGATCGTAAAATGCCCTTTCTCTATCTGTCCCGGACGCATCCCGGACGCATCGTATGTGAAATGGATCTTGATCTGATGCCCCTCAAATCCAGGTTCACTGCAATGCATGCGAAAAGAAGAGGCATAGACAAGACCTCTTACGTCTCCCTCTTCTTCGTTCTCTATAAAAAATTCTCCATGATAGACTTCGCCTTCCCCGATCTTCATTGAGATCTTCGTTTCAGGAAGACGGATCCTCGGCTGCACTGCCCGAAAATCCCCCTCTGAGAAATGTTTGATTTTATTCTTCAAATCGTTCACCTACTTGTCGTTTCTTACATTGCTTTTTCTTCATCGCATGATAATAAATTATAGCATTATCCCCTATCTTCTTGCAATGCTTTCGTTACAGACTTTTCAGATACTTTTCCTGCAGCGCTGCTCTTTTTTCTTTTGTCAGACCAGTCTCTTCACGGAGGTAGCGGTCGATCCCTCCAAAATTTTGATCAATCTGCGCAAATACCGCTTCCAGATAGGATCTTTTCACCGATAACATCTGACAGACAGCCTCACCTGCACCTTCCTGCGAAAACATCCCCGCCACTCTTTCTACAATCTGATCTACTTCCTCTTTCAGGAAACAGTTCGTCATAAGATAATCCGAAAAGATTTGTTCCCGTTCTACGCCAAGCGCACTTAAAAGCAATGCGGTGCCGACACCTACCCGGTCTTTTCCTGCCGTGCAATGCCACAGCACAGCTCCTTCCCGGTGTTCTAAAAGCAGGTCAAAGAATTTTGCATAATTTTCCCGCACTTCTTTCTGTAAAACCATGTGCGCATAGAGATTCGCCATATACTGATCTCCGCCTGCACCCGATTTCATGATCTGCCCGATCATCTGGTCGATCTGTTCTCCCTTTCCTTCTTTCTCTCTTGTAATCCCTACCAGCTGCTCCCCGAGAATGGGATTGGAAATATATTCCACACCCTCCATGACAGGATCCGGCTTTTCCTGACGCTCTGTCTCTGTACGGAAATCAATCACTGTTTTCAGATGATACTCCTTTATCAGTCTGTCTTGATCCGCCTTTGTAATTCCGGCAAGCGCACCGCTCCGGATCAGCATGTGTTCTTTTATCACACGCTGATCCGCCGTCGGTATTCCACCCAGATCTCTTGTATTTTGTGCCCCCTGCAGATTTATTTTTTTAAACCGGTACATTGTTTTCTCCCCTTTTTTGTTTTCTTTCTATCATACCACCGGTTCAAATTTTCCTCAATCTTTTTCCGGCACTTTCACCAGTACGCTCCCCCTTGTATTTGCATCGGATCTTCTTTTCTGTTCCATTTTGCCCCGCTTTTACGACAATTACTCTACGATCTTGTAATATTCTCTGGCAGTCACTATAAAGATTGCGATATAGAACACCGCAAAGAGGAGAACTGCAGCCCCGGTACAACCAAGAAACAACGTTGTATTTGTAAATCCAAATCCTGCCAGCAGTTTGGTCAGCACCTTGAAAGCCACTACGATATGGAGAATCGCGCCGCCAAGCGGCAGAAAGAATACAAGCAGGATCTGACTCTTGATCGAAGTTCTTACCTCTTTTTTGCTCATCCCTACCTTCTGCATGATCTGATACCGTTCCTGGTCTTCATATCCTTCGGAAATCTGTTTATAATAAATGATCAGTACAGTCGCCATCAAAAACAGTGTTCCCAGATAGATCCCGATAAATAACAATCCTCCATACAGCTGAAACATGCCTGCCTTCCCTTCCTGCCTCGTCTCATAAAATCCCGGGATCCCGGATGCCGCGAACTGTCCGTGCAACTCTCCGATTGCCTTTTCACAGTCCTGCTCCCTTCCATTCATATCGAACTGCAGTGTGCAGGAGACACTGGAAGCCTCTCTTACAAACTCCTCTGTCATTCCACTTTCCTGATATACCTCCCCAAGAATCGTATTGATCGAGTCCACATCCGGCAAGACTACAAAATAGTTATCTGCCATATTCTGTGTAATCCCTTCCTCAAGTTTTAATTCTTTTACCTGCTGCACAACACGATACTTATGTTCTCCAAAAGAAATCCTCCCCGGAAGTTCTTTCGTTTTATCAGATACATATACAAGCGCCTCATCCTGCGCAAGCGATACCGACATTTCTTCCATCCGGTTATAATCTTCCAGCGGGATCAGATATACCTGACACACATCTATCATATCCGACTGACTTGCCTCGGCCTGCCGGAGAAACCGTTCTCCATCGAGCACCGAGACGATTGCCCCGGAATGATATTCCATCATTTTATCTGTCTCCACATCATATTTCTTACAAATTTCTTCCACCATCTGACGTATCCGCGCATCCTGCTCCGGCGTAGAAAGCCTGCTTATGACCCGGCTCTCACTTGGATAGCGGGAACGGATCACATCATCAATTCCAAGATATAAGGATGCTGTCGCTGAGATCATAACAAGCACGATCGTACTTAAAATACAGATATTGGCAAGTCCTGCCCCATTCTGCTTCATCCGGTAGATCATCCCTGATACCGAAACAAAGTGTTTTGTCTGGTAATAAAAATGTCTGTTTCCTTTCAGTAATTTCAAAAACGCAATACTTCCTGCAATAAACAATGCATACGTTCCGATGATCACACAGATCACCGCAAGGAAAAACTTCGGAATTGCCTCCAGCGGCGACTCTGTTGTCAGCGCAATAGAATATCCCGTCCCAAGAAACAAGATTCCTGCAAGTGCAAGAAACAGTTTTGTTTTCGGTTCTTTTTCTCCTTCTTTCCCTGCCCGCAAAAGTTCTGACGGGTTGGAAAGACGGATCTGCAGCAGATTATAGCAGAGTGTCAGAGCAAAGATCCCCAAAAACAGCAGAACCGTCGAAGAAACCGTCTCCCAGTGAAACTCTGCCTCCATCCCGGTTTCAAACCGCAATAATTTCTGCAGGCACAGATACATCAGCTTTTCAAACGTAATTCCTGCAAGAATCCCGCCTGCAATACCTGAAAATGCCGTCACAAGCGTTTCCATCACCATCATTTTCGCGATATGCGGTTTCCCCATTCCCAAAATATTATAGACACCGATCTCCTTTTTCCGGCGTTTCATCAGAAAACTGTTCGTATAAAACAAGAACAGTACGGAAAAAACTACGACGACCGACACGGAGCATTCCAATACGTTCTGCAACGCTCCGTCACTGACCGACTTCCCGTTTGCAAGTCCGAGAAGAATATAATACATCATTACCGTCACGACTGCTGTCAGAATGTACGGCACATACGTTTTCTTATTATTCTTCAGATTGGTCAGAGCCAGCCTGATATAAACTGATCTACTCACCTTGTTCACCTCCCGTAGCAAGAACCGTCAGTGTGTCAGAAATCTTCTGATACATCTGCTCATTCGACAGATTCCCGCGGTAAAGCTGGTGAAACACCTCTCCATCCTTGATAAACAGCACTCTTTTTGCAGTGCTGGCCGCTTTGATACTGTGCGTCACCATCAGGATCGTCTGCCCATTTGCATTGATCTCATGGAACAGATCCAGCAGTTCATCTGCCGATCTTGAATCAAGCGCTCCGGTCGGTTCATCTGCCAGGATCAACTGTGGCTTTGTGATCAGCGCTCTCGCAACTGCCGCCCGCTGTTTTTGTCCCCCGGATACCTCATACGGAAATTTGTTTAAAAGTTTATCGATTCCAAGCTGGGCAGCGACCGGCTCCAGACGGCGCGCCATCTCCGGATACTTCTTGCCGGAAAGTACCAGTGGAAGGAAAATATTATCCTGAAGCGAAAAAGTGTCAAGCAGATTAAAATCCTGGAAAACAAATCCTAAATTCTGTCTCCGGAATGCCGCCATTTCTTTTTCCCTGACCGTTCCCAGATCCCTCCCTTTCAGAAAGACTTTGCCTCCCGTCGGCCGGTCAAGCGCTGCCAGTATGTTTAGCAATGTCGTTTTTCCAGAACCAGATTCTCCCATGATTGCCACATATTCCCCTGACTCCACAGAAAAACTCACATTCCTGAGCGCTTCCACCTGGGTTCCGCCAAATTTTGTTGTATAGATTTTTTTCAAATTATTTACTTCCAATAATGTCATATACGTTTCCTCCTGTCTTTCACTTACAACCTCATTATACCGGATATCTGTTTCTCTCTGCCATCGTTTTCCCTTACAATTCCGACTCATACCTTACATTTTTGAAAGAAAACAAAAAACTCCGGACAGTATGTTCTTTCCTGCCCGGAGCTTTTCTTCTTTTTCATTTTTCTTTTTTATGTTTCAGACGCTTTCCTGATCGCTTTCTTTTTCCAAAGCTTCCATCATTGGCGTTTTTCTATAGCAGGAAATACTTTCCTACGAACAGAACCGCCAGCACGATCATCAGGGCGCTCATCTTCTTCTCTTTTGCTTTTCCTGCCACAAGGTTGATCACAACATATGTGATCACTCCCATTGCAATTCCTTCTGAAATACTGTAGAAGAACGGCATCGCTGCAATACAGATAAAGCATGGAAGTCCCTCTGTAAAATCAGAGAAATCAATATTGATCACGTTGGTCAGCATATAGAATCCGACAACGATCAGCGCCGGTGCTGTCGCAAACGATGGAATTGCAAGAAAAATCGGCGAGAGCAGAAGTGATGCGCCAAACAAGATTGCCGTTGTCACTGCAGTCAGACCTGTACGTCCTCCCTCAGAAACACCGGAAGCGCTCTCCACAAACGTTGTCACCGTCGATGTTCCAAGAACTGCACCAGCTGTCGTTGCAACTGCATCTGCCATCAACGCTCCTTTGATCCTCGGGAGTTTTCCTTCCTGATCCAGCATATTTGCTTTTGTAGAAACACCGATCAGCGTTCCAAGCGTATCAAAAATATCAACAAACAAGAATGCAAACACAACAACGATAAACTGGCCGATATTGATCCCTGAAAAACTCAGTTTTCCAAAAATCGGCGCAAGGCTTGGCACACTGATCCCATTGCTGAAATCCGGAAGCAGGCTGAACATTCCAAGTTCTGCATTTGGAACATAAAGTCCGGTAAGCTGACAGAGAATCCCCAGAACCCATGTGATCAGAATTCCCCACAAAATATTTCCCTTTACATTCTTTACGACAAGAACTGCTGTGATGATCACACCGATCACTGCGAGAAGCACTGTAATTCCGACATCATTCATCGATGCCTTCACACCGTTTAACTCATTATAACCTTCGATAGAAAATAACTGTACTAAGGTAGATCCCCCGATCACAATCTTTGCATTCTGAAGACCGATAAACGCGATAAACAGACCAATTCCCACACTGACTGCGGATTTTAAATTCATCGGGATCGCATTGAAGATCGCCTCACGCACATTTGTCACAGACAATACGATAAACACCAGACCCTCAACAAAGACCGCTGCCAGTGCCACCTGCCAGGTATATCCCATACCAATGACAACAGTATATGCAAAATATGCATTCAGCCCCATTCCCGGAGCCAGCGCAAACGGATAGTTTGCAAAAACTGCCATCAGCATTGTTCCCAGACATGCTGCCAGCGCAGTCGCAGTAAACACTGCACCCTGATCCATCCCGGCTGCCGCCAGAATACTTGGATTGACTGCCAGAATGTATGCCATCGTCATAAATGTCGTGATCCCGGCAAGCACCTCTGTCTTCACAGTCGTGTTGTTCTCCTTAAGTTTAAACAACTTTTCTAACATCTCTCATTTCCTCCTTAAATGTACTTCAAAGACTGCTCTGAAAAATTCTCCCGTCTTTTCTTCTGTACGTTTCCTCTCATATGCAGATATCTTCTCATATCCGCCATGACAAGACTGTACATAAGTGTAGCAAACTTCAGGAAGAAAGTAAATCTTTTACCTATCACATATTCTAATAACTATTCATAAGCAATCCAGATCTCCTACTCTGTAATCTGAATATCACGCCCAAAATCCAGTGTCACCGTGGTCCCTTCCCCCACTTCGGACTCAATTTCAATCAGATGCCCCAGCTTCTGCATGATCGTTCTGCAAAGATACAGACCGATCCCGGTAGACTTTCTGTCCCATCTCCCATTGTATCCGGTAAATCCTTTCTCCATCACTCTCGGAAGATCCTCACTGCTTATTCCGATCCCGGTATCCTTTATAACAATCGTGTCGCCCGTGACCGCAACCCGAATTTTTCCTTCCTTTGTATATTTTAATGCATTTGATAAAATCTGTTCCACAACAAATACTGCCCACCGCTCATCTGTCAGCACTTCCATCCCGGACGGACAAAATTCCAGTTCAATCTTCTTCAGAATAAACAGCGAGGAATATTTTCTGATCGCCTTTCTCGCGATCTCATCTAAAGGACAGTGCCTTAGGACAAGATCTGAATTCAGATTGCCCACGCGCAGATAGGACAGCACCATTTCGACATACTGCTCTGTCTTAAAAAGTTCCGCCTCCATCGCCCTCCGGTCCATCTGCTCTGACTGATTCAAAAGTTTCATCGCGGCGATCGGCGTCTTGATCTGGTGTGCCCAGAGCGTGTAATAATCGACCATCTCCTGATAACTGATGGATGCCTCGGATTCCAGTTCCCGCATTCGCCCTTCCATATCAAGTAAAAGTTCCTGATACTGCTCCTCAATCGGGTCATCCGGCTTTGGAAGACGATCAAATTCCAGCTGTTTCTGCACGGAAATCTCATCCAGCCTTTTCTTTCGGCGCACAAACCCCGCAAAATCAAATATTCCGATAAAAAGCAGAAAAACCACAGCCAGAAATGCTGCATACTGCACCGTTTCCACCGGAACCGACGACAAGAAAAATACAATCATAAAAATCATCGCCACAGTAAGAAACATCCCAATCACTTTTCTACATTTTTTCAGATATGCACCTAATAATCTAATCATTCGATCATATACCCAATCCCTTTCTTTGTCCTGATAAAGTCCCGAACGCCGAGGTCCTCCAGCTTTTTGCGGAGCCGTGTCATATTCACTGTCAGTGTATTGTCGTCAATAAATTCATCACTCTCCCAGAGCCGTTTCATGATCGCTTCCCGCTCCACGATCGTCCCTGCACGCTCCATCAAGATCTGAAGAATTTTGTAATCATTTTTCGTCAGCTCCATCCTCCGATCCTGAAACGTCACACTTGCATCTCCAAGATTCAGCAAAACACCTTTATACTCCATGACATTGACACTTCCCTGAAAGGCGTAGGCACGCCTCAGAAGCGCCTGTATTTTCGCTGTGATCACATTCAGGTCAAACGGCTTCTCCACAAAATCATCTCCGCCCATCTGGATTGCCATAACAATATTCATATTGTCCGACATCGATGATAAAAACAAAATCGGCACACTTGATGTCTTTCTGATTTCTGTACACCAGTAAAATCCATTGTAAAAAGGAAGCCCGATATCCATGATCACAAGATGCGGCGCGTATGTTTCAAAGCATTTCGTCACCTGCTTAAAATCATCCGCACAGCAGACCTGATATCCCCACTTTTCCAAATGTTCCGCTAGCAGTCTCGCAATCGTCCCATCATCTTCCACGATCAATATTTTATACATCGGCTGCTGCTCCTTTCTCTGTTAGTTTTCCTGTTCTTCGTCCTGCTTCTCTTCTTCGTATTTCTGATTCATCCAGGCAACCGCCTCCGCAAGTCCTTCCTTATCAAAAGAAAACTGTGCACAATGCTTCTCTTCCTCCAAAACTTTCTCCCAGCAGACATCCCTCCACCAGCAGGTTGCCCGAAGTTTCTCCCCTTCATCGGACGCTGCCTTTTCCAGGCGGTATCGCATCTGCCGGAAACTGCCGCTAAATGCTGACTTTTTTAAAAACGGAATACTTACGATCCCATATAAATCGATCATACTGTTCTCCTTCTTTCTGCAAATATATGATAATATTTTCCCCTGCCCTTCGCAGATCTGTTTTTGCATCCTTCCACTTTCACTCTGTCCCAGATACAGCTGCTTTTTCTCCTCTACTCATATCTCCAGTACAACGTGATCTTTCTAAGCTGCTCCTCTTCCTGATAAGAATACTGCACTTCCGAAAGCCCGTACAGCGTCCCAAGATACTGCACCACCTCCGGCAGGATCACTTCCCGGATCCGCCTCTCCGCCTGCAAAAACGCTTCTGCTGTCCCAAATTTCAGAACAGACTTCGTCTCCTGCTGCTCAACATCTTCCCGAAGCACCTCCCAGATCTGCTCTTCGTCATAACTTTCATAAAACTTCCCGTTCTTCCGATAATATTCCTGATCATAGGCATCACATACCGGCAGTACGATTCCACTGTCCGGTGTATGTGTCAGAAACAGTTCCTCCTGGGGACAACAGAGATAGTCATAGACTATATGCTCCATCCGCTCCCCCTCTCCACTCCAGACCGGGTCTCCCCAGGTTGGATCGACAAAGGAGTAGGCTCCGTCACACTTTACAAGATTCCACGCGTGATCCTGCACCTTTCCGCTGCCCGGATCTTTCGCAGTTCCCGTCACATAACTGGCAAAAATTCCTGCCCGCTCTGCTAGATACTGCATGGTCCGTGCATACCCTGCGCAGACCGACTTCCCATCCAGCAGAACACTGCAGATGTTCTGATCATCTTTCCCGCCTTCCTGGTACTCTGTACGCCGCACGATCTGTTCGTAAATATACTTCAGTTTGTCATATTCTGATCCATTCTCCGGCAGACCGGCAAGCCATAAATCTGCCTCTTTCTGAATTGCTTCCTGCCTGCGCCGGCTCTCCTCACTGTCATACAGATATGCAGGAATTACCTTAATCTTTCCAAGAAGCGGATAACTTGTCATCTGAAGAGTTCCCGAACACCAGAACAGCTCCGGATGATCATTCAGAAGAAACTGATACACGCTTCCAACTGTTTCCGGTTCCACGCCTTTTACTTCTATCGACTCACAGTGGGAAGAAACACAATTTAAAAGACTTTTGTAGATCTTTTGTTCCTCCTCAGAAAGCTGCTGAAAATAAAACTCTGACAGCGTTCCCTTCTGAGTTTCCCTCTCCCCGGATTCCCCGAAATCCACTTGTTCCTGCATATCAGCCTTTTCCCCCTGATCCCTTTTATTTTCTAAAAGCAGAAGACTTCCTGCTATCAGAATACTTACTGCAGCCAAAGGCAGAATCAATGGCCATCTTCCTGCCCTTTTCCTGCGCATCCTCCTGCGTTTTCTGCTCATCTCACACTCTCCTTTTCCATCCGCTGTCCCAATGCACTCCATATCTGTTTCTGCATATAGTAACAGTAATCCTAAGCACACGAGGTCGTATTATGAAACCAATGCAGGCTATGCAGGCAGACGCTCCGGACAAAGGAAAACTGAAAATTCAGATCACGTCTGAAATCACTTCTTTTCCCATCGCCGATGCCTCCATCTCTATCTCTTATACCGGTGTCCCTGAACAGACGTTAGAGCAGGTCACCACAGACTCATCCGGGCAGACAGAAACACTGGAACTTGCTGCTCCGCCGCTGGAATACAGTTTAAATCCAACGATTGAGTCACAGCCTTACTCCGAGTACACGCTCTCTGTTACCGCGCCCGGATTTGAACCTGTAAATATTGCCGGCACTGAAATTCTGCCAGATGTAACGGCAATCCAAAATATTACCATGCGCCCGGTCACCGCCACTCCGCAGCAGGAAACATTTGTGATCCCTGCCCACACACTTTATGGAACTTATCCTCCTAAAATCGCCGAAGACGAGATCAAACCGACAAACGAAACCGGCGAGATTGTTCTGAGCCGTGTTGTTGTCCCGGAATTTATCGTCGTACATGACGGTTCCCCTCGCGACTCCACCGCCGAAAATTACTATGTCAAATACAAAGATTATATCAAAAATGTCGCTTCCAGTGAAATTTATGCCACGTGGCCGGAAGATACGATCCGGGCAAATGTACTGGCGATCATGTCGTTTACCTTGAATCGTGTATACACCGAATGGTACTATCACCTACCTTTTTTCGGGATAAAAATTCATCTAAGTTTATTTTCATCTGTACAACTACTTCGTCTTTCTTGACATCCACACGTTTTACCAATGTATTGATAAGCGTTCTTTTTTCCGCATACTCCCCATTTTCCAGAGCAACTTTCCATTCTGGGATTTTTTGAATAAATTTCTCTGTCTCTATTTCATAATCTGTATTTTCCTTCATTTCCAACTGCATTTTTTCATACATATCTCGTTTATCTTGCAGCTTCTTTTCGGTTTCCGTTATCAACTTATAAAGTTCTTCAATAGGTATTGCAAACTGTCCTCGTATCGCTTTTGGTAATGAGCCTCTTAGTGTTGCAATATCGTCTTCCAGATTTTTTATAGATTCCTCAGTTCTCTTTAGCTGTTTCTTATTCTGTAATTTCTGATTGTTTTTTGCCTTTAATATTTTATCAACAACACTTTGATTATCTTCCAAAGTACCAAGATAATCGTTTATAACACCAAAAACCAACGGTTCAATATTATCTGCACGATAGGAACTGCAACCTTTGCAATCCCCACCTTGATGAAGTGTCTGACAACGATAATATCCTACCATACTTTTCCTTTTTTCACCAGATTTTGTTTTCCAGTAATTATACTTGCTTCCATTTGTCATCTTACGTCCACAGTAACCACAATGTATGACATCAAGCAAAGGTAATTTCCCAGTACTGGCACTCCCTTTGCTATCACTGTTTTTCCTGCCTTTACCGTAATGTTTTGCACGTTCTTCGTTTAAACGCTGAACCTCGTTCCAATATGAAACATCCATAATCTTTAAGTTTTCGTTACACTCGTTCGCCATAGTCCATTCTTCCGGAGATAAACTTTTATATTTTTCCCCAGTCTTTGTTCTTCTCATATATGTAATATAACCCGTATAAATCGGATTACGCAAAATATCTCTTACAGTTCCTGCATACCACGTTTTTCCATTTGGAGACATATGCCGTATGGCATCATCTGCATTTAATATTTTGGCAATCTTTGTTGATCCTATCCCCATTGTTTTTGATAAACTGTATATTTTTTTCACGATTTCTGCCTGCTCGGGTACAATCACTTTTTTCTTTAACATCCGCCCATGTTTATTCATCTCTCCGGAAAATTCCAATTTGTATCCATAGGGGGCATTTCCACCTTGATTTTTTCCAAGTTTTACATTTTCGATTGCAGCGTCTTTTACCCTTTGTCCGGTAATCATACTTGCGCCTTGTGCAGTCCAAAATCTTATCATCGAAGTTAGTTCTTCTTCATATGTCTCCGGAGTAATACAACCATCTGCAGCTGTATACACCAATACCCCATACGTTGCTAATTCTGATATATACTGAGGCATTTCATATTTTCTTCTTCCCATACGGTCATATTTATAGCAAACAAGAATCTGAAAACAACCATTTTTTGCATCCTCTCTTATTTCCTGCAATGCGGGTCTTTCACTTACAGAATTTGAGTATCCAGATACGGCTGCTTCACAATACTCTGGTTTTTGGCTGTCCAACTCCCATGCTTCTTGTGTGTTTATGTAATTTTTTACAATACTTCTTTGTAAAGAAAGATCTCCATCCGCATCTAATTGCTGTTTTGAAGACACCCTAAGTAACATTCTCGCTTTCAATTTTTCTAATGCCATTTTAAAATTCTCCTTTCGCTTCTAACTGTCTGTAAACTAGTTCTTTCATAATATCTTTGGTAGCTTCAATAATTTCTTCGTCACTTTCCTGCTTCTGGTCTGGATAGCGAAGTTTTACAGTATAACCGTTTGAAGTCTGATAGACAACTTCTTTTAAATTTTCTTCCATAGACAAATTTCCGCTATTTAGTTTCTCATTATCTAGCTTATGTGCTGCATGTTGTCCATGTTCTGGTCTTTGAATTTCCTCATACATAGAAAATCCCCCTTTGTTTTTTCTATGTATGGGCTGCCTTAGCCGCAATCTCAAGTTTTATCAAATCCACATCTTCGTTATGTATCTCAGGCGAAAGAAACGTTATCTCGCATAGTTAAACGCAAACTCTAAACGATTTCTCAAACTACGATTTCTTTTGTAACCACAGTTCATTTCGTAAACCATGTAATTTTTCGTAAACTACCCCCTATTTTCGTAAACCACGTTATTTTCCATCAGCACCCTTACTGACTGGTCATTTTCCGCAGCTTATAATAAGTTGTTTTCTTCAAATTCAGAAACGACATAGCTTCAACAGAAGTAATCTCTTTATTTTCCACCAGAGCAATGACACGCTCCCAGTCCTCTGGCAGTTGCACCTGTGGTCTGCCAAACTTCACACCTTTTTCCAGAGCCACATCAATTCCTTCTCGCTGCCTTTTGAGAATTTTCCGCCTTTCCTCTT
>CAUWEA010000060.1:0-18189 GCA_963557735.1 uncultured Faecalimonas sp. | reverse complement strand
ATATCCTGCTGTTCTCTCATCTGTTGCAGGGTCTACGATCACTGCTCCCGTCAGATCAAATCCAGCTCCGTTTTTCTCAATCTCTTCCTTTCTTCCGACAAGGATCAGATCTGCTGTCCCTTCTTTTAAAACAGCTTCCGCTGCTTCATAAGTTCTTTTGTCTTCTGTCTCCGGAAGTACGATTACTTTTTTGTCTGCTTTTGCTTTTGCTTTAATTACATCAATAAATCCCATGATTTATGACCCCTTTCATTTTTCTCATATACCTTATTATAGCGCAAACACATTTTGTATACAAGCTTTGTTAATTATATATCAATAATTCTGTTTTTTCCAAAAATTTTTCTTCAGTACCTAAAAATTTTCCTCAGCTTCTGCGCCTCTTAAATGTGGAAAATACGTGTCACGATTGCAAAATATACAAGGATCGTTCCGGTATCCACAAGTGTTGTGATCAGCGGAGCCGCCATGATCGCAGGATCCAGTCCGCATTTTTTGGCGATCAGCGGAAGGACACAGCCCACCGTTTTCGAAAGCAGGATTGTCGCGATCATGGTCACACCGATCGCAAATGCGAGAAGCGGATCACCGTACATGATAATGACCCGGATCCCGTTTACAAACGCCAGGCACAGCCCTACAAGGAGCGCAACCCTGACTTCCTTGAACAGTACACGAAAAATATCTTTAAATTCAATCTCACCGACCGTCAGTCCACGGATGATCAGCGTAGAACTCTGGGAACCACAGTTTCCTCCGGTTCCCGTCAGCATCGGGATAAAGGTATTTAGAATCGGCATCACGGCAAGCGCCGCCTCAAAATGCCCGAGGATCAGCCCGGTGATCGTTGCCGAAAGCATCAGAAATAACAGCCACGGAAAGCGGTTCCTCGCATGCTTCCAGACAGACGTCCCAAAGTAAGATTCTTCATTCGGAGCCACACCTGCCATCACACTCATATCCTCGGTAGCCTCATCCTGCAGGACGATCATCGCGTCATCGACTGTGACGATCCCGACCATGCACATCTCCTGATCTAACACCGGAATCGCGATCAGTCCGTATTTGTGGATCGTATTCGCCACATCTTCCTTATCGTCCAGCGTTCTGACAAACAAAGGATTTGTCTCCATGATCTCCTCGATCAGCTTATTCTCACCGGTGGTCAGAAGATCTTTGACATCCACACTTCCGATCAGCTTTCTCTTTTCTGTGACATAGCAGGTATAGATCGTCTCTTTATTGATACCAACCTGACGGATCTTGAGGATCGCCTCAGCAACTGTCATCTCCTTCTGCAGCGCGATATATTCCACATTCATAATGCTTCCGGCACTGTCATCCGGATATTGCAGCAGCATATTGATCTGCTTTCTCGTCTCCTCATCGGTCACGAGCAGAAGACGATCGACCACATTTGCAGGCATCTCTTCCAGCACGTCAACGGTATCATCAATATACATCTCTTCCATGACTTCCTGCAACTCAGAATCAGTCAGCGCACTGATCAGCACCTGCCTCATATCTGCATTCATATAAGAAAACGTCTCCGCCGCCTCTTCTTTTGGAAGAAGTCTGAAAATCAGCATAACCTGTTTATCCGTCAATTCTTCCATGATCTCTGCCAGATCCACAGGATACATATCTTCCAATTCCAGTTTCAACTGTTTAAAATCTCTTTTCTCGAGCAGTTCCTCGATTCTTTCTTCTGGCATATGCACCCTCCCTCTTCTCTTTTTCTTTCTCTGTGTTTTGACAGAACACACTAATTTTAGTGTATCGGCTTCTCCTTCGATTGTCAAATAGAAAATCTTATAGTATACTTTTGCAAGAACCTAACAGAAATGGAGAACCAATTATGAAAATCGCAGGTCTTATCACCGAATACAATCCGTTTCACAACGGACATCTCTATCACATCCAGAAAGCACGCGAACTGACAGGTGCAGACTATCTCATTGTCATCATGAGCGGAGATTTTGTCCAGCGCGGCGCTCCTGCACTCCTGCCCAAAGATCTTCGTACGCGAATGGCGCTTGACTGCGGAGCTTCGCTTGTGATCGAACTTCCGGTCCGGTATGCCACCGGAAGTGCAGAACTTTTCGCTTTTGGAGCCGTCTCGCTTCTCGACCAGCTTGGATGCGTTGATTTTCTTTGTTTTGGCAGTGAATGCGGCGACATCGGAAAGTTGCAGACCCTTGCTGATTTTTTTGCAGAAGAATCTGTGTCATTTAAAAATCTGCTGCGGTCCTTTTTAAAAGCGGGCCACTCCTATCCAGCCGCCCGGAGGGAAGCTGCCACGCAGCTGTTTGCTGATGACGCTCTCTCTGCCATTCTAAATGAGCCGAACAATATTTTAGGAATCGAATATCTGAAAGCGCTGCGCAAAAGAAAGAGCGCGATTCTCCCCGTCACTGTCCGGAGAAAAGGCGCTCATTACCATGATATGACCCCATGCGAAACTTTCAGTTCCGCCTCTGCCATCCGCAGATTCTTCACGGAGATGGAAGCGGATGCCCTTTCACTTCTTGCCGGACACGTTCCGGCAAAGGTCGGCCAGCTCTGCAAAAGTACTTATAAAACCCGCTTTCCGGTATCTTCCGGTGATTTTTCACTCCTGCTGAAATACCGTCTGCTCCGGGAGTCGCCCGACTCACTTTCGCAGTGGCAGGATGTCTCTGCCCCACTTGCGAACCGGATCATCCGGAGCAGAGACCAGTTTCAAAACTGGGATCAGTTCTGTGATCTTTTAAAGACACGTGAACTCACTTACACACGGATCAGCCGGGCGCTTCTGCACATCTGTCTGGAAATTCCAGAGCCTGATAAAAGTGTGCCCCCTTTTTATGCACGTATACTCGGCTTTCAAAAGTGTGCCTCTCCACTGCTGTCACTGTTAAAGCAAAAAAGCAGTATTCCGCTGGTCACAAAACTGGCAGATGCTTCTTTTTGCCTGGAACCGGCCGATGCCATGCTCCGGGAAGATATCCACAGCGCTGATCTGTATGAATCCGTTGTCACAGACAAGTTTCAGCAGCCTTTTCACAACGAATACCGCCAGTCGGTCATTATTGTATGATCTGCTATAAAATAAAACTGCGCCCTGCCAGACAGCCGGTCCTTTTGGATCCTGACCATCTTTTGCAGAACGCAGTTTTTTCTTTTCCCGATTCACCGCTCTTTCATCAGCACTATTTTCCCATCACTTTTGTACATGCAACCGCCATGGCACCCGGGCCGATATGGCATGCCACACTCAGCGACAGTTTATCCATATGTACATCGTATCCCGGAAATCTGTTCTCAATCTCTTCCTTCCATTTTGCAGCTTCCTCCTCAGAGCAGGTATATGCCGCCTGAAGATATACCTCGTGATCTTTAAACCGTTCTCTGATATCTTTTTCGATCGCATCGAGCATGGTCTTTTTTGCCTGCTTCCAGCCGCGTACTTTTGCAAACGCATCCAGCTTTTCTCCCTGGATCTGAAGAACTGGTTTTAAATTCAGAACCGTTCCGATGGCCGCTGCCGCCGCCGTGATCCGTCCTCCCTTTTTCAGGTATTTCAGGGTATCCACGGTAATATAAATACTTGCATCAAGCTTCTCCGCTTCCAGCTGTTCCTGGATCTCCGCCGCACTCCTTCCTTCTTCTGCAAGCGCAACCGCATCCAGAACAGACTGTCTCTGTGTCACAGAGATCCGCTGATTATTTATTACGCGCACGCGTCCTTCATACTCTGCTGAAAGCGCCATTGCAGTCTCGCAGGAGCTGCTCAGTCCGCTGGACATCGGAATATGTACCACTTCTTCATATTCTTCCAAAAGGCGGTCCCACAGTTCCATGACTTCTCCAGGAGCCGGCTGCGAAGTAGAGATATCCGAATCCTGCGTCAGATGCTGGTAAAACTCCTCCTGTGTCAGTGTAATATCTTCCTGATATAAATTCCCATCAATAAAAAACGGCATCGGCACTACTTCAATTCCAAGTTCTTTTGCCTGCGCCTGCGTAATTCCGCTGTTACTGTCTGTTACAATTGCTATTTTTCTCATACATCTCTCCTTCTTACGATCAAACCGTTATAATGTCTGAAGGCATATCCCGCTTTGCAACTTCCATCCGGAAATCTCCCGGCTTATACGGAACATCGCTTAACAGCACTTCCATCTTCACCGTCTCATATGCCAGTTCTGAATAATTATTCTCCTTGCTTAAATGTCCGAGCAGTACATATTTCAGATTGTCATGCAAAATATCGCACAGCAGGCGCCCGGACAGTTCATTTGACAAATGCCCTCTTTTTCCAAGCACTCTCTGCTTAAGATAATACGGATAGCTTCCGACTTCCAGCATATGGATATCATGATTCGCCTCCAGAAGTACCGCATCTAAATTCTGAAGCTTTGACACGGTATACTCATCGTAGATTCCAAGATCTGTCGCCACCGCAACAGAATGATCTCCCTGCTCGATCCGGTAGCCAGACGGTTCATTTGCATCATGCGAGATCGCAAACGCCTCCACGCTCAGATCCCCGAGCATAAATTTCCGGTCAACATCAATCTCATGAAACAATCCATCCGGGATTTCCCCGAGCTTTTTATATTCTCTGACTCCGCGGATCGTTCCCCGTGTCGCAAATACGGGAATCTCATATTTTCTGCTGAATACGCCCAGCCCTTGTATATGATCCAAATGTTCGTGGGTAAGCAGGATTCCATCCAGCTCTTCTCCTTTGATCTCCAGGTCTTTTAAGCCTTCCTCAATGCGCTTTTTACTGATCCCCGTATCGATCAGAAGATGCGTGTGATCGCTCCCGACATAAATACAGTTTCCACTGCTCCCACTTGCTATACTGCATAATCTCATCGTGACTGTATCTCCATTTTCTTTAATATCTCCTCTATCTGTCTCTTTGTATCTTCAAAACTCCCACTGTTATCGATCACCCGGTCGCACTTTGCCCGGAACACCTCATCCGGGTTCTGGTTCTGCATGATTTCTTCACAGCGTTCTTCTGTATATCCCCGCGCTTCTTTCAACCGGCAGATACGGATATCTTTCTCCGTATAAATATACCAGAGTTCATCACAGATTTCCTCATAGTGCTCCTCCAGCAAAAGCGCCGCCTCAATGATCAGGAGTGGCGTTTCCCTCCTGCCTTCTTCTTCCATTTGTTTTAAAAAGCATTTTTTTACTTCCGGATGGATCAGCCCGTTCAGAAACTGTAATTTCCCCGGGTCAGAAAAGACAACTGCCCCAAGCCGTTTCCGGTCAATTTCTTTTTCAGGAGTAAGGATCTCTTCTCCGAAATATTCTACGATCTTTTCATAACAGTATGTTCCATACGCCTGCAGACTGTGTGCCATTTTGTCAGCCTCACAGACAACTGCGCCGTAAGTTTCTTCTAAAAATCTCAGTACTTCACTTTTTCCGGAGCCAACTCCTCCGGTAATCCCGATTGTCTTCATATTACTTCGCCTCATACCAGTTCTTTCCCGTATGCATGTCCACTTCCAGCGGAACATCAAGCTGTGCCGCCTGCTCCATCTGTTCTTTTAAGATCTTCTGAACTTCTTCCAGTTCCTCTTCATATGCCTCGATCAGAAGTTCATCGTGCACCTGCAGGACGAGTCTTGACTTCATCTTTCGCCCGGTCAGTTCTCTGTGTACTCCGATCATCGCGATCTTCATCACATCCGCTGCGGTACCCTGGATCGGCGCATTCATCGCTACACGCTCCCCAAAGGAACGCTGCATAAAATTGCTGGAAGAAAGTTCCGGAACCGGACGTCTTCTTCCAAACAGCGTGACGACATAGCCCATTTCTTTTGCATGCGCCACAGTGTCATCCAGAAACTTTTTGATCCCCGGATAGGTCTCAAAATAACGATCGATATATTCTGCCGCTTCTTTTCTCGTAATGCTCAGATCCTGGCTTAATCCAAAAGAACTAATTCCATAAACAATCCCGAAGTTGACTGCCTTTGCATTTCTCCGCTGAAGTTCTGTCACCTCGTCAAACGGTGTATGGAATACCTGGGAGGCTGTGATCCGGTGAATGTCTTTTGCCTCCCGGTAGGCATGGATCAATTCCTGATCCCCCGAGCAGTGTGCAAGGATGCGAAGTTCGATCTGCGAATAATCTGCGTCGACAAATACATATCCATCTTCCGGGATAAATACCTTCCGGATCAGTCTTCCAAGTTCCATACGGACCGGAATGTTCTGAAGATTCGGTTCTGTACTGCTGATCCGCCCGGTTGCAGTGATCGTCTGGTTAAACTTTCCGTGGATCCTTCCATCTGCACAGATGTAATTTGCAAGCCCGTCTGCATAAGTGGATTTTAATTTTGTGAGCTGGCGGTATTCCAGTATCTTTTCCACAACCGGATATTCCGGAGCCAGTTTGTCAAGCACATCTGCTGCGGTGGAGTAACCCGTCTTCGTCTTCTTCCCGTGTGGAAGTTTTAATTTTTCAAATAAGATCACGCCGAGCTGTTTCGACGAATTGATATTAAATTCTTCTCCTGCCTGCTCATAGATTTCTTTTTCCAGTTCAACGATCTTTGCACCGAGCTGTTCTCCATAAAACCGGAGCGCATCCGCCTCGATGCGCACTCCCGCCTGCTCCATGGCAAACAGTGTAAATGCCAGCGGCATCTCGATCGACCGGAACAGATTTTCCGTTCCCGTCTCCTTCAGCTTCTCTTCCAGTGCCGCCGCTGCCGCCCAGACAGTGTAGGCCTCATAACATGTTTTCCGATCACCATCGATCTTCTCATCAACAAGCAGAGACAAGTGTTCTGCCGCTACGTCCTGCCATGTATAGTCACTCTTCAGTGGGTTCAGCAGATACGCTGCGATCCCGACATCAAAGCAGGCGTCCGGCGCTCCAATGTGGATATGCGAAAGCGCTGCTTTCACATCAAACAGCGCCAGAACTGTTTTCTCTGCAAGATGTTCCACCAGTGCAAACAGATCCTCTACCGCAAGTGAGCCTCCTGCAGAAAATGTGTAGATTTCTTTCTCACTAAAAGCAAGCCCCACGCTTCCGATCCCTGATGCATGGGAAAAAAGCGGCAGTGCATCCTTCTCTTCTCTTCCGAAGCTGACACCTGCAACAGCCTCTTTTTCTGCCCGGGCAAATATTTCCTCAGCTTCTTTTTTCTCTGTCACATGGATAAACCCGTCTTCGATTTTATTTTCTTTTCTTTCTACCTCAAATTTCCCGAGCAGATTTTTAAACTGAAGCTTCTGAAAACAATCATACGCTTCCTCAGTATACAGATTTCCGATCTTCGCCTCAGAAAGTTCATAGGCGATCGGCGCATGTACCTCGATCGTCGCCAGAACTTTACTCATCTGCGCCTTATCGTAATGTTCTTTCAGCGCTTTTGCAGCACGCGGCGGCTTCAATTCTTCTACATGTGCGTAAGCATTCTCGATGGAACCGTATTCGGTGATGATCTTTGTCGCCGTCTTCTCCCCGATACTTGGAACACCCGGAATATTATCAGACGCATCTCCCATCAGTGCTTTCAGATCGATAAATTCCTGCGGTGTCACCTGGTAGCGTGCTTTTACCTCTGCCGCACAGTAATCTTCGATCTCTGTCTTTCCCTGCTTTGTCTTCGGAATCCTGATCTTCACACGCTCTGTTGCAAGCTGAAGAAGATCCCTGTCCCCAGATAAGATCGTCACATCCATCCCTGCGCGCTCTCCGATCCCCGCGATCGTTCCAAGCAGATCATCGGCTTCCAACCCTTCCTGCTCCACGATCTTTACTTTCATCGCGCGCAGAACTTCCTTCATGACCGGAACCTGCTGTCTTAATTCTTCTGCCATCGGCTTTCTCGTCCCCTTATAATCAGAGAACATCTTATGGCGGAACGTCGGTGCGTGGACATCAAACGCGACTGTCAGATAGTCCGGATGCTCTTCCTCCAGAATTTTAAACAAAATATTCAGAAAACCATAAATAGCGTTTGTATGAAGCCCCTCTGCATTCGTCAGATCCGGGACTCCATAAAACGCTCTGTTTAAAATACTATGTCCATCTATCAATATAATTTTTTCACTCATTCTTCTCTCTCCGTTTCGGTGTCTCGTTCTTACTTATCATACACCAGATCGGAGATTTTTAAAAGAGATTTTATTTTTTCATCAGTCTCGCGATTGTTTTCTCCAGCGCTGCAAATGCTTCTTCCGGATCTTCAACCGACTGCACAGTCTGTTCCATCGGGCACATCCCGTCTTTTGTGCGGTTTTCGATATATGGGACACGCTCTTCAAACGTAAATGGAACCTGATGTTTTTCCAGTACGCTCACTGCGCCATCGCTCATGACAATGCCAGACACCGCGTCTGCCTTCCCTAAAACTGCAAGAAGGGCCGCCGCCTTCCCGACCACTTTGTCCGCAATCACCGCGTTTTGAAATGCGTTTTGATCTGCGCGCAATTCCACCATCAGCGGTTTGATCCCGATCGCATCAGAGACCCGCACCACTCCGTCCCCGGATAAGATCACGCAGCTTCTTTGTTCCTTTTTCAGTATTCTGACCGCATCAACCATACGGTTCCTGATTGTTTGTTCCTTACTCTTCTCCTCTGTCCCGTTCAATGAGCCACCCTCCTTTTTTTAATGTAAAATAGAAAAGCGGAATGACCGCGATCTGAAGGATCATGCCTGGAATTCCTGACATGATCCCTGCAAGAAACGCTCCCAGACTGGCAAACGGAAACCGAAATCCCAAAAGTTTCACTCCGATGATCAGAGAGAGTCCATAAAGTACTCTCCCTGAGATCATCGAACAGAGCAGTGTCAGATACACGTTCATTTTCCGGATAAAGATCCCGGTAAAAATCCCGTAAGCAGCCAGTTCCACAAGCATAAAATAAAGCTTCGGAACCGGAGGCATCCCCGTAAGGATGGAGCTGACAAGTGGTACGATCAGTCCGATCAGCCCTCCGCAGCAGGGACCAAGCAGGATCCCCGCGATCATGACCGGCAGATGCATCGGCAGAAATGCCATCCCCGCACCTTCTCCGAAGATGTGAAATGCCTGAGGCAGCACAAGTCCAACGGCAGTCAGAAGACCTCCATATACAATCTTTTTCGTTCTCATACGCTTAGCCTTAGCAGCAAAGTTCACAGATGACCTGTGCAAAGATCTTAGCGCTCAGAACCAGCTCCTCTACCACTGCAAATTCATCTGCCCCATGCATTCTGTTGTCGGTTCCCGGAAGGGAGCATCCAAATGCAACTCCTCTTTCCAGATGATGCACATAAGTTCCTCCGCCGATTGCCAGACACTCTCCTTTTTCTCCGGTATATTCCTCATAACATGCAAGCAATGTTTTTACAAATGGAGAATCTGCCGGAACATGGTGCGGAGGGTTCTGTGTCTCATTTAATAATGTCATTCCATTTTCTGCCATTCTTTCTTTTACAACATTCAGCACGTTCTCTGTTGTGCCACAGATTGGGATCCTGCTGTCAAAAATTCCATCCAGACCATGCTCGTTTAACTCCAGCACGCTGAAATTCATTGTCAGTTTGCCGGAAAGTTCATCTTCCAGATTAATCCCGAGCGCCTCTGCCTGATGATCTCCAAACGGGAACATCTCATGTAATTTTTCCACCGCTTCTGTCGTGCTGCATGCAGCAAACGGCAGCATGCAAAGCAGTTCAAGGAGCGCTGTCAGAGCATTTTTCCCCTCTTCCGGTTTTGAAGCGTGGGCACCTGCTCCTTCCGCATGGATCGTCACAACTCCGTCTGTTTCCTCACAGCAGAAGGAAACACCAGTCTGTTTCTGTACCTGCTCTGCCTTTTCCATAATCTCTGCGCTGCCAAGTCCGGTCACATCTGCAGATGCTTTTCCCGGAACAATGTTGACGATCTTTCCGCCAGATACGCTTAAAATACGCGGAGAAACTTCTTCTGTCTCCCATTTTGCGAGAAAATGTCCATTCAGGCTTCCTTTTTCAATATTGATCACCGGGAAGTCCGCATCCGGTGAAAATGTCATCGGCGCTTCCTTCTCCACCGCATAATAGTGCGCGATGTCGCTGCTTCCGCATTCCTCATCTGTTCCGAGGATCAGGCGTACATTTTTCTTTAATGGAATGCCAAGTTCTTTCACTGCACGCATCGCATACATTGCCGCAACTGCAGGACCTTTGTCGTCGGCGCTTCCTCTTCCGTACAATCTTCCGTCTTTGACAACCGGAGCATACGGCTCTGTCACACTCCATCCATCCCCAGCAGGAACAACATCGAGATGTGCTAAGATATCAAGCTGCTTTTCCAGATCATTTAAATCTGCTGTTCCTACATAATTCTCATAATTTTTTACTGCAAATCCATATCCTTCCGCCATCTCAAGCGCTTCTGCAAGCGCCTTCGCAGGTCCTTCCCCAAATGGACAGTCGATGGCTGCTTCTCCTTTTGTACTGTTGATTCTGACCAGACGGCAGATATCTGCGATCATTTCCTCTCTGTGCGCGTCTAAATAAGCCTCAATCTGTTCTCTGTATTCCATAAATCTCTTCCTTCCCTTCTTCTAGCTTTTCAAAGAATACTTCCAGATAGCATCTGGTATCCGGGGCACTGACTCTCCTCTTATTTTCTGTCATATGCCGCGCTTTGTGTTTTATTATACTGCACTTTTATGGATACTACAATCTTTTTTGGAAAAAGTAACCTGCCTTTCTTTTGACTTTCTTTTGCATATCTCTTCTTCTCTCCCATATATTTAGAATAATAAGATTTTTTCAGGAGTTTTCCATGATCAAAAAGCACCATTTCTACCTGGCATGCAGGCTTTTTCTATTGTTTGCCGCCGCATTTCTCATCGGAACACTGACTGCCCGCTTCCAAAAGCAGCATACTTCTGCAATTCCAGCCTCCTCCGACGGCAACTGGGGACTCAGTTTCCCGGAGGAGGGAAAGACACCTTCCGGAAATGCCTCTTCCGAAGAGCTCTCCGGCTACCATGCATTTTATACCGGTGATCCATCCAGAAAAACAATCTACCTGACATTTGATGCCGGCTATGAAAACGGGAATACTGCTCCGATCCTTGATGCGCTGAAAAAGCATCATGCTCCCGCCACTTTTTTTGTCGTCGGAAATTTTTTAAAAGAAAATCCGGATCTGATCAGACGAATGGAAAAAGAAGGACATATCGTCGGGAATCATACTTACACCCATCCCGATATGTCCAAAATTTCCACCAAAGAAGCGTTTGCAAAAGAATTAAACGACCTTTCAGCACTGTATCAAGAAATTACCGGAAAAGAAATGACAAAATTTTACCGCCCTCCGCAGGGCAAATACAGCAAATCTAACCTTCAGATGGCAAAAGAAATGGGATACCACACTTTTTTCTGGAGCCTTGCCTATGTAGACTGGTATCAGGATAAGCAGCCGTCCAAAGAAGAAGCTTTCGAAAAGCTGCTCGGACGCATCCACCCCGGAGCGATCGTGCTTCTTCACAGCACTTCCAGTACAAATGCTTTGATTCTCGATGAACTGCTCACAAAATGGGAAGAAATGGGTTATACTTTCGGCTCCCTGCAGGATCTTGTTCCGGCATCATAACTTTTGGAACGCAATCCTTTCCGTTCCGTCTGCCACCCGGATCTTCCCACATTTTACAAATCCATTATTCTTCAGCAGCCGCTGCATCGGGAGATTTTCCTCGTGCGTATCCACTCTAAGTTCGCTGCTCTGCGCAATACTCCACTGCAGGCAAAATTTCCCTGCTCCCTTTCCTCCCGTCGATGCCAGTCTGTGCAGTACTTTATACGGGGCATCATTTAACCATTGTCCTTCCCAGATTTCCTGGTAAGTAGGATCTGGTCCTTTGCACAGACTGAATGTGGCGGCAAGCATTCCGTCTTCCTCACAGACATACTGATTCCCCTGCATAATCTCACTCAGAACCAGTTCTCCGGATGGGTATCCATCCTGCCACTGCGTCGCGTTGCCATTTTCCCGCATAAACACTCTCGCCCGCTCATAGATCTCCAGGATCTGCTTCAGTTCACTTTCTTTTGCCTGTCTTATTCTCATCTTCTCTCTCACTTTCTTCTTCCTTTTAATTCCCCGGTGAAAGCAGGGGTGTATTCGACATACTGGATGCTTCTACTCCGGCGCCTTCCAAAAAAGTACAGCGAAGTAGGAATGTGACACGCACATTCCTACTTCTGTTTCTCTGTGTAATAATCTCCGTCAGTCGCTGACAATCTTCCTGCTGTGCAGAGTCTCTGTGCAACTATCTTGCCGCTTTTTTATGTCCCCGGTCAACAACATCCTCCCAGCCAAACTCCGGCTGGTAGCTTTGAGCCTCTTCGTGCTTCTTCAGTTCAAAATATCTTCTGCTGGCACCGATCTTATCACAGATCTTAAAGAATCCGAGTTCCAAAAGGTTAAAGAACTTATGGAACGGTTCGATCTTATAATTTACATGCCCTTTCATGAAAAGCGCCGCCACGATTCCGGTCAATACAACAGTGCTCATTAAAATTGTACTCTGAATGTGATTCAACATTGTCTTCAACCCCTTTTCTTTTCGTTTTCTTTATTCTAATCCCATTTTTCAAAATAGTCAATTATTTTTACATTTTTCTTATTATTTTTCTTTTATTTTAATATTCCCATGTAAATACACTGCTTTTACGCATTATTTTCTTTCATTTTCCGCGCCCGTCACAACCAAATCACTCATCTTCTTGTTTCTTCAGACTCTTTTTATTCCAGCTTATCCGTAATTTTATATACAGAAAAATCCAGATTACTGATGTAATCTGGATTCTCACTGCCGATGGCCGGACTCGAACCGGCACGGATCGCTCCGCATGATTTTGAGTCATGTGCGTCTGCCAATTCCGCCACATCGGCTCATACACTCTCGGTTCTTTCTATCAGAACCGAGATTAATCATATCATATTATTTTTATAATTGCAAGTAGTTTTTTCTATTTTTCCTGCTTTTTTGTCAATTTCCTGCCAATTTCAAAACAGTCAAACGTAGCATAATAATCTGCCGGCGTCTCCGCACGGCGGATCAGCTCGACACTTCCGTCTTCTTTCAGGAGAAGTTCCGCAGATTTTAACTTTCCATTGTAATTGTATCCCATCGCAAATCCATGTGCTCCGGTGTCATGAATGTAGAGCAGATCTCCGGTCTCAATCTCCGGAAGCATCCGGTCGATCGCAAACTTATCATTATTCTCACAGAGAGATCCCGTAATATCATATTTGTGATCACACGGCGCATCCTCCTTGCCCATCACTGTAATATGATGATAAGCCCCATACATTGCCGGCCGCATCAGATTTACCGCGCAGGCATCACATCCGATATACTCCTTGTGTGTATGTTTCTCATGAATTGCCTTTGTCACAAGAGCTCCATATGGACCCATCATAAATCTTCCAAGTTCTGTATAAATTGCAACGTCTCCCATTCCGGCCGGGACAAGTACCTCTTCATACACTTTTCTTACGCCTTCTCCGATCGCATGGATATCATTTGGTTCCTGATCCGGATGATACGGGATTCCGATTCCTCCGGACAGATTGATAAACTTAATATGCGCTCCGGTTTCCTTCTGCAGTTTCACTGCCACCTCAAACAGCACCTTCGCAAGCATCGGATAATAGTCATTTGTCACTGTATTGCTCGCAAGAAAAGCGTGGAGTCCAAAGTTTTTTGCACCCTTCTCTTTTAAGATGCGGAAGGCATCAAACAGCTGCTCTGTCGTCATTCCATATTTGGCATCCCCTGGATTGTCCATAATATCATTGCTGATCTGGAACAGTCCTCCCGGATTGTAACGGCAGCTGATCGTCTCCGGAATATGTCCGATCGCCTTTTCCAGAAATTCAATGTGTGTAAAATCATCCAGATTGATGATACCACCCAGTTTATCTGCATAGACAAACTCTTCCGCCGGCGTCGCATTGGAGGAAAACATAATATCTTCTCCCACAGCTCCGATCGCCTCTGACATCATCAGTTCTGTATAAGAAGAGCAGTCACATCCGCACCCGTACTCCCTCAGGATCTGAATTAAAAACGGATTCGGCGTCGCCTTGACTGCAAAATATTCTTTGTACCCTTTGTTCCATGAAAAAGCCTCTTTCAGCGCCCTGACGTTTTCCCGGATGCCTTTTTCATCATAGATGTGGAATGGAGTAGGATAAGTCTTTATAATCTCTTCCAGTTGTTTTTTTGTCACAAATGGTTTCTTCGTCATTGGTTCTTCTCCTTTTCTGTCGCAGAGAAGGCATGACCGGACAGCCCTCTGCCGCCTCGTCATGCCTTCCCGGACTGTGCTATTCTACCACAGCGATTCTCATCATGTTACTTACGCCATCACGTGATTTTTTGATTGTAGGGGAAGGGATTCCCGCTGTCATTACAACAATATCACCTGGCTCTACAAGTCTCTTTGCTGTCACAAGATCGATCGCATCGTTGCAGATATCCTCTGTCGTGCTGTACTCAATCGATTTTACCGGAGTTACTCCCCAGTAGATCTGCATCTTTCTCAGTGTCTCTTCGCATGGTGTCACACCGATGATATCTGCTTTCGGTTTGAACTTGGAGACCACTCTCGCTGTCGCCCCGGTCACAGACGGTGTGATAATGCATTTTGCCGAGAGATTCATCGCAGTTGCCACAGAAGAATATCCGATCGCACTGGAGATTCCTTTCTTTCTATGCTCCTGTGCCTTTTCAAGAAGTACATCATAATCCAGATGCTTCTCTGTATTTTCAATAATGTGTACCATCATCTGTAAAGCTTCTACCGGATATTTTCCCTGCGCGGTCTCGCCGGAGAGCATCACCGCATCTGTTCCATCATAAACAGCATTGGCAACGTCTGTCACTTCCGCTCTTGTCGGACGAGGATTGCGGATCATAGAATCTAACATCTGTGTCGCAGTGATGACCGGTTTATAGTTGTCGTTACACTTTTTGATCAGCATCTTCTGTAAGTAAGGAACTTTCTCTGCCGGGATCTCAACTCCGAGGTCACCTCTTGCAACCATGATCCCATCGGCACAGTGGATGATCTCATCGATATTTTTGATTCCTTCTGCATTCTCGATCTTCGCGATGATCGGCGTATGCGGTGCACCGCATTCTTTTAACAGTGCGCGGATCTCAAGGATGCCTTCTGCAGAACGTACAAAGGATGCGGCAATAAAGTCAATCCCCTGCTCTACTCCAAAAATAATATCCTCTCTGTCTTTCTTTGTAAGCGCCGGAAGACGTACTGGAACATTCGGAACATTGACACCTTTTCTTTCTCCGAGCTCTCCTCCGTTTAACACTTTACAAGTAATCTCATTTCCATTGATCGTCTTGACTTCCAGCTCGATCAGACCGTCATCGATCAGGATTCTCTTTCCCGGTTCTACATCTTCTGCCAGACCGTCATATGTGATAGATACCTTTCTTGCATCTCCCTCGATCTCGTCTGTTGTCAGTGTAAAGAATTCTCCTGCCTCTAATCTTACTTTCTTTCCATCTTTGAGTACACCTGTACGGATCTCCGGCCCTTTTGTGTCAAGCAGGATCGCGATCGGTTTTCCAATCTCTTCACGGACAGATTTCAGAAGATCCATTCTTCCCTTCTGCTCCTCGTGAGAGCCATGTGAAAAGTTAAAGCGTGCTATATTCATGCCTTCTTCCGCGAGACGCTTCATCATAGCTCTGTCATTCGTATTTGGTCCCATCGTACATATAATTTTTGTCTTTCTCATCTTTTACTTTTCCTTTCTTATCTCACTTCAGTCTGAAAATCATTTCACATGCTCGTGTGTGAACAGGTGATCCTGGCAATATTCATAATCGCCATTACACTTTGTGCAGTAACGGAATTCCAGATTCGGATCATCCAGCTCTGTTCTGCCGCACACGGCGCATCTGTGTCTTGCTCCATTGGCATAAGTGTGTTCTGCCCGGTGCACTTGTTTCTTATATGCCTGCTTTCTTCTGATTTCTTTTGGCGAGTAAGCCTTCATATTCCTTGACGATACGTAAAAAATCAGGAAATTCAAAAGAGATACGAATGCTGCGATCGCATTTGCCTTGTATACGATTCCATACATTCCCCCTCCGTAGGACGGAAGGAATCTCTGCAGGATCGTAAAAGCGAAGAACGCTCCATCAAGCAGCGCCAGGTATTTTACCTTGATCGGAATGACGAAAAACAACAGAAATTCTACATTCGGATACAGTGCTGCAAAAGCAAAAAACAATGACAGATTCAGATAAGCTGTCCCGATCGGGAATGAAATTCCTGTCAGGAAGTATACAATTAATGCGGCGATCAGATGAAACAATACTCCGGTAAAGAAGTACAGATTAAACCGGAACGCACCCCATGCCGCTTCCAGATTCTGACCGATCATATAATATAAATATAATGCAAAAACAATAAAAAGCGGGCTTCCATCCGGCGGCTGAAGCAGAAATGTCACGATCCTCCAGATCTGTCCATGCAGAATCGCGCTGGCATTCAGGCTCAGATAATTCATATAAAACCCTGGTGCGATCAGATTCAGAGCGAACCCGACAGCATAAAGGATGATAATGTAATGCATCAGGTTGTGTATTGCATATCTTCCAAACTTACGTTCTAATTTGTTGATCCAATTCATATGAATAACTACTCCTTTTGACCTTTCTTAAAATTTACTCATATTAATTGTACCTGCAAGCTCCTCTTTTGTCAATTCTAACAGTTTATTATTTTTTCGTTGTATTTTGCAAATTGTTGTCATATAATGAAAATTGCTTTTTTGAGCAGTTTACATTTAATAGGTTAGAACAGACCTTATTTCTTCTAAAAGGAGCAATATTTATGAATAACAGACAACTATATAAACTGGGGATCGATATCGGTTCCACCACGGTAAAGATCGCAATCCTTGATCAGGACAACAATGTTCTGTTCTCTGATTACGAACGTCATTTTGCCAATATCCAGGAGACGCTTTCCGATCTTCTCGGCCGTGCACTTTATAAGCTTGGCCCGATCCTTGTGTCCCCGGTCATGACAGGTTCCGGCGGTCTGACGCTCGCCAGCCATCTTCATATTCCTTTTGTGCAGGAAGTGATCGCGGTCTCTTCTGCACTGCAGGATTATGCCCCGCAGACAGATGTTGCGATCGAACTTGGCGGGGAGGATGCAAAGATCATCTATTTCGAGGGCGGAAATGTCGAGCAGCGTATGAATGGAATCTGCGCCGGCGGAACCGGATCTTTTATCGACCAGATGGCCTCTCTGCTGCAGACAGATGCCACCGGTCTGAATTCTTATGCGAAAAATTATCAGGCGCTTTACTCGATCGCTGCCCGCTGCGGTGTTTTTGCGAAATCAGATATTCAGCCGCTGATCAACGAAGGCGCTACAAAGGAGGATCTCGCCGCCTCTATTTTTCAGGCAGTCGTCAACCAGACGATCAGCGGTCTCGCCTGCGGGAAACCAATCCGCGGACATGTGGCATTCCTCGGCGGTCCGCTGCACTTTTTATCAGAGCTGCGGAATAGTTTTATCCGCACCTTAAATCTTGATGATGAACATATTATCGCACCGAAGCATTCCCATCTGTTTGCCGCGATCGGATCTGCCCTGAACTCCAAAGGAGACCATGAAACATCCCTCACAGACCTTCAGACAAAGCTTGCCGAACATATCCATATGGATTTTGAAGTGGAACGTATGGAACCGCTTTTTTCCAGCGAAGAAGCGTATACTTCTTTTAAGGCAAGGCACGAAAAGCATCAGGTCCCGGTGCTGGATCTCTCTGCTTACAAGGGAAACTGCTTTCTCGGGATCGATGCAGGATCCACTACAACAAAGGCTGCCCTAGTCGGTGAGGACGGCAATCTGCTCTACTCTTTTTACCATAGTAACGACGGAGATCCTCTCGGCACAACGATCCGCGCGATCAAAGATATTTATGCAAAGCTTCCGGACGGCGCAAAAATTGTCCACTCCTGCTCGACTGGATATGGTGAGGCGCTTGTAAAAGCCGCGCTTCTGCTCGACGAAGGGGAAGTGGAGACCGTATCCCACTACTATGCCGCGGCATTTTTTAATCCAGCTGTCGACTGTATCCTGGACATCGGAGGCCAGGATATGAAATGCATCAAGATCAAAAA
>CAUWEA010000059.1:0-18270 GCA_963557735.1 uncultured Faecalimonas sp. | reverse complement strand
GTTCAACCGCATTTCTTCATTTTCTGTTCATTTTATTTTTGTGGGTGGCAAATCGGTGGCAAATAGACTGAACTTCACACTTGAAAGCCTATAAAACCGCTTATTTACGCTGTAAAAGACATACTGTTTCCACATGAACGGTCTGACAAAATTGATCCACCGCCGTGCATTTCACCACCCGGTATCCTCTCTCTTGTATCATCTCTAAATCTCTTGCCAGACTTGTTGCCTTGCAGGAGATATACACGATATTTTCCACTCCATAATCAAGGATCTTCGGCAGCGCCTTCGGATGGATCCCATCCCGCGGCGGATCTAACACGATCACATCTGGCTTCTCTTCAATTTCATCTAATACTTTGAAGACATCCCCCGCGATAAATCTGCAGTTATGCAGTCCGTTCCGCTCTGCATTTTCTTTTGCTGCCTCCACAGCTTCCTCGATGATCTCCACTCCGATCACCTGCTTTGCCACCGGCGCCAGCACCTGCGCGATTGTCCCGGTTCCGCTGAACAGATCGTACACAGTCATGTCATGGATATCTCCGATATAGTCCCGGACAGTACTGTACAGTACCTCGGCTCCTCTGGAATTTGGCTGGAAGAAGGAAAATGGTGTGATCTTAAATTCCAGCCCCATGATCTTTTCATAGAAATAATCCTGGCCGTAGAGAATCTTCGTCTCATCGCTCTGCACCACATCGGATAAAGAATCGTTCAAAATGTGCAGAATCCCGACAATCTTTCCTTCTAACGGAAGCGCCAGAAGTTTTTCCACAAGTGGAGACAGGTCATAGGCTTCCTGTGTTGTTGTGACGAGGTTTACAAGAATTTCCCCGGTCGTATCCCCTCTTCTTAAAAGCAGATGGCGCAGGTATCCGACATGCTGCATTTTTTTATAGTAGCTGACACCTCTCTCCTTGAAATAGTCAAGTACACAGGTTAAAATCTGTGTCATATCTTTGTGTACTAATTTACAGTCGGAAGCAGTCAGAACATCGTAAGTGCTTCCTTTCTTGTGAAGGCCGAGGGAAAGCGGTCCGTCTTTGTACTCATCCCCGAAGGAGAACTCCATTTTATTTCGGTAAGCAAATTCCTTCGGGCTTTCTTTCACTCCCTCAAAGGTATAGGAATACCCATCCACGGCCGCATCCATGATCGACCGGATCTGTTCCTCTTTCATCTTTACCTGATCCTGGTATCCCATCGTTTGGTACATACATCCACCGCAGGCTGGAAAAATACTACATACCGGCTCTCTTGTCTCTAACGGGGACTTTTCAATTACCTCCAGCAGACGCCCTTCCGCTTTTCCTTTTCTCATCTTATTGACACAAAACCGGATCTTCTGCCCCGGAATCCCGTTTTTTACAATGACCGGCTTGTCTTCCCCCTCAACCTGCACGATTCCTTTATTTGGGAATTCTACCTTTTGGATCTTCCCCTCATAAATCTGTCCCTTTTTCATCTATCTGTATTCCTTTCTTTTCCTTTTCTATTGGCTCACGGATCATTTTAGTGTACTGTCTCCACATACAGCGCTTTTATTTCATCACAAGTTCTCAAAAACTTTCCCGGCAAGAAAAAGGCGGGACTTTTTGTCCCGCCTTATTGCACTTTCTAGATCTCGTCTTCTTCACTAAAGAAATCGTCATCAAATTCATCATCGAAATCTTCTTCAAAATCTTCCAGATAATCTGGTGTGAAGAAACAGTATACCGCGTAAGCGATTCCCGCGATTGCTGCAACTGCACCTACGATCGCAAGTACCCAAAGAACTGTGTTCTTTGTCTTGTCATTGTCATCTTTCTTCTTTAAAATGTCATTTAATTTTGATGCTGCAATAATATCTTCTACTCTGTTCATGCTTGCCACGTCCTTTCCGGTTTCCTTACTTTCCAAATGGATTTCGCTTCCATTATTATAACACTAACAAGGGAAGATTGCTATAACATTTCATATATTTTTCCCGATTTTATTTTTTCTATACTTTTTGTAATTTTGCAAAAGATGCAAACATCTTTTTTGTCCCTGCGCTGTCAAAATCGACGCTCACTTCGTAATCTCTTCCGCCTTCCGTGATCGCAGTCACTGTGCCTTCCCCGAATTTCATATGGCGGACACGGTCACCGACACCGTAGGAGAGTCCTTCCCCGCTTTTGACCCCAAACTGCTGCACCGGCTTTGCCATCGCAAATGGTTTTGACTGAAAAGACTGTTTTGCCTGAAAATAAGCATTCTGTTTTGGCAGTTCCATCTCTTCCTTCTCCACAATTTTCCCGGCAGACAACAGTTTTGGCGGAACTTCTTTTAAAAATCTTGACATTTTATTATATTGTGTCTCCCCGCGGATCATTCTCCTTCTGGCACAAGTCATTGCAAGTTCTTTTTTTGCCCGGGTAATCCCGACATAGCAGAGTCTTCTCTCCTCCTCGATTTCTGTCGGATCATCTGCGGTGATCGTCATATAACTAGGAAAGATCCCGTCTTCCATTCCTGCCAGATAGACGTAAGGGAATTCCAGTCCTTTTGCACTGTGCAATGTCATCAGCACGACATAATCGCTTTCTTCATCCAGGCTGTCAATATCTGCCACCAGCGCCACTTCTTCCAAAAATCCACTCAGTGTCGGAAGCTCTTCCTCGCAGGATTCCTCATATACAGCGATCTTGTTCAGAAATTCATCAATATTCTGGAGACGTGCTTCTGCCTCAACTTCTCCCTCTGCCTTCAGTTCTTCCACATATCCGGTCTCATCAAGAATCTCCTCGACCAGTTCTTTGATTGAAAGCCTCTCCGATTCGTTCCGGAAATGTTCGATCATCGCTGCAAAGGATTCCAGCTTGGAAATGCTCCTTCCAAGTCCCGGAACAAGATCTGCTGAACACAGTGCCTCATAAAAACTGATCCCTCTCTGCTGCGCTGCCTCCGTGATCCGGTTGACCGTTGTCAGACCGATCCCTCTTTTCGGGACATTGATGATCCTCCGCACAGCAAGGTCATCTCTTCCATTATCGATCGTCTTTAAATAGGCAAGCAGATCTTTGATTTCTTTCCTCGCATAGAAATTAATTCCGCCTACGATCTTGTACGGAATATTAGCTGTAATCATTTTTTCCTCAAACAGACGGGACTGTGCATTTGTCCGGTATAAAACTGCATGGTCACAGTAGGATGCTTTCCCGTGGTCTACACGTTCCCTGATATCTCCTACAATATATTCAGCCTCATCGTAGGCAGTGTCAAACTGGCGAAACTGGATTTTTTCTCCTTCTCCATTTTCCGTCCAGAGCGATTTTGCCTTTCTTCCCACATTGTTTTTGATCACCGCATTTGCCGCATCGAGGATCGTGCTCGTCGAGCGGTAATTCTGCTCAAGCTTGATTACTTTTGTATGTTCAAACTCTTTTTCAAAACTTAAAATATTCTGGATGTTTGCTCCGCGGAATTTGTAAATAGACTGATCGTCATCCCCGACTACACACAGATTTTTGTATTTTGCCGCCAGAAGACTGATCAGCTTAAACTGTACGGTATTGGTATCCTGATACTCATCTACCATAATATAGCGGAAACGCTCCTGGTAATACTCCAATATCTCCGGCTCTGTCTGGAACAGCTGTACAGTCTTTACCAAAAGATCATCAAAATCAAGCGCATTGTTTGCCTTCAGCTGTCTCTCATACTCCTTGTAAGCCTCGGCGATCTTCTTCTTGCTAAAATCTCCATATGCATTCAATTCGTACTCTTCCGGTGTGATCATCTCATCCTTTGCGGAAGAAATCGCACTTAAGATCGTGCGCTCCCGGTATGTTTTCGTATCAATCTGAAGCAGCTTGCATACATCTTTCATCAAAGTCTTCTGATCATCGCCGTCATAGATTGTAAAGTTATTGTCGTATCCAAGCCGGTCAATGTGCCTGCGCAGAATCCGCACGCAAGTGGAATGAAACGTACTCACCCAGATACTTTCTGAACCAAATCCTACGATGTCATCCACACGCTCTCTCATCTCGCCTGCCGCCTTGTTCGTAAACGTGATCGCGAGAATGTTCCACGGATTGATTCCTTTCTCCTCGATCAGATATGCAATACGGTGCGTCAGCACCCTTGTTTTCCCAGAGCCGGCCCCTGCCAGTATAAGAAGCGGTCCCTCCGTGTGAAAGACCGCCTCCCGCTGCTCTGCATTTAATGTATCATATATATTCATAGTTTTACGACTCCTTATCCCTTCCTGCTGTATCCTATTATACCAAACTCTCCGCGAAACGCAATGCCGGAAATCTGTTATCGCTCCTCCCCGTTCTGATCAAATTTCTTCTTCAGCGCTCTCTCTACCGGGATGATCGTCATGAGCAGAAATACACACTGTCCCATACAAAGTACGATCGATGTCGTGTGAAATATATCTTCTCCTGCAAGATAAGAAAGGATCGTCGCAAAGACTGTGAGAAACGCAATCCCCCAGCCGGTCCGCCAGCAGATCTGTCCCCAGTAAGTGTTTGCAAATTTCCACGTGTTCTCATTTTTCATCGACATTGTCGTACGGTAACCACAGAGTGCATTGATGTCTTTTGGAAAATGGGTCCCCTTAAATGCATGTCCCAATACAAGCATCGTCGCAGGCACGAGCATATTACAAATAAATAAAAACCAAAATTCCATCATACATGATCACCTCTCTGAAAATGTTTTTATTTTCTCATACAGTTCTTTTGTCTTCTCAGGTGTCTTATCATTCACAACGATCGTTTTTGTTTCTGTACCGATCACAACATATTCGCTGCATCTGTTATAACTGTACAGACGATAATTTCCGAATCTCTCATTTCGGAACTGCCCTGCCTGAATCCTCACGGAACCGTTTCCATTGATCCTTTTTCCCAGATCCAGCTCTGTTTCGTAATCTACTGAAAGAATTTCCTCCCTCTCCAGTGTATAACCAGGCACGAGAAAACCGGACAGTCGGATCTTTTCTCCGTCAAATTCCGTCCTGACAGATCCTCCAAACATCGGTACTCCGACCAGAACCGCAAGGATGGCAAGCACGATCACAGAAAAACGCTTTCCATTTCTTTTTTCCCTGGTAATTTTTTCCGCTTCTGCCGCAGACAGTCCTTCTGCTTCCACATAACAGTTGTTTGACATCAGAAGAATATACCCGACCCCCGCAAACACAAGGATTACAAAGATTGCCAGAAAAACCGGGGCTGCATCCTCCCCGGCAAGATTAAGAAACAAAAGTCCTGCAGTGATCACGGTCCATCCTTTTGCCATCGTTCGGTTTAACATTTTCTCATCATACCGTTTCTTTTCCTCTGCGCTCGCTGTATTATAGCCCGCGATGAGCCATCCGCCTTTTCCCGTCCAGAAAAGAATTCCCATCACCGCAAACACTACAAAGATGATCCATCCTGTCATAGCGTTTTCCTCCCCTATTTAATGTAGAATCCTTCCATTTTCATAGACTGGTTAAATGTGATTGTATACTGCGCCTTTCCATTTTCATAAGATACCACACTGACCGCTGTCGCATATGCTTCCTTCGTCTCCGGATTCTCGCTTCCGGTCACAGCTGTCTTCTCGATTTCTCCCGGCTTTCCCAGTTCTTCCATCACCGGCTGCACTGCACTGCTTAGATCCTCCTCGGTCAGCACCGTCACAAGCTTTGCGCTTTCATACTCCTCGATGATTGTTTCATAATCTCCCTCATGGACAAGCGCGATGATCTCTTCTGCCGTCTTTTTCACGGTTTCCTCCTCAAAGCGGTCTGACAGCGGTTTCTGACCTGAACATCCCGCGATAAGCAGTGCCGCCGCACACCCTATGCCTGCAGCTGCTTTTTTCCATGTTTTTCTGCCTTTTCTCATATCCATTCCTTCTTTCCTGCAACTCTGCATCTTTATTTCTTTCACCGATTCCGGATTTCTGTTTTTCTGCACATTTATCGTTTCATCCGCTCGGATTCCTCTTCTTTTTCTGTCATGCCTGCAAGCTTTGGCATTGTCACAATGCAGACGTATTTTCCGTCTGTCCGTTCTCTCTGAAAGCTCCCATCATATTTTTCCAGCGCTCTTCTTACATTGTCCAGTCCGACTCCCATATGCCCCTCTTTCTTTTTCTTACATACCGGTATCGTATTCTCAATGCGGATCACATTGAATTCATGGACACTGTCTGCCCGCACGGACACTTCTCTTTGCTCGGATTCTCTTGCAGCCTCCACCGCATTATCCAGAAGATTGGCAAATACAGTTGTCACATCACTGTCTTTCATTCCTTGCAGATCGATCGCACCGATCTTCACATCAAACGTCACCTGTGCTCTCTCTGCCGTCTTCTCCTTGTCGTTCAGAATAATATTCAGCAGCCGGTGATCCGTGTAATATTTATGACCAAATGCATTCAGCATCTGATGCACATCTTCCATATACTGTTCTGCCCGTTCTCCTTCACCTTCTTTCTGGAGCTGCCCGATCGCAAGAAGATGGTTTCGCATGTCATGGATGATCCTTCTCGACTCCTGATATTTCTGCTCGATTTCCTCATAATACCTGCACTGCATCTCCTCCTTCTGGTTTGCCAGATTCAGTTCATTCTGAAGTGAATTTGCCTTTAAGATCTTCACAAGCAGGCAGGTCATGCATCCATTCATGACAATCAGAAGCACAATATTAAAAACTACAAGTTCCATTCCGTAAAGCTGGACATATACACCGGAAAGCAGACAGATGGAATAGAGATAGACCACACTGAATAATGGAATGATCAGAAACACTGCATACTGAAATTTTGTCAGACTGTTTTTCCTTCTCCTACGTGAGATCCAAACAAATGCTCTTGTCACAAAAATTTCTGCTGCAATCTTAAAAAGAATCATCTCATTTGCTTCCCGGTAAGTGATAAAACGTCCAAGATGCGCATAGATGCTTCCCATTCCATATAGGACAATGCCCTGGCACAAAATCAGGATCACCGCATAAACGCAGCTGTAAAACATCTGTACCCGGCTTGTTGTAAATAAAACATACCCGGCCAGCACACATCCTGCCACCGTGATCAACGCAGCTGCCCCCACGCTCTTCCATCCATAAAGCGCATACCACAACAACATACTGTGCAGAAGAAATACCGCCAGATAACACCACTTTGGTCTGTAAATCTCCCGCGGAAGACGGCTCAGGAAATAATAGATCATCGTCTGGATCACGATCAACTCCGCAACGTTCAACAATATATTTACAGTCAACTCTGCGCCACCTCTCTTCCCGTCTTTCTCTATATACGCTTCTTTCTATGCCTTTCTTTACATTTCTTTCTAAATACAACCTGAAAGAAATGTATTGAGTCTGGTCCGGAATTCTGTTGATTTTTTCTGGGAAAGCGGGATCAGGCTTCCATCCATCATCCGGATATCATACCCTTTCACCGCCCTTACATAGAACAAATTGACTACAAAACTTTTATGGGGCACTGCAAAGTCATATTCCTGCATCCGCTCTGCCACCTCCCGGACTCCTCCCCGAATGATCAGTTCTTCCCCTTTGGTCCTCATATGTACCCGGCGCTCCCGGTATTCAAAATAATAGATGTCTGTGACTTTTACAAGTACGGATCCTTCCTTTGTATCAAACCGGATCCTCGTCTCATCCTCTTTCTCCCGCTCCTTGTAATAGTCATACGCCTCCTGCAGCTGTTCTTTGACCTGGTCCGGACTCACCGGTTTTAAAAGATAACCAAACGCGTGGACGGAAAACGCATAATGGACATATTCCGCGTAGCTCGTCACATAGATGATTTTTACATTCTTATCTTTTCCCCTGATGATCTTTGCCGTCTCGATCCCATTCATTCCGCCCATGTCTATATCAAGAAAAATGATATCATAATTTCTTCCAGACTTCGTCAGGCTTTCCCCACTTTCATAACAGTCGATCTCAGCCGGGATACCTGAAGATAAAATCATCTCCTTTAACCGTATGACACTCTCTTTCTCATCGTCACACACTGCAATCTTTGGCATCTCATTTTCCCTTTCCTTTCTGCCGTCATTATACGCTCTTCCTTTTGGACTTTTCAACCATTCTGTCTGAAATACAGTTTTTCGCGCTTACAATCCAGATTGCTCCCGGTAGACCGCTTTATTTCTTCCCTGCCGTTTTGCCATATACAGCCGCCGGTCCGCAGCATCCAGCAATCCTTCCATATCTGACGGAGGAACTTCTGTATTCATCGCCCCTACGATGCTGACCGTGATCGTCTGCTCCTCCTTTTCTACATTTCCTCTTCCAACCGGCATCCCCTGGATCCGCTCTACCAGTTCTTCCAGCTTCTGCGCAAAGATCTCCGGACTGATCCCGTGATAGACAATGATAAATTCATCTCCCCCAAGTCTTGCCACGAAATCATCGTACTCCGGTTTGATCCCGTCTTCCATCGCCTGGGCCGCCGCACGCAGACCTTCATCACCTGCCAGATGTCCGTAAGTGTCGTTCATCTCTTTAAAATAATCGATATCAACAAGCGCCAGTCCGATCTGCCCTTTCTGATACTCTGCCTGCTTCAGCAAAAGCGGAAGCCTCTCATTTAAAAATCTGCAGTTATACACCCCTGTCAGTTCATCCCGGTAAATATTATGATGAAGATTATAAACTTCATCGTAAAGCGGACTCTTTCCTCCCCGGATCTCCTGAAACTCAAGTTTTGTGACAAGTTCCAGCACCAGTTCTCTTCCCTCCAGCTCTAAATATCTGGCGATCACAAGATATGCCTTCTTTCTTATAAACTCTACCTTGACACATTTTCCTCTGCTCAGCAGCGCTCTCGCCGCTGTACAATTCTCGCATGGCTTCCCTTTCCCCCATATTTCATAGCAGAAGATCTTTTCACATCCTGCTTTGTCCCTCTTTTCATTTTCGTATACAGCCCTCTGTACCGGATCAACTACCCTCACGATCTCGAATGTATTTTGCAGGCTCTCTATCTCACGTCTGATCTCATAACAAGTATATTTTTCCTTCACGATGCACATCCTCTTATTTCTGTTTTATTTTATCCGACCGTTGCATGGAATACGATAGATTATACCATATTCTTGTATTGATAAAAAGGATCACACGATGTTTTTCCAAAAACCGGTGATTTTAGGTTGCTTCCCGGTTTTCAATACTATATACTAGAGTTACGAGGTGATGACATGACAATTAACACAGAAGATATGCTGAACAGTATTTTGCAGAGCATTTCCAGAATCGACTATGTAAAGGCAGATGAGATTCCAAATATTGACTTGTATATGGATCAGGTCACGACTTTTATGAATGACCATATGAAATCATCAAAGAGATATGAAGATGACAAGATCCTCACAAAGACGATGATCAATAATTATGCAAAAAATGAACTTCTTCCTCCTCCTCTGAAAAAGAAATATTCCAGAGAGCATGTGATGGTTCTTATTTTTATTTACTATTTTAAAAATATTTTATCGATCAAAGATATCGAAATCTTACTGAAACCAATCACGGAGAACTACTTTCACACAGACAGAGAACTGTCTTTTACCGATCTCTATGAGGAAGTGTGCAGCCTTGAGAAATCCCGTATCGACCATATGAAGGAGGATATCACTGAGATCTACCGCACTTCTCTGGACACATTTTCAAATGCCGATGAAGAGAACCGTGAGTTTCTCCGCCTGTTTTCCTTCATCTGTACACTGAGTTTTGATGTCTACGTCAAAAAGCAGCTGATCGAGAAGCTTGTCGACGAACTTTCTTCCAGAAACAGCAAAAGCAAAAAATAACGTTTACAAAAAAGGCAGAGTTCTCCACGTTCTGTGGTACTCTGCCTCTTTCCTATTTATCACTCTTTTTTATTAAGCTAATTTAGATTTTGCAACCTCTGCTAATGTAGCAAATCCCTGAGCATCATTGATTGCCATATCAGCTAAGATCTTTCTGTTCATCTCAACTCCGGCTAATTTTAAACCGTACATAAATTTGCTGTAAGATAATCCGTTGATTCTTGCAGCTGCGTTGATACGAGCGATCCATAACTGTCTCATCTGACGTTTGCGCTCTTTTCTTCCTGCGTAAGAAGATGTAAGTGCTCTCATTACAGACTGTTTTGCAACTCTGTATTGTTTAGATCTGGCTCCTCTGTAACCTTTCGCCAGTTTTAATGTTCTATTGTGTTTTTTTCTAGCGTTCATTCCGCCTTTAATTCTTGCCATGTCTTTCTAATCCTCCTTCAATTCTTCAAATCTTATAAGTATGGTAAGATCTTCTTCATATTCTTAACATTAGTAGCATCTGTGATAGTTGCCTGTCTAAGATTTCTTTTTCTCTTTGTAGATTTCTTAGTTAAGATATGGCTCTTGTAAGCTTTATTTCTTTTTAATTTTCCTGTACCTGTTTTTTTGAAACGTTTTGCTGCTGCTCTACTTGTTTTTATTTTTGGCATGATATGTTTCCTCCTTAAATGTAGATTATTTATTTTTAACGTTTTTCAGTTAAAACCATGCTGATACTTCTGCCTTCGAGTTTCGTTGGCTTCTCTACGACTGCGATGTCCTTCAACATCTCTGCAAAGTCATCTAAAATATGCTTACTTGTCTGCATATGAGCCATCTCTCTTCCGCGAAAACGTAATGTCACTTTAACTTTATTTCCCTTTTGGATAAATTTCTTTGCGTTATTTACTTTCGTATTTAAATCATTTGTATCAATGTTAGGTGATAAACGCACTTCTTTGACATCCACCGTTTTTTGTTTCTTCTTTGCTTCTTTTTCTTTTCTTGTCAACTCATATTTGTACTTACCGTAATCGATAATCTTACAAACCGGTGGCTTTGCTGTTGGAGCTATCTTCACCAAGTCAAGCTCTGCTTCTGCAGCTAATTTCATAGCTTCTCTTGTTGACATGATTCCTAATTGTTCTCCATCTTCCCCGATCAGACGAATCTCCTTGTCTCTGATCTGCTCATTAATCATTAAATCGCTAATAGTAGTGCACCTCCATAAACTAATCTCTCATACTCTTTTCACGCAAAAAAAAGTGAATAGCTTCGACCATCCACACAATACAATCCTATCCCCGTCATCTGACAGAAAAAATAGTTCTCATATTAACCGAAGTCACCCGATCGTGCTGCGGTGAGAGTGGATACTCTACTTTCTTTTTCGTTTTACACAAGACGTATCATACTATATTTTTTCACTTCTGTCAACTGTTTTTTTAACTTTTCAACTTTCTTTTCAACTTTAAAACTAAAAAACGGAGGAGCACACGCGCTGTGTGCATCCTCCGCCTCATCCCATCTTATGTTATTTTCTGTTCTGCCTGCTTCTCTTATTTCCCGTTTTCACCTGCTGCAGGATTTCCGCAGTTACGCAAAAACTTTCTTGTGATCGTCATAAACAGAATACCTATCACAATTACCGAAGTGATATCTGCGATCGGCTCTGCATAATAGATTCCGGAAACTCCGACAAATTTCGGAAGAATGATCGCCAGCGGTACAAGCAGGATCACTTTTCTCAAAAGTGCTACAAACAGTGACAGCTTTGCCTGTCCAAGCGCGATAAATGTACACTGGCATGCCATCTGGATTCCGAAGATCGTGATTCCCAGGAAGTAGATCGGCATAACGCTTGCTGTCAGATCTACGAGTTCCCTTTTGCTTGTAAACATCTTCGCAAACATCTCCGGTCCGACGATCGCGGCGATTCCAAGTGCCAGTGACGCTGCCAGACAGATTGCAAGCATTCTCTTGAACGCACCCATCACACGGTCTCTCTTTCCCGCGCCGAAGTTATAACTGATGATCGGCTGCACACCCTGGGAAACTCCCTGGATCGGTACAACGATCAGCTGCATCACACTCATCAGGATCGACATTGTCCCTACATATAAATCTCCGCCATATTTTTGAAGTCCGCTGTTTAATACAACTGTCACGAGACTCTCTGTACTCTGCATGATGAATGGAGAAATACCAAGCGCTGCAATGGAAAGCACTACTTTTTTGTTTAATTTCAAGTACTTCTTCCGGATGCGGATAATACTCTTCTCTGATACAAGGAAACGCACTACCCATGCTGCACTGACTGCCTGTGAAATGATCGTGGCAAGGGCTGCACCTCTCACTCCCATATTCAGCAGGAAAATAAAGATCGGGTCTAATACGATATTGATAACTGCTCCGATCAGTACGGACAGCATCGCAATCTTCGCATTTCCCTGCCCGCTGATAAAGGTATTCAGGCCGACTGCGAACTGTACAAATACAGTTCCGATCAGGTAAATAGAGATATAGTCCTCCGCATAAGAAATAATATTATCACTCGCTCCAAACGCATATAAGATCGGTGTCTTAAAAATCAAAAAGACTGCTGTCAGCACGATTGAAAATAAAAGCAGAAGACTTGTACAGTTTCCAAGAATCTTCTCTGCCCCTTCATGGTCTTTCTTTCCTAAATAAATAGAAACGATCGGTGCCCCGCCCATCCCGGCAAATGCACTGAATGCAGTAATGATCGTGATGATCGGAAAGGTAACCCCTACACCGGTCAGCGCCAGATCTCCATAACCCGGTATATGTCCGATGTAAATTCTGTCTACGATGTTATAGAGGACGTTGATCAGCTGTGCTGCAACCGCCGGAAGTGCCATACTGACAATGAGCTTCCCAAGTTTTTCGGTCCCCAGTTTTTCATCTTTGTTTTGTTCCATTCCAACTTCTTCCTTTCTCTTATCTTTTCTGAAAAAACTGTCAGATTTTTTAGGCAAATAAATACTGATATCTCTGTCGTTTCAGAAATATCAGTTCTATCTGTCACTGTATTTTATTATAGCAAGCTTTTCTGTGCGATTCAACGAATTCTATAAATTTTATTTACTTTTAATATTTACAGCTTTGGGATCCTAATTTTTACTGATCTTTAAATAACTTCTCCCTGACAACGTCTTATTACATGCGATCGAAAGCACTACAACGATGCATCCTGCAAGGAATCCGACCCAGTTAAACATCGCCGTCAGAACGAGAAGCAGCAGCCGCATAAATTTCAGCGCATAGCCAAGTTCAAAGTTTGGCTGTGTATAATTTGCAACGGCGACAAACGCCATATACAACATTACTTCTGAATTAAACCACCCGGAACGGACCGAAAATTCTCCCATGACAATACCTGCGATCACACTGAGCGGAGTACTTAGCATGCTCGGCGTGTTCATTGCTGCCAGACGAAGCCCGTCAATGGCAAGCTCCAGAATCAAAAGCTGAAAGACCAGCGGAATATTGACCGTATCTTTGATCGCCACAAATGCAAATACTTCCGGAAGCCACTCCAGATTCTGCATAAACAGTAAAAACAGCGGTGTGACAAACACTGTGGCGATCGTGATCAATGCCCGCGATATTTTCAGATAAACATTGGTGATCGTAGGAAAATAATAATCATTCGCTTCCTCGATCATATCAAAGATCGAAGTAGGCAGTATCATCGCCGATGGTGAATTATCGACAAGAATGACAACTTTTCCTTCCAGAAGACACGATGCTGCTGTATCCGGCCGCTCTGTAAATTTAAACTTCGGAAATGGATTAAACCATTTTCGCTTAAATAATTCTTCCGCAAGTGTCTGCTGCGTCATGCGAAGGGCGTCCACATGGATTTTTTCCAGCCTGCTGTTCAGATTTTTCAGCAGCTGCTGATCTACCCGGTCATCCATATAGCAGACTGCTACATCTGTCCGGGAGCTTTCTCCGATCTCCGTCATCTTCATGACCAGATGCGGATCCCTGATTCTCCTTCGCATCAGCGCTGTATTAAAAACGATCGTTTCCACAAAGCCATCCCGCGGGCCTCTCAGAGATTTATCATTATACGGTTCATCCACCCCTCTTGCCGGATATGTGCGACAGTCAATCACGATGCAGGCCTCATATCCATCTACAAAAAGGCAGGTCGTTCCGGAGAGCAGATTTTTAATGATCCCATCAAATTCTGCCAGCGTATCTACCTCCACATAAGGTACAATCAGCTTTGAAAATTCCGTAGCGCTGTCCGGCATTTTTTCTTCTGTCACTGAGAAAAATGATGTCATGATCTTAAGCATTGTATCATCCTTTGTAAATCCATCTATGAAGAAAAAACTGCTCTTTCTCCCTCCGATCACAATATCTCTCTGCACAAGATCGAAACTCTCCTTTACCGGCAGAACTTCATTCATATAGGCTACATTTTCCTCCAGCGTTCCCATGATTCTTTTCTTATTCTCTTCCATGCAATCCTTCCTCCTGCTTTTCCCTCATTAGGATTGCCGGATTTTCTCCGAAATATTCCATCTGGCTGCTTTCTGAAAAAAGCACAAAAAAGAAAGAGAAGCTTCTGTGCTGTAAAGAAGTTCTCTTTCTTCTGAAAATTTTGATCGAATTACATTTTCTCAGTGTACCTGTCTTACCAGCAGCGTACAAATGTATGCGCTGCCCAGTCTACTGTTGAAATTTTTACAACATCCCCTTCTTCCGGTGCATGGATCATCTGTCCATTCCCGATGTAGATTCCCACATGCCATCCATAATATACGATGTCGCCCGGAAGAGCTTCTTCCGCTGATACCTGAACCCCTGCTGCTCCCTGATCCCAGGAAACACGCGGAATGGAAATACCTGCTGCTGCATGGGCTGCCTGCACCATACCGGAGCAGTCAAATCCTGCTGTCGTTGTTCCGCCCCACACATATGGAATTCCGAGAAAACTATACGCAGCACTCACAATCTGCTGTGCAACGCTCTGATTTCCTTCCGGCTCCACCGGTGTCTGTGGTTCTACTGGCGCCTGCGGTTCCGTCGGTGTCTCCGGTTCTACTGGCGTCTGCGGTTCCGTCGGTGCTTCCGGTTCTACTGGTGTCTGCGGCTCTGTCGGTGCTTCCGGTTCTACTGGTGTCTGTGATTCCGTCGGTGCTTCCGGCTCTACTGGCGCCTGCGGTTCCGTCGGTGCTTCCGGTTCTACTGGTGTCTGTGGTTCCGTCGGTGCTTCCGGTTCTACTGGTGTCTGCGGTTCCGTCAGTGTCTCCGGTTCTACTGGCGTCTGCGGTTCCATCGGTGTCTCTGGCTCTACTGGCGTCTCTGGTTCCGTCGGTGTCTCTGGCTCTACTGGCGTCTCTGGTTCCGTCGGTGTCTCCGGCTTCACAGATGTCTGTGGACTTTCTGATGCGCCAGGCTGTACCGGTGTTGTTTCATTCTTGGCCGGAGGTTCTGCCTGCTCCACTTTTCCCTCTGCCTGACGTTTTCTGGCTACAGCCTGTGCGGCTGCGAGTACCTGCTTTTCTTCCGCCTGCTTGGCCTGGATCGTTGTTGTCAGTGTTTCTTTTTTGACATTCAACTCCTGATTCATCTTTTCAAGAGAAGCTTTGTCATTTTCCAATGTCCCTTTTAATGTCTCAATTTGCTTCTTCGTATCCACATATTCCTGAAGTTTCTCTCTGTCATAAGAATATACTGCCTGCACATATTCTGCTTTATTCAGTGCATCTCCGGTAGATTCTGCATTGATAAATTTTTCAAGCTCCGTATCTCCCGCTTCATACATATATTTAATGCGCAGCTTCATATCTTCATATTGTTTTGCAGACTTCTCTTCTGCCTGCTTCAGTTCTTCAGAAGCTTTCTGGATTTCTGTTCCCTTAGCAATCAGCTTCGTCTCAAGATCTGCCATCTTCGTCATAACTTTTTCCAGTTCACTCTGCAGATCTGCTACAGAATTTTCCTTTGTCTGCTTTCCGGTCTCTTTTGCCGGAGCAGCGAACACAGGCGTCACTGCCATAGAACTGACCAAAGCTACTGTTACAACTGTTTTTCCAACTCTTCTCTTCATACTTCTTCCTTTCTCCTTTGCATTATTTCCCTGCGAATACGCAAAAGAGGGTTGAACAGCTCAACCCTCTCCTCTTCAACTATCAAGTAGCATACGATACCTCTGCCTGCATGCACAGACAGCATATCTGATCAAAATCCTCTGATAATTTCCTCTATTCTCTCATTGATTACCAGCAGCGTCTGAACCACGGAGAACCGTATACAGAAGATACTTTTACAACATCTCCCGGTTCTGGTGCATGGATCATCTGTCCGCCGCCAATATAAATTCCTACATGATAACCATAACATACAATATCACCTGGAAGTGCTTCTGCCATACTTCCTACCGGCTGTCCGCATGCTCCCTGCGCTTCACTGACACGTGGAAGACTGATTCCCACTGCCGCGTGAGCTGCCTGCACCATACCGGAACAGTCAAATCCAGCTGTTGTCGTTCCTCCCCATACATATGGGATTCCAAGATATCCATAAGCAACATTTACGATTGCCTGTCCTACACTTGTATCTCCAACCGGCGGCGCCACTGGCTCCTGCGGCTGTTCTGGCTGCTGTGGTGTCTGCGGTACACTTGGTGTCTGATCTACATTGCCCTGATCTGTTCCTCCGGTTGTGTTATCGGAACCACCCTGCTGCGGCGGTGCTACATTATTTCCACCGTTGTTCTGTCCGCCGGCATTGCCGTTATTCTGAGAACCTGCATTCCCATTATTCTGGGAACTCCCATTTTCATTATTCTGACTACTTGTTCCATTATTATTCTGTTCACTTGTAATCTGATTTACGGCTGCCCGGAGTTCTGCTTCTCTCTGCGCCGCTGCCTCTGCTGCTGCCTGAACAGCTGCCTGAAGCTGTGCATCAAAATCTGCCACGTTCGCTCTGTGTGTCTCGATCGTTGTATTCAGATTCTGCTTTTCTGCTTCATAGTTCTCCTGCATCTTCTCCATATTTGCCATCTCTGTCTCCAGAGTCTCTTTTAAATCGGCAATCTGTTCCTTTGTATCTACATATTCCTGAAGCATTTTTCTGTCATAAGAATGTACGCTCTGTACAAAATCTGCCTGATTCAGAAGTTCTGAAATACTGTCTGCTGTCAAAAGTTTCTCAACAAACGTCGCATCTCCTTCTTCATACATGTATTTGATACGAAGCTTCATATCTTCATACTGTTTTTCTTCTTTCTTCTGTGCTGCTTCCAGATCTGTTGTAGCCTGAGTCACTTCTGTACCCTTTTCGATCAGATCCGCTTCCAGATCACCCATCTTTGTAAGAAGTTCTGTCAGTTCTGCCTGAAGAGCGCTCACTTTATTCTGCTCTTCTGCTTTCTTCTGCTCTAACTCATTCACTGTTGGTGCAGCAAAAACTGGTGTCACTGTTAAAGCTGCTGCCATTAACGAAGCAATCACTAATTTTCCAAATTTTTTCTTATACATAAAATACCTATCCTGACTTTCCAAATTTATTATTTTAGATAAAATATCTGCCCTCATATGGGGTATTATATCTTCTTTTCATCTAAAATGCAATAACTTTTAACATTTTTGTAATATTTTTCCATCCACAAAAAAGCATTTTTTTGCTCTGTCTGTTCTCTCAGTCACAGAAAACTTCTTTACATTTTTCTGCCGGCAAGTTATACTCAAAGAAAAATTTTTAGGAGGAACAGCAATGAGTTTTAAATTTGTACACAATAATTTCAATGTAAGAGATTTAGAAAAATCACTTTCTTTTTATAAGGAAGCGCTCGGACTTGATGTTGTCCGCGAACACCGTGCAGAAGATGGCAGTTTCATCTTAGTCTATCTCGGAGATGGGACAACACCACATCAGCTGGAACTGACATGGCTCCGTGACTGGGATCGTCCATATGAGCTTGGTGACAACGAGTTCCATCTCGCTTTTGAGACAGACTGCTATGAAGAGTCGCTTGCAAAACACAGAGAAATGGGCTGTGTCTGCTTCGAAAATGAAGCTATGGGAATCTACTTTATAGAAGATCCGGACGGATACTGGCTCGAGATCGTTCCTGCAAAATAGTGCTTCTTCCCTTTTTATCCTGAAAAATGTCCTGCCGGGAATCTGACCTGGCAGGACATTTTACTTTTTGTTTCATCTTCTATAAAGCGCTTCTCTGACTGTCCTGTTGACTGTCTTTTGGAAACTTCTGTCTTCTTTGAAATTTTTCTCCGGCTGCTATTTCACTGCCTGTGTCGGTTCTTCCTGTCCGATCCTCTGGATCATCACATACATGGTCGCTGAGATTGCCGCGCATGCAACAGTCGCGATCCCCATTCGCATCGGCTGTTCAAACATCCAGCTAAACCCGCCGATCTCCGATAAGATCACAGATGTCAGATTTAATACCATATGTGCCAGTATCGGCG
>CAUWEA010000058.1:0-18284 GCA_963557735.1 uncultured Faecalimonas sp. | reverse complement strand
CCTGAAGGTCTGCCAGTTTCTCCCGGCGTACCTGTCTGAGCTGGTTTACATCCTGCTCCTGTACATTCTTCTGTTCAGCCACTTCTCTCACTCCTTAGTTTGCTCTTTCAATATTTAACACTTTGTATTCCATAACGCCTGCCTGCGTCTCTACCTGGATCTCATCTCCGACTTTCTTGCCAAGCAGTGCCTGTCCTACCGGAGACTCATTGGAAATTTTGCCCTGAAGGCTGTTTGCCTCTGTGGAACCTACGATCTTAAACTGGATCTCTTCATCAAATTCTTTGTCGTACACAAGTACAGAACATCCGATATTGATCTTGTCAAAATCTACTTCGTCCTCGACAACAACTTCTGCATTCTTTAAAATCTTCTCTATCTCTTCGATCCGCGCTTCGATATCTCTCTGTTCATCTTTCGCTGCATCGTACTCTGCGTTTTCTGATAAGTCACCTTGTTCTCTCGCTTCTTTGATCTTTTCTGCGACTTCCTTACGTTTTACTACTTTGAGGTTCTCAAGCTCTTCTTCGAGCGCCTTTAATCCCGCATAAGTAAGTATTGTTTTCTTGTCTGCCATTGCATATTACCTCCTTGTATGCTTATAACATTCCCCTATTATTTGTCAGCTTTTCAGCGAATATTTTCTGTAAAATAAGTCTATTTTCACAATTTCAACATTATACATGTTTTCGACTACAATGTCAATTTGTTTCCAAGTAATTGTTCCAATTCTTCATAACTCTGGACCTGGTTGATCTCCGCCCGCAGAGCCGCCGCACCTTTTAATCCGATCGTATACCATCCCACATGCTTGCGCATCTCTCTGATCCCGAGATAATCGCCTTTGTACTCGATCTGAAGCCTTGCATGACGGAGCATTGTCGCTTTTAATTCCTCCATAGACGGACGTGGAGGGATCACACCGGTCCGGTCATATTCCACCAGTTCCCGGAAGATCCATGGATTTCCCTGGGCGCCCCGGCCTACCATCACACCGTCACATCCGGTGAGCTGCTGCATTCTGACTGCATCTTCTGCGGAAGTTACATCTCCATTTCCGATCACCGGGATCGATACTGCTTCCCTTACCTGGCGGATGATATCCCAGTCTGCTTTTCCAGAATAATACTGCTCTCTCGTCCGCCCGTGTACTGCCACCGCAGCGCCGCCTGCCTCCTCTATAATCTTTGCAATTTCCACTGCATTGATGCAGGAATCATCAAATCCCTTCCGGATCTTGACTGTAACTGGTTTCTGGATCGCTTTTACCGTCTTGCTCACGATTTCATACACAAGTTTCGGCTGTTTCATCAGCGCAGATCCTTCTCCGTTCTTGACAATCTTCGGTACCGGACACCCCATGTTAATGTCAAGCACCGCAAATGGAAGTTCCTCGATCTGTTTTGCGATCTCACTAATCGTATCCGGCTCAGAGCCAAACAGCTGGAGTGAAACCGGCTGCTCCTTCTCGTGGATCCGAAGAAGATCCTGCGTATTTTTATTTTTGTACTGGATCGCTTTTGCACTGACCATCTCCATGCAGAGGAGTCCTGCCCCCTGCTCTTTACAGAGCAAGCGAAAAGGCAGGTCGGTCACTCCTGCCATCGGCGCCAGTATGTATGGATTCTCCAGTTCTACTGTCCCTATTTTCAATCTGTTTCCTTGTAGCATCTCTTTCCTTTCTGTCTCATTGATTTGCTTTATTGCTTATTCTTCTCATATAAGATCCGAAGCCCGTCCAGCGTCAGATTCTGGTCGTAGGCATCAAATACCTCTGTCTCTGAGACAATAATCTTTCCAAGCCCTCCGGTCGCGATGACTTTTACATTCTCCAGACCTGCTTCTTTTTTCATCTTCTGGACAATGTACTCTGTCTGTCCAATGTAACCGTATACAAGTCCTGCCTGCATGCTTGTGATCGTCTCCTGCCCCATGATCACATCCGGCTTCTTGATCTCAATCTCCGGCAGCATGGCAGCTCCGCCCCAGAGCGCACGCGCAGATGTCCGGATCCCGGTTGCGATGCAGCCTCCCATGAAGGATCCATCCTCCGCGATCACATCATAAGTAGTCGCCGTCCCAAAGTCCACAACGATCACCGGCCCGCCATATTTTTCATATGCAGCAACTGCATCGACGATCCGGTCCGGACCCATGCGTGGATTATCCATTCCGATCTTGATCCCGGTCTCGATCTCTCTTGATACGACAAGTGGGTAGACATCCAGATATTTGATGATCGCACTTGTCAGCGAATGCATGATATCCGGCACAACCGAAGCGATGATCACCGCATCGATCTGTCCGATCTCAAATCCCTGATGTTCGATCAGGTCACAGAGTGAGATCCCATACTCATCTGATGTTCTCGGAAGCTTTGTCGTCATCCGGAACTTTGCCTCCAGCTTTTCTTCCTTATATACACCCAGTGTGATATTTGTATTTCCAACATCTATAACTAATAACATTAAATTTCTTCTCCTAAGAAAAATACTTTATAGTAAAGCTCCAGCGACCGCAGCAGTTCTTCTTTTGTCTGCTGCATCTCCTTGATCTTCAGCTTGCTTCCAATCTCATCGAACATCGGATCAAAATCCTCTGTCGTTACTTCAAAGCAGAGCGTACCGTCCTCCTCAAAGACGAGCGTGAGGATCCCTCCCACATCTTCTGTGTACAGTACACACATGATTTTCAATTCATCCTGGATCTCCTGCGGCAGCGCCTCAAAATCCGGATTCAGATAATATTTCTTTTCATACGAGTTTGCCCCGCACAATACTACTTTTTCTTCGTACATCTTTTGTTACTCCATTTTTTCTGCTTACTTTTTTGTGCTTCTGGTCGTCCCCTTATACATACCCGTAAATTCCGCGCACAGACACTTCTCCGGCATAGACTGTGATCAGCTCCCCGGCTTCATTTTCTACCAGAAGTTCTCCTTCTTCATTGATCCCGACTGCCGTTCCATCCCAGTTTCGTTTTGGCTCCAGAACAGTCACTTTCCGGCCGCAGTTGACCGACTGTTCATTGTAGCTCTTCTGCACGAACCGAAGATTCTGCTCGCTTTCAAACTGTGTATAGAGCTTCTCAAACTGGCACAAGATTCCTGCGACCAGCTCTGCCCGCCTGACCGGGCTTCCCCCTTCCATAAAAAGGGATGTTGCTTTCTCCTTCAGTTCCTCCGGAAACTGCTTCCGGTTTGCATTGATCCCGACACCGATCACCACATGATCGATATAATCGATCTCAGCGCTCATCTCAGTCAGGATGCCGCAGATCTTTTTCCCGCCGATAACAAGATCGTTCGGCCATTTGATCTGTACCTCAAGCTTGGTCTGCCCTCGTACTGCCTCCGCAGCGGCAAGCGCCATCAGAATCGTCAGCATCGGCGCTCTGTCCGGCGGAAATTTCGGTCTTAGCAACAAAGACATGAAAATCTCTGTCCCCTCGGGAGAATCCCAGGTTCTGCCTCTGCGTCCTTTTCCCGCATACTGCCGGTCCGCCACAAAAAGCGTACCGTGCAGCGCCCCCTGACCTGCTGCCTGCTTCGCGCGGATATTCGTGGAATCTGTCTCCGTGAAATATTCCACACATCTTCCGATCGTTTCTGTATGGATCCGGCTTTCCAGTTCTTCTTTTGACAATACATCCGGACTTTCCTTAAGATGATACCCTTTGTTTCTCACTGCCTCGATCTCATATCCTTCCTCTTTCAGCTGTGCGATGACCTTCCAGACGGCAGTTCTGGATACCTGGAAATGTTCGCACAACTCCTGCCCGGAGAGATAGTCTCCACTCTCCCGCAGCATTTTCAATATCTCTGTCTTCACCGCTATGCCCCCAGAGTTGCGGCCATCACCGCCTTGATCGTGTGCATGCGGTTTTCCGCCTCATCAAACACTTTTGACTGGGCAGACTCAAAAACTTCATCGGTCACTTCCATCTCCCGGATCTGGAAGCGCTCTCCCATCTCTTTTCCGACTTCTGTCTCCCAGTCGTGGAACGCCGGCAGACAGTGAAGGAAGATTGCCTGGTCTCCTGCATTTTTCATCACATCCATCGTCACCTTGTATGGGGTCAGATCACGGATGCGCTCTTCCCACACACTGTCAGGCTCTCCCATAGACACCCAGACATCGGTATAGATGATATCTGCATCTTTTGTTCCTGCGCTGACATCTTCGGTCAGTGTGATCGTTGCGCCCGATTCCCCGGCAAATCTCTGGCACTCTTCCACGAGCACCTGATCCGGGAAATATTTTTCCGGCGCACATGCAACAAAATGCATTCCCATCTTCGCACATGCGATCATCAGCGAATTCCCCATATTATAACGTGCATCTCCCATATAGACAAGTTTTCTTCCCTTCAGGTTCCCGAAATGTTCTCGGATCGTCAGAAGGTCTGCGAGCATCTGTGTTGGATGATATTCATTGGTAAGACCATTCCAGACCGGAACACCCGCATACCGCGCCAGTTCCTCAACGATTTCCTGCCCATATCCACGGTATTCAATGCCGTCAAACATTCTCCCGAGCACCCTTGCGGTGTCCTTAATGCTTTCCTTCTTACCAATCTGGGATGCGGCCGGCTCCAGATATGTTGTCCCCATTCCGAGATCATGCGCTGCCACCTCAAAAGAACAGCGGGTTCTCGTACTTGTCTTTGCAAAGATCAGCGCCACATTTTTCCCACGCAGCGTCTCTGTCAGAATCCCTTTTTTCTTTTTTTCCTTCAACTCTGCAGCGAGATCAAGAAAATATGTGATCTCTTCCGCAGTAAAATCTTTCAGTGTTAAAAAATGACGTCCTTTTAAATCCATATTATTCTTCCTTTCCCATCGCAAAGAGCAGTTCCGTAAAGTATGGAACCGACTCTTTGTTGTCTCTTTTTTCATATTTTTCTTTTACAAGATCAAACAAGCTTTCTACGGTATAGATCCGATACTTCGGAACACGCAGATATTTGGCGCTCGCCTCCAGCATCGCAAGATACAATTCTGCTGCCTTCGTATGCAGCGGAAGCTTCAGCCAGAATGCAATTTCCTTCCGGTCATGCTCTGTCAGTCCCTCAAACTTCTTTTCATAATACCACTCTTCTTTCGTTTGTTCAATATAGTAAATCGTACCTGCCAGACCATAGATCAGACGCTTTGCATCATAGTATCCAATCTTCATATTCTGTCTGCTCCGCTTTGCCTGAAACTCGATAATACTTCCAAGCTTCACCCGCGGCGCCACTTCATAGACATTGACATCATCAGGCAGATAGACGCGTGGCTCTCTTCCGGGACCGAAAATCCGCACTTCGATGATATTCTGGTACCCGCGCTCCACCAGTGTTCCGAGCGGCACATTGTTGATCACGCCTCCATCCAGGTATTTCTTTCCATGCAGTTCTTCATTTTTAAATCCAAGCAGGTACGCACTTGCCAGAAGGAAATCTTCCAGAAGTCCTTCCGGAATATCCTCGATCCCAAGTTCCAGTTCCTTCCTATCGGATACAGAAAACGTGAGCAGATAAAACGCTGTCTTCGACTTTCGGATCTTCTCCTCATCGACCATCTCATGGATCAGTTCCCGCAGCGGAGTTACATCGACTCCCCCGTTTTTGATCACAGATAAAATCTCCCGGACGGCTTCATGGAGCGGAAGCTTTCGCTCCAATAATTTCTCCATGATCTCATCATCCACATCCATCACTTTTGAAAATGTGATCTTCTCCCACACTTTTTCTGCTTTCTCTATATCTCCCATGCACACGAGCGCACCGTTCAGCGCACCGACAGATGTCCCTGCCACTGCGCTGATCTGAATCCCCGCTTCCCGCATCGCCTTCCAGGCGCCGATCTGATATGCGCCTCTTGCGCCCCCTCCGTCAAATACAATCCCATATGTTTTTTCAAGATCTAATACCGGCTTCACGCAATCTCCTCCTGCCCTGTCAAAAGCGAAGAGGCCGCCGCAAAATCTGTTGCGGCAGCCACCCTTCTCTTATAAATCTGCTTTCCTGTCTTTATTTTTCTTTCTCTGTCGCGATCTCAGTCACAGACTTCACGAGTCCTGCGATGCTCTGGATCTCGGAAGGAATGATGATCTTCGTCGCTCTTCCGTCGGATGCTTTCTCAAATGCCTCAAGGCTCTTCATCGTCAGCACAGCCTCATCCGCTCCTGCTTCTTTCAGGAACCGGATACCATCTGCGTTCGCCTTTTGTACTTTCAGGATCGCTTCTGCTTCACCTTCTGCCTCTCGGATCATCTTTTCTTTCTGGGCCTCTGCGCGGAGAATCGCAGCCTGCTTCTCTGCCTCCGCATCAAGGATCGCAGATTCCTTGTTACCTTCTGCCACAAGGATCGTAGACTTCTTCTCACCTTCCGCCTTCAGGATCGCCTCACGTCTCTCACGTTCTGCTTTCATCTGTTTCTCCATCGCATCACGGATCGCAGCCGGAGGAATGATGTTCTTTAACTCTACACGGTTGACTTTGATGCCCCATGGATCCGTTGCGACATCGAGGGATGCCCGCATCTTTGTATTGATCGTCTCTCTGGATGTCAGTGTCTCATCCAGCTCCAGATCACCGATGATATTACGGAGCGTCGTCGCTGTCAGATTCTCGATCGCCATGATCGGGTTAGCAACTCCATAGCAGAACAGCTTTGGATCTGTGATCTGATAAAAGACAACCGTATCGATCTGCATCGTAACATTATCCTTTGTGATCACCGGCTGCGGTGCGAAATCTACCACCTGCTCTTTTAAGTCTACCTTTCGTGCCACTTTCTCGATGATCGGTACTTTGATGTGAAATCCTACACCCCATGTTGTCTTGTAAGCACCCAGTCTCTCAATGACCATCGCCTGTGCCTGCGGTACAATCTTCACGCACGATATGATAAGCCCTACAATAATAATAAGGACAATAATACCGAGCACCATCATCGCGATACTTCCTGTCGTATAATACATAGAAAAGCCCCCTTTCAATGATCCATCTCATTCTTAGACAGAATCCATTGCGTTGTTTATTTTTCTTATCTTACTATACTTTTCTCTGAAATACAATAGTCAGATAGAAAAAAGATACCTCGCTGATTTCGGTATCTTTTTTCCTCTGAAAACAGAATTTTCTGTCGTTCTATCTCGCTCTTTTTGATTTTTCTTCTGCAAGGATCGCCGCCCCGAGCGCCCCCGCATATCTTCCGTCTGCAGTTGACTCCACGTGCTTTCCGATCTGTTCAGAAAGCCGTCTTGTAAAGTAGGCGCTGTGGCTAAGCCCTCCGGTCAGGATCACACGGTCCGTCATTGCCTTTCGCATGGCAAGCTGTGCTACTTTTGTCACAACAGAGTCTACGACACCTGCCGCGATATCCTCTCTGCTTCTTCCCTCACCGATATAGTTGATCACTTCGGATTCTGCAAAGACCGTACAGAGAGAACTGATCGGAAGCACAGTCCCTTTCTCTGCCAGGTCAAAAAGTTCCTGCAGCGTCACGCCAAGTCTGTTTGCCATGATCTCCAAAAACTTTCCGGTTCCCGCGGAACATTTATCATTCATCAGAAAGTCCTGGACCATTCCGTTCTCGATCAGGATCACCTTTGTGTCCTGCCCACCGACATCGATGACCGTACAGTCTCCCCCCGCCAGTTCTCTTCCGCCTCTCGCATGGCAGGTGATCTCTGTGATCACATAATCGGCAAAGTCTACTGCGACACGTCCATACCCGGTCGCGACAACTTTTGTTTCTTCTTTCAGAACGTCCACATCATTTTCCTTTAATTTTTCTTTGATTGTCTGTGTTGTCTCCTTGCTGCTCCACCCCGTAGGAAGCACAAACTGCATATCAGCTGTGCCCCGCACTACGACTTTGGATGCAGTGGAACCAATATCAATCCCTACATAGTTCACGTTTCTAACCTCTTCTGATATATTACAGCATCTCCAGAAATGCTGTGATCCTTGTATTGAGCTGTCCGATGTCTGCCTGGGAGTAATCGGTCTCTACATTAATATAAGGAATGCCCTTTTTCTCATTTACAAAGCGGCGGATCCCAAGTGTCTCTACATTATATGTATGACATGCCTGAAGTGTCATTTCCACAACACCGTCTACTTTGTATTCATCGATCAGACGGTCTAACAATTTCAGTCTGTTTGGGTTCGGCGTCATGACAGAGCATCCAATGTCGATATATCTTCTTGCAAGTGCATCGTATACATCCGGGTTCTCCTCATCGACCAGCTTATCGATTGATTTTGCACCGGTACAATTTTCATAAGTTACGACAACACCGCCGTTATCCTCGATCGCTTTGATCACTTTTTCTGTCGCTCCGCCTACCGGGCATCCCGTCAGAAGGATCCTCGGTCTTTTGTCCAGCATTTTTCCTTCTGCATACTCTCGCTCAATCTTCTCGACAATTCCGTCCACCTCTTCCGGAATCGCTGTTCTGTCAAATTTAAATCCACTTCCATAGAGTACCTTAAACTGATCCATACCGGTGACCGGCGCCGGATCATGTCTCATCACTTCGTAAAATTTCTTTAAGGATCTTCGAACTTTATTTTCCTCACGGATTGCTCTGCGGATATCATCCTCAGTGATCGTCACTTCGAATTTTTTCTCTAAGTATTCTTTAAACCGGATGTTCTCGCTCTTCCACAGTTTCAGCGCTTCTTCGCTCTGTGTGTTCGGCAGCTCCATAAGAAATACATCTTTAAACTCTGACATATATTCATACATCTTCTTTTTTCCATCGCAAGTTGTTTCCCCGACAACTACATCTGAAAAATAAAAGAATGGACATTTATCAGCCTTTGCAAATCCATAGCTGGATTTGATCAGCGGACATAAGTTCTTCGGAAGGTCTTTCTCCGCCTCTGTAATAGTCTCATCTGATGTAGAACATAATCCGACGGTCGCCGCTCCCATCGCCATCGCGATTTCCTTTGGAAAATAAGTACAATAGGCTCCGACTACCGGGATTCCCTGATCTTTCAGCTTCTTTACTGCCAGAAAAGAATTCTTGCGCTGCTCTGCAAACTCTTCAAATACCTCTGGTAACTCTTTAATCACTTCCATGTTCGTTTTCCTCCATATTTCGACCTTTACTTACGATGATATAGGCGTTTCAAAGCGAAGTCAAATTGCTATTTTTTATAAGATTATAGATATTTTCTATAAGATTATCTGTAAAATCTATGCCCCTGTAAAGTTCCTCATTTTCCAGAAGATTTTTACCGTTTTTACAAAATCCAAGTCCCTCTCTTTCCCCGGAACTTTTCCCATAATAAAATGTCCGAATCCTGCATTTTGATGCCTTCACACCTTTTTGCAGAATCCGGACATCTCTTCCATACTCCCCTGATCAATATTCTGTTTGCTTCTAGTGGAACCAGTGATTTCCGATCAGCTGTCCGTAATCACCGTTTCCAAAGTAAAGTGCATCCCCGATCGGATTGGCTCCTGCAAGCGCATCTGCCGCCGCCTGATAGCAGCTGGCTGTTGTCCGGCCATCTGCAAGCACTGCATCAAGCAGCCCGGTGATCGCCGGTCCAAACTGCCCGCTCTGGTAGATCACTTCTGTGATCGAATTTGGAAAAATACCGCTTCGGACACGGTTCATAACGACCGCTCCAACTGCAACCTGACCTTCGTATGGCTCTCCCCCTGCCTCACAGAAGATCAGCGCTGCCAGCAGCGCCTGCTCCCCGTTTGCTGCTGTGACAGTCTGCTGCGCCGCCTGGGTTGCCTGCTGCTGTGCCTGGGCTTCTGCTTCTTCCGCCTGCTTTCTTGCTTCTTCTTCCTTTCTGTCCTCTTCTGCTTTTCTGGCCTCCTCCGCTGCCTGCGCTTCCGCCGCAGCTTTCTCTTCCTCGATCTGCGCGATCGTCTTTGCCGGTGCAGATTCTCTGACCCGCACCGCTTCCTGACTGCCCTCCGGCACTTTTTCTACCACCGGGCATACCTGATCGGCTCTCTTTACCGCATCCGTTCCAAACGCGAGGGAATCACTCTTTACATATCCGTTTACCTCACCTGCGGAAATCTTCGTCCATACAACCCCTTTTTCCTCGATATCCACGATCGTGTTGTGATATAGTTTCCCGACAACTTCACTTCCTTCTTCCCCTGCTGCCCGCACATCGATCTCCCCATCAATGTTTGCCACCGCTTTCTGGAACCACTCCTGCGTAGACACTGCGACTGCCGCGACCTCCGGTATCTGCTCCAGCGCGGATGCCAGTGCAGATGAAATTGTCTGTGTTTCTTCTATGCTGCCAGCTTTCCGAGTTTCAGTTGATGCCGCAGACACATTGCCTTCCAATCCTGCTGATATTACACAAACAGCAGACAGAAGCCCTGCCAGCATCTTCTTATTCTCTTTTCTCATACATTTCCTCCTGCTTTTGCAATAAAACGAATTAAAAGTTAATTATATTATACTCTTTTAATTCATTTTTATTGCATTTGTTACAAACTTGTTACATTTAGTTTGTAGACACATCCTAACAGCTTTTCCGCCATTTGTCAACTTTCTTTGACTGGAAATTTTGTCCATCCCCGCATGATCCCTCTTTCCACACAGCATTTTTCTGGTTTTACATTCTCACGGGAAACTTGTTTTTTCCATAAGATCTCATAGGATTTCGCAGAGATTCCCTGTGAAATTGTGAAATAAAAAAACAGCCAATCTTTCGGATTTCCCCGAGGATTGACCGTCTCTTTTTAACTCTGTTTTTGATTTCTTCTCTGCCTTGCCGCCTCAAACATCAGAACCGATGTGGCAATCGCCGCATTTAACGACTCTACCTGCCCCTGCATCGGGATCCGGATCCATATATCTGCCAGATCCGCGATCTCCTTTCTCAGCCCGTTTCCTTCATTTCCGATCAGAAACGCTGTCTTTTTTGTATAATCTTCCTTATCGTAACTATTTTTCCCATCCAGATGTGCCGCATAGGTACAGATCCCATGCTCCTGAAGCTTTGCGAGTACTTCTTTTAAATCTTCTGCATAGACAAACGGCACCCGGTAGATCGACCCCATGGTGGACCGTATGACTTTTGGATTATAAATATCTACACTCTCCCTGCTGATGATGACCCCGGTCACCCCCGCACCTTCCGCTGTGCGTAAGATCGTGCCGAGATTTCCCGGATCCTGAAGGTTGTCCAACACAAGAAGATGTGCATCCTCTGCCTCCAGCAGTTCCTCCAGCCGATACGATGACTGGCGCACAACACAGAGAATCCCCTGCGGAGTCTTCGTATCCGAGACATACTGAAAAACATGATCGGATAAATATTCCAGCTTTCTCTTATCACGGATACTACTGATCTCTTCCCAATGCCTGTCTGCAAATGTCTCTGACACATAGACTTTCACCAGCTGCTCCTGCGGAATTTCCTGATACATCCTGATCCCTTCTACAAGAAAGACTCCCTGCTCATTTCGTACTTTGCTTTTCTTCTGAAGCTGCACCAGCTCCTTCACTCTCGCATTCGATGTGCTTGTAATCATGTTTATTCCCCTTTAAATTTACTGAGCATTTCATTACTTCCGATGAAGATCATAATGCTTCCTTCTTCCAGCGGCTTCTCCGGTCCAACATTGACGTCTACTTTCTCACCCTTTTTGATGCCGACCACATTAAAGCCATAGCGCTCCCGGATACGGAGTTCCCGCAAAGTCTTCCCAACCCAGTTGGACGGAACCTCGGTCTCCACCATACTGTAATCCGGCGACAGCTCAATCCAGTCCGCAAAGTTCGTGGAAACTAAACTCTTTGCGACCCTTCTTCCCATTTCCTTCTCCGGAAATACTACCGCGTCTGCACCGACCTTCTTTAAAATAGACGCATGCAGATCATCCTGCGCCTTCGCAAGTACATATGGGATTCCTGCTTCTTTCGATAAGATCGTCGCCATAATACTGGATTCCATATTGTCAGAGATCGCCACAACCGCACCGTCAAGATTGCGGAGCCCCAGCGACTGGATCACTCCCGTGTCATGCAGATCTGCGCGCATCGCATAAGATACCTGGTCTGCGATATCCTGCACCTTTTCCTCGACAATATCAACTGCGATCACCTCGCATCCGAGCTTCTCCAGCGTCACTGCCACACTGGAACCAAACTTTCCAAGTCCAAATACTGCATACTGTTTTTTCATTTTTCTTATCCCCCTATCCGATCATCAGACGTTTCGCCGGCAGCTGCCTCATCTGGCTCGTCGGGTTCTTCTTAAATCCAAATGCCAGCGCCATTGTCACAGGTCCGATACGTCCTGCGTACATTAAGACCATGATGATAAATTTACTTACTGTGTGAAGTGCCGGTGTAAGGCCGGTAGAAAGCCCTACCGTTCCGATCGCTGATGTCGTCTCGAACAGAATATCCAGAAAGCCTGCCGACTCGATCACAGACACCGCAATCGTCCCGATCATCAAAATGCTAAAGGACATCAGCACGACCGAAATTCCCGTCCGAATGTTCCCCTCCGGGATTCTTCTGCCAAAACACTCCGTGTCTTTATTTCCCTTGACAACAGTGACCGCTGTGAGAAACAGCATTACGATCGTCGTTGTCTTTACACCGCCGGCAGTACCTGCCGGAGATCCTCCGATGAACATCAACAGGCAGGAAATAAAAATAGATTCTTCTCTTAAATCCCCCTGCGGAACAGTGAAAAATCCGGCAGTTCTCGTCGTTACTGACTGAAATGCCGCTCCCATCACCTTATCCCCGAAGGAAAATTCACCGAATGTATCCGGGTTAGAATATTCCAGAAACAGAAAGCTGACTATACCTGCTGTGATAAGGATCGCTGTCATCGTCAGGGCAACTTTGGAATTCAGTGTCAGGACTTTAAACAGCCCACGCCTTCTCTCTCCCTTTTTCCGGGAATTTCTGATCGTATCAGTGATGTCAAACCAGACTGTATAACCGATTCCCCCTACCACGATCAATGTCATCGTCGTCAGATTGATCAGAGGATTCTTCGCGTACGCTGCAAAGCTCTCTGCTCCCAGGATATCGATTCCTGCATTACAAAATGCTGAGACAGAATGGAATACACTGTATCCAATCCCTTTTACAAATCCATACTCCGGGATAAACTGAAATGAAAAGAAGACCGCTCCGATCCCTTCCACGACAAATGTCCCTTTCAGGATCCTCAGGATCCACTTTACCATACCGGATAATGACTCCATGTTGTACGTCTCCTGGATCATCACACGCTCTTTGACTGTGATCTTTCTCCCGATCACAACAAGAAAGAATGTAGAGACCGCAACAACCCCAAGTCCCCCGATCTGTATCAAAACAAGTAATATCACCTTACCAAGAAGTGTAAACTGTGCCGCCGGGACGATCGTCATAAGCCCCGTCACGCAAACTGCTGATGTCGATGTAAAAAGTGCGTCTGTAAATGCGATCGGCTCCTGATTACAGACCGGAAGCCATAACAGCACCCCGCCGATAAAGATTACGAGCAAAAATCCTGCTGCAAGCATCTGCATCGTGCTCAGCCTCACACTTTTTTCTTTCCATTTAAACATTTTTCTTCACTTTTTCTCCCTTTATGCTTTTTGAATCAATTATACTACACTTCTTTCAAATATAACAGTCCCAAAAAAAGATTCCTGCGCCGCAGGCGCAGGAACCATCCTCTGCCAAAATCCAGGCTTTCCCGGATTTTGGCAGCGCTTATTCTTTTGTCCGGACTATACCTTGAAGCGGTATCCGACGCCCCAGATTGTCTCAATATACTGCGGTTTGGAAGTATCGTACTCGATCTTCTCCCGGATCTTCTTAATATGGACTGTCACCGTCGCAATGTCCCCGATCGATTCCATATCCCAGATCTCGCTGAACAGTTCATCCTTCGTATACACATGATTTGGATGTCCTGCAAGGAATGTTAACAGGTCAAATTCTTTCGTCGTAAATGCCTTCTCCTCACCATTGACCCACACTCTTCTCGCTGTTGTGTCGATCTTCAGTCCACGGATCTCAATGATATCATTTGTCTGTGCATTACTTCCGATCAGACGCTCATATCTTGCAAGATGTGCCTTGACTCTCGCCACAAGTTCACTTGGACTGAATGGTTTTGTCATATAATCGTCCGCCCCAAGTCCAAGCCCCCGGATCTTGTCAATATCATCTTTCTTCGCAGACACCATGATGATCGGCGTATTCTTCTTCTGGCGTACTTCCCTGCAGATGTCAAATCCATCCACACCAGGAAGCATCAGATCGAGGATCACAAGATCAAAAGGATCTGTCAGCGCTTTCTCAAGCCCCGTCTCCCCATCATTTGCAACCTCCACCTCAAATCCGCTCAGTTCCAGATAGTCCCTCTCCAAATCTGCGATTGCTTCTTCATCTTCTACGATTAATATCTTACTCATTTACCGGTACCTCCTGATATTTTCTGATCACAAAATACATGACCGTTCCTGTTCCCTCTCTGCTCGTCGCCCAGATCTTACCTCCGTGCTCCTCGATGATCTTCTTCACGATAGAAAGCCCGATGCCGCTTCCACCCTTGGAAGAATTTCTCGATGCGTCCGTCCGGTAAAAACGGTCAAAGATATTCGGCAGATCCTTCGCCGCGATCCCTTTTCCATTATCCTCCAGTTCTACCTGGATGAAATCACCGACATCCTTCACACGCAGGTTGATGCGCGCCCGCTTCTTATCCATATATTTCAGCGAATTCGTCACAATATTATTGATCACTCTCTTTAACTGCTCAGCATCCCCAATGATCCGGATATCCTCCTCCACATAATTAAAATATCCAAACTCCACATCTCTCTGCTCCAGTTCCAGCTTTAGATCTTCTGCACAGTCGTCAAAATATTCGTTGACCGACAATGTCGTAAAATTATATGGGATACGATTCGTATCAATCTTAGAATATAAGGTAAGTTCATTGATCAGAAGATCCATCTCATTTGCCTTGTTATAGATCGTGCGGATATATTTCTCCATCTTCTCCGGAGTATCTGCAACGCCGTCCATGATCCCTTCCACATATCCCTTGATCGCTGTGATCGGTGTCTTCAGATCGTGGGAAATATTGCTGATCAGCTCCTTACTCTCCTTGTCATAGGCAAGCTTCTCCTCTGCATTATCCTTCAGACGCTTCCGCATCTCCTCAAAATCCTGGCAAAGCTGTCCAAGTTCATCATCCGCATCCGGCACAAGGCGAAAGTCTAAATTGCCCTCTTTGATATTCTTCGTCGCTTTCTGCATCTTCACAAGCGGGATCTTGATCCCTCTGTAGATCCAGACAACAAGCAGCGCCCCGGTGATGACAAGGATCACGATCACTGCCACAAGGATATCTTTCAGAAACTGGGACACTTCCGGAAGCATACTCGTCACATCTGTCACGATAAATGCACTGCACTTATTCTTCTCATCGCTGACAAAATCCACCTGCTTTACAAGTACCTGCGCCTCCCCTCCGATGTATACACCATTTTCGGAATCTGCATTGTACTCCTCGTAAGCAGGAAGATCCGGAATCACCGCCTCCGTCTTCTGCGGATCCTCTCCCATGTACGCGATCGTATCATCCTTTCTCACAAGCAGGTAAGAACCTTTCTGCCGAAGCTTCTGGTTAAATTCTTCCAGATAAGAGGCATCCTCAAGCTTCCCCGGATCTGCATCCGCCACATCCGCCAGCTCATGGTACGCTTCCTTCGTGATCCTGCTCGGTACCTGCACTGTATTTAACAATGCCTCATAGGTTGTCCCCGTAATGCCATATGTCTTCTCGATCGAACGAATCTGAAGCTGCGCGAATCCACAAAATACAGCACTCGTCAGAAGTACCGGCAAAATAATGATAGTCATAAAAGCAATGACCAGACGTGTCTTTAATTTCATCGTGTCCAACCTCTTGTTCTATATTCTTTCTATAATTGCTTCAATCTAACTTCATTATTATAGCATGTCACCTTGCTAAATACACCAAAACGCTTATAAACATTTATAAAATTTTTGTAAACCCTGGCATATCAGCTGACCAGCGCTTCTATGCCAGGGTTTCTCTCCATCCCCTTTTTCAGAAACCACTGCCGGAGCAGGCACACTAAGACTCCTCGATTGCCTTCAGACAAGTCTCAAGCGGTGTCTCTCCTTCCGGAGATTCAAGATCCGGCTTCGTTCCTTCTATACTATTATTTGTCCCATCTTCATTCAAGGTCCAGAGACTTTGCACACTTCCGATCAATCCACTGTTTGGCAGTACAAAACGCAGCGCCATGCCTCCGCCGCCATCCCCTTTCGTCTGTTTTCCTACCAACGTTGCAAATCCGGTATCTTTACATAGAGAGACAAATTCTTCTGCCGCGGAATAATTTTCCGGATAGGTCAATACCCATAAATTTCCTTTTAGAATCTTATGATCATATCTTGGGAGAACAGAAAAATCTGTTCTTACGAAATAGTCTGCATTCCCATAATCGCTGTTTTCTATCTCCAGTTCCTTCGGCAACTCCGAAAGTGGCGCGGATGCATAAATTGTATCTTTTCGATAGCCAAACTGATAAGTCCACGGTCCTCCTTCGGTGGCAGGGATCAGTTCGGTATCCGCGATATCTTTTCCCATTTTGAAAAATCTCAGATTTATACTGTTCAGAGGTTCGTCAATATTCGGAGCGATCAGATTATGGTACAGAAATCTGCTGATTCCTCCACGGTTTCCTTTCAGATCAAAAATAACATTTTCATAATCCGACACCTGCTTCATATACTCTATATAAAGATTCCCCGCTTTTTCCATCTGCGTCGCATATCCAAAGGTAGGCACTGTAATGACCGCCGTCTAATCATCTATGATCTTCAATTCCGGCATCGGCTCTGCCATAAGCATCTTCTGTCTGCTGCTCTTATACTGATAATCCTTCTGTGATAAAAGTACGTCCCAATATTTCAGCTTTCGCTTCTGCTCATCTCCGGTAGTCTTTCTGATCATATTGATTTCCCCGACGTCATTCAGCGACTCTATCAATGCGGAATACGGCGATACCAGATTGATATGCCATCCTCTGCACATCTGTTTCGAATCTTCCAGAATGCGCCAAAACTCATAGTCATTCTCACTCTGTGCTGCCTGCTCCCGGAATCCTGCGATGTATGCTTCATAGTCTACGCCTGCCGCCGCAAAATCTTCTTCCAGACAGTACACCTTATCCCGGATTGTATTCCAGAAGAAATCAAAATCCTCCAGCTTCTGCTCCCTTGTCAGATTTAACGGCTCACACGGAACGATCGCATTGAGATACATCTCACTCTCCCCATTGTTCATCTGACTCTGTCCCTCAACATATGCACGGTCTTTTTCTGACAGCGGGTTTTCAATCCAGATTTCTTTTTTGTCTTGTTTCTTCTTATGTTTCTCTTGTCGGTCAACTTCCTGCTGACTTGCTGTTTCATCCGCAGTGTGCTGTTTCTGATCTGCCGATTGACAGCCGGATATCGCCAATCCCATTATTCCAAGATATAAAAATCCATTTCTTATTTTTCTTTTCATAGTATTCTCTTCTTTTCTGTGATAATTTTGTCTATGATCCTACCCTTAACCCTACTCGTTTTCTTCCGCTTCCTCGATCACTCTCAGACAAGTTTCTAACGGTGTTTCCCCTTCCGGAGATTCAATGGTCTAAAGAAATTTTAAATGCTTTTAAATATGCACATATCACGAATGGTCCAACCGAAGGATTCAATAATAAAATAAAAGTCCTGAAACGAACATCTTATGGAATTAGAAATTTCCAGCGTCTCAGAACTCGTATTTTTCTTGTAACTAATTGATTTTAACAGACTGGCACTTGAAGGTTTATTTGCCATGCAATAAAATAGGTAGTTTTATATAACAACACCTAGATGCCTTCAAATGCAACAATGGAGCGGGATTTATAAAATCCCACCCCAACTATTGACTTAGAACCAGAATTTACGGACTGGCTGTATCAGCAGAGTAATGTAATTATTGAATTGTGTGAAATATGGTTATAGAATAATCCATTTCCCTTTTTGGCTTGAACCTTCTCTTTTTATAATTCCAGTTTTTTTCATGGATTCCATATAATACTTAACTGTACTATACTTTTCTCCAATGATGTCTGCAATTTTTTTCTGAGATAACGACGGTTCCTCTTGAATTACTTTCAAGATGCGTGTAACTACAGAGTTATCATTACCCTGGTTAGCTCGGTCAGTAGCTTGGTTAGTAGCTTGGTCAGTGCTACTAACCAAGC
>CAUWEA010000057.1:0-18530 GCA_963557735.1 uncultured Faecalimonas sp. | reverse complement strand
CGAGGAGACAATCCTTGTATCGATCATGTATGTCAACAATGAGATGGGAGCAGTACAGCCGATCGAGGAAGCGGCGCGCATCGTTAAGGACTATAATGATAAAATTTTATTTCATGTAGATGCTGTGCAGGGATTTGGAAAATACCGGATCTATCCAAAAAGGATCGGTGTGGATATGATGTCTGTCAGTGGACATAAGATCCACGGACCGAAAGGGATCGGCGCACTGTATATCAATGAGAAAGTGAAGATCCATCCGATCATTTTCGGAGGAGAACAGCAGAAAAATATCCGCTCCGGCACAGAGAATGTTCCGGGGATCGCAGGACTTGGAAGAGCGGTCAAAGAGATTTATACAGATTTGGATGCAAAGATAGAGAAGATGCGTGCGCTCAAGAACCGTTTTATCGAAGGCGTTCAGAAAATCGACGATGTAGTGATCCACGGTGTGACAGATGAGACGAGCGCGCCGCACATCATCAGTGTCGGTGTGGCAGGGATCCGAAGCGAGGTGCTGCTTCATACACTGGAAGATAAGGGAATCTATGTGTCATCCGGTTCTGCATGTGCGTCCAATCATCCGGCGATCAGCGGGGTATTGAAAGGAATCGGGGTAAAAAAAGAATATCTCGATGCGACACTCCGGTTCAGTCTCTCTGAATTTACAACGGAAGAGGAAATTGACTACACACTGGAAACATTATATAATTGTGTACCGATGCTGAGACGCTATACAAGACACTAAAGAAAAGCATACCCTGCGCTCTCCGGGCATCCCGGTGAGAATGGATGCGGAAGGCAGACGTTGCCTGACAGGCTGTCCCTGCCGGCATCCGGTCATACATGGCTGCCGGCAGACAGTCTTTGTCTGACAAGGGGCGGGAAAATGATACAGTATATAAGAAGAAAGGATAAAAAAATGGTATTTCATGCATTTTTGATTAAATATGGAGAAATCGGGATCAAGGGAAAGAACCGCTATCTTTTTGAAGATGCGCTGATCCGGCAGATGCGCTATGCGCTGAAAGATGTGGATGGGACATTTGACATCCACAAATCCCAGGGAAGAATTTACGTAGAATGTGAAGGAGCGTACGATTACGAGGAGACGGTCGCAAGCTTAAAGCGAGTTTTCGGTATTGTCGGAATTTGTCCGGTTGTCCATGTGGAAGACCAGGGATTTGAACAGTTAAAGAAAGATGTTGTGGATTACATGGATCAGATGTATCCGGATAAGCATACGACATTTAAAGTAGAGGCAAGAAGAGGAAAGAAAAGCTATCCAAAGAATTCGATGGAGATCAACTGCGATCTTGGAGAGGCGATCTTAGAGGCATTTCCGGAGATCAAAGTAGATGTGCATAAGCCGGAGATCAAGCTGAATATTGAAATCCGTGAGCAGATCTATATCTATTCGGAGATCATTCCGGGACCGGGGGGAATGCCGGTTGGAACAAACGGAAAGGCGATGCTGCTTCTGTCAGGAGGGATCGACAGCCCGGTAGCTGGTTATATGATCGCAAAGAGAGGTGTCGGACTGGAGGCGACTTATTTCCATGCGCCGCCGTACACAAGCGAGCGTGCGAAACAGAAGGTCATCGATCTTGCCAAACTGGTGGCAAAGTATTCCGGACCGATCAAGTTAAACATTGTCAACTTTACAGATATCCAGCTGTACATCTATGATAAGTGTCCACACGATGAACTGACGATTATCATGCGCCGTTATATGATGAAGATTGCAGAGCATTTTGCAAAAGAGAGTGGATGTCTCGGACTGATCACCGGAGAGAGTATCGGTCAGGTGGCAAGCCAGACGATGCAGAGTCTTGCAGCGACCAACGATGTATGTACCCTTCCGGTATATCGCCCGGTCATTGGGTTTGATAAGCAGGAGATCGTGGAGATCGCAGAGAAGATTGACACGTATGAGACGTCGATCCTTCCGTTTGAGGATTGCTGTACGATTTTTGTCGCAAAGCATCCGGTGACTAAGCCGAATATCAATGTGATCCGCAGATCAGAAGAAAATCTTGCAGAGAAGATTGATGAATTGTTCCAGACAGCGATTGATACAGTGGAGACGATCGTTGTAAAATAACGGAGGATATCTGCGGCAGAGCTTCTTTCTGCCGCAGTGTGCTCACCGGAAGATTTTGTTTTCAGGAACATCAGATTTCCCATAAAACAAAAAATAGATATGTTCCGGAACCGGAAAAGAATACCGGTCGGAACATATCTATATTTTCTTACAGATATTCCGGAGAACATCTGTATATACTTCTTTATCAAAGCTGTATCAGACGATAGAAATCTATACTAAGTATGGAGCAAGTGCTTCTAAGATAGTATCAAGTTCTTTTTCAGCATGGATGTTTAAGTCGATCGGTTTTGATAAGTCTAAGCTGAAAATACCCATGATAGATTTCGCGTCAATCACATATCTTCCGGATACTAAGTCGAAATCGTGATCAAATTTTGTGATCTCGTTTACGAAAGATTTTACTTTGTCGATTGAATTTAATGAAATTTGTACTGTTTTCATTGAATAATCCTCCTTGAATTTTGTTCTACCCTTATCTTAAAGTTTGGGGGTATAAAAGTCAAGGAACAAAGTGCCAAAGAAATGGAAAAATTTTCGTGATTTTGGATAACAATGACATAGAAACAAGAAAAGAAAGGAAAAAAGATGAAAAAGGCAGCATTACATAATCTTGGATGTAAAGTGAATGCATACGAGACAGAGGCGATGCAGGAACTGTTAGAGCAGAATGGCTATGAGATTGTTCCCTTTCAGGAAGGGGCGGATATCTATATCATCAATACGTGTACAGTGACAAATATGGCAGACAGAAAGTCCAGACAGATGATCCACCGGGCAAAGAAGATGAATCCCGATGCGATCGTTGTAGCGGCGGGATGCTATGTGCAGGCACAGGAGAACACAGGGGAACTCGATGCATGTATCGATATCGTGATCGGCAATAATAAAAAGCAGAATCTGATTGAAATTCTGGAAGCATATGAGCAGAAAAGAAAAGAGGAAAGAGGAGCATTTGTGCAGCAGGAAGTGATCGATATCAATCACACGAAAGAGTACGAGGAGCTTCACCTGACAAAGACGGCAGAACATACGCGGGCATATATTAAAGTGCAGGACGGATGCAATCAGTTCTGCACATACTGCATCATCCCGTATGCGAGGGGACGTGTCAGAAGCAGAAGGAAAGCGGAAGTAGTAGAAGAGGTGCGCACACTTGCAGAGAATGGCTATAAAGAAGTTGTGCTCACGGGGATCCATCTGAGTTCCTATGGGGTGGATTTTGAGGAACAAGAGACATTGCTTTCGCTGATCGAGGCAGTGCACGAAGTAGAAGGAATTGAGCGGATCCGCCTGGGATCGCTGGAGCCTCGTATCATCACGGAAGAATTTGCAGAGACACTGGCGTCTCTTCCGAAGATCTGTCCGCATTTTCATCTGTCTCTGCAGAGCGGCTGCGAGGCGACACTGAAACGGATGAACCGAAGATATTCTGCCGGAGAATATCTGGAGAAATGCGGACTGCTCCGGAAGTATTTTGAAAATCCGGCGCTGACTACCGATGTCATCGTTGGATTCCCGGGAGAGACAGAAGAAGAGTTTGAGGAATCAAGGGCGTTTGTGGAGAAAGTCAATTTCTATGAGACACATATCTTTAAATATTCCAAACGGCAGGGGACAAAGGCGGCAGTGATGCCGGATCAGGTTCCGGAGCCGGAGAAGACAAGAAGGAGCAATATCCTGCTTGCCATGGATGAGCGCAACCGGAAAAACTATGAGGAAGGATTCAGCGGAAAAGAGACAGAGATCCTTGTGGAAGAGACGATGGAGAAAAACGGAAAGACATACTGGACTGGGCATACAAAAGAGTATATCCGCCTGGCAGTTGTGTCCGGGCAGGATCTTTCGGGCAAACTTTTGAAAGTCACGGTAGGAGAAGATGCGTGGCCGGCAGATGCAATTTAAAACGCGCAGAAAAGTATTTTGAGAATCATTTTAAAAATCCTTCACAAAATATTCATTGTATTTTCAGTACATTTATATTAAAATAGAAATGTATGAAACGGAGGAATGAAAGATGAAAGATTTGAGTAATACACAGTTCTTTCATGTGGAGACCGGACCGCAGATCAAGGCGAAAGATATACTTGAGATTGTGTACGGGGCACTGAAAGAGAAAGGATACAACCCGGTAAATCAGATCGTAGGATATATCATGTCAGGAGATCCGACTTATATTACAAGTCACAACGGAGCGAGAAGTCTGATCATGAAGATGGAGCGGGACGAACTTGTAGAGGAGATGCTGAAGGCGTATATCGAGCATCACGGATGGGAATAATATCGTATGAGGATTATGGGACTGGATTACGGGTCTAAGACAGTAGGGGTCGCGATCAGTGACCCTTTAGGTCTTACTGCCCAGGGAATTGAAACAATCTGCAGGAAGGAAGAGAACAAGTTAAGAAAGACGCTCGCCCGTATCGAAGCGCTTGTGCAGGAATACGGGGTGGAGGAGATTGTTCTGGGCTTTCCGAAGAATATGAACAACACAGTCGGTGACCGCGCAGAGAAGTCGCTAGAATTCAAGGAGATGCTTGAGCGGAGAACAGGACTTCCGGTTACGATGTGGGATGAGCGCCTGACGACAGTCGAGGCGGAACGGACATTGATCGAGAATAACGTACGAAGAGAAGACCGCAAGAAATATGTGGATAAGATTGCGGCAGTTTTTATCTTGCAGGGATATCTGGATTCTATCTGTTTCAGACGGAAGTCAGAAGAGAAGAGCGAAGAAGTGTAGGAGTTTTTATGGAAAAGATTACATTCACATTGGAAGGCGAAGATCAGGCGGCAGAATTTTTTGTATTAGAACAGACAAAATTAGGAGGCGTGACATACATCCTTGTCACAGATTCTGAGGAGGACGACGCAGAATGTCTGATCTTGAAAGATTTAAGTAAAGCAGAAGAGGAAGAAAGTGTATATGAAGTTGTGGAGGATGACACAGAACTTCTTGCAGTTTCAAAAGTATTTGAAGAATTATTAGAAGACGTTGATATTGAAATGTAGTTTGATACATTTGAGTATAGAACTTTGCAGATGAGGTGGCATATGACATTAAACCAGGAAGCGTTTAAGAAAATTTTAAAAGAGCAGGGACTGAAAGTGACAAACCAGAGGCTGCTTGTACTTGAGGTGCTTGAAAAACATCGTGGTGAGCATATGACAGCGGAGGACATTTACGAACTGGTGAAAGTCGACTATCCTGAGATTGGATTGGCGACCGTATACCGGACGGTACAGTTGTTACTGGAATTGCAATTAGTGGATCGGATTAATCTGGATGATGGGTGCGTCAGATATGAAATCGGACACCTGATCGAAGGTGGGGAAGGAAAGCACCACCATCATCATTTGATATGTAAAAGTTGTGGAAAGGTATGGTCTTTTGAAGATGATCTCTTAGAGGAACTGGAAAGTTATATTGAGAGGAAAACGGATTTCCATGTTCTCGACCACGAGTTGAAATTCTACGGACAATGTAAAGAATGTGCAGAAAAGGAAAGTGCAGAGAAAAGAAAGTAGAATGAAACATGGAGGTGTAGTTCTTGAAAAAAGAGAGCAATTCAAAATTAAAGATCATTCCGCTCGGAGGGCTTGAGCAGATCGGAATGAACATTACTGCCTTTGAATATGAGGACAGTATTATCGTGGTAGACTGTGGACTGGCGTTCCCGGAAGATGACATGCTTGGGATCGACCTTGTGATCCCGGATATTACTTATCTGAAAGACAATATCCAAAAGGTAAAAGGATTTGTCATTACCCACGGGCATGAAGACCATATCGGAGCGTTATCTTACGTATTAAAAGAGATGAACCTGCCGATCTATGCGACGAAGCTTACGATGGGAATCATTGAGAATAAATTAAAGGAGCACAACCTGCTCCGCTGTACAAGAAGAAAAGTTGTGCGGCATGGACAGTCGATCAATCTGGGACAGTTCCGGATTGAATTTATTAAGACAAACCACAGTATTGCAGATGCATCTGCGCTCGCAATCTATTCGCCGGCGGGGATCGTTGTGCATACAGGTGACTTTAAGGTTGATTATACACCGGTATTCGGAGATGCGATCGATCTTCAGAGATTTGCTGAGATCGGAAAGAAAGGTGTGCTTGCGCTGATGTCAGACAGTACGAATGCAGAGCGCCCGGGATTTACGATGTCAGAGCGGACCGTCGGAAAGACATTTGACCAGATTTTTGCAGAGCATAAGAATACAAGGATCATTATTGCTACGTTTGCATCCAATGTAGACCGTGTGCAGCAGATCATCAATTCTGCCTACAAATATGACAGAAAGGTTGTCGTGGAAGGAAGAAGTATGGTCAATATCATCTCCACTGCATCAGAACTCGGCTATCTGAATGTGCCGGATAAGACACTGATCGAGATCGCCCAGTTGTAAAATTACCCGGATGAGAAGACCGTTCTGATCACGACCGGAAGCCAGGGAGAGTCTATGGCGGCATTGTCCCGCATGGCAGCAGATATCCATAAGAAGGTCAGCATCAAGCCGGGCGATACGGTTATCTTCAGTTCCAATCCGATCCCGGGAAATGAGAAGGCAGTGTCAAGAGTGATCAACGAACTCTCCCAGAAAGGGGCAGATGTGATCTTCCAGGATGCCCACGTATCCGGACATGCCTGTCAGGAAGAGTTAAAACTGATCTACTCTCTTGTGAAGCCGAAGTATGCAATCCCGGTTCACGGAGAATACCGCCATTTAAAGGCAAATGCAGGAATTGCGACAGCGCTTGGGATCCCGAAAGAAAATGTATTTATATTAAAATCCGGTGAGGTACTGGCTCTGGACAACCAAAGTGCAAAAGTTGTGGACAAAGTACAGACCGGAGCGATCCTTGTAGACGGACTCGGAGTCGGAGATGTCGGAAATATTGTACTGCGTGACCGTCAGCATCTGGCAGAAGACGGCATTCTGATCGTCGTTCTGACACTGGAGAAAGGAACAAACCAGCTTCTTGCAGGACCGGATATTGTCTCCAGAGGATTTGTCTATGTGCGGGAGTCCGAAGGACTGATGGAAGAGGCAAGACAGGTGCTTTCCGATGCGCTTGAGAACTGCCTGCGAAATAACCGCAACGCAGACTGGAGCAGAATTAAGTTAGTGATCCGCGATACGATGAATGATTTTATCTGGAAGCGGACTAAGAGACGTCCGATGATCCTTCCGATCATTATGGATGTATAGAATACAGACGGCGGAGGAGTTTTTCTCCGCCTTATTTTATATGGAAGATACAGAGAGAAAAAGCGGAGGAGAAGATACATGATTGTAGATGAAAGAATGGTGACATTTATCAACTCGCTCGACACAGAAAATACAGAGATCCTGGAGCAGATCGAGAAAGAGGCGCTGGATACTTATGTGCCGATCATCCGCAAAGAGATGCAGAGTTTTCTGAAAGTGCTGCTTGCAATGCAGAAGCCGGGACGGATCCTGGAGGTTGGGACAGCGGTTGGATTTTCGGCGATACTGATGAGTGAGTATGCGCCGGAGGACTGCGAGATCGTGACGATCGAAAAGTATGAGAAGCGGATCCCAATCGCCCGGGAGAATTTTAAAAGAGCCGGGAAGGAAGCGCAGATCACCCTTCTTGAGGGGGACGCGATGGAAGTGATGAAGACACTGAAGGAGCCGTATGATTTTATCTTTATGGATGCGGCGAAAGGACAGTATATTTATTACCTTCCGGAAGTGATGCGTTTGTTAAAGCCGGGCGGGGTCCTTGTGTCGGACAATGTCCTTCAGGAAGGGGATATCATTGAGTCGCGGTTTGCAGTGGAGCGCAGGAACCGGACGATCCACAGCCGGATGCGGGAATATTTATACGCATTAAAGCATGATGAAAGACTGCTGACATCCATTGTACCGATCGGAGACGGTGCAACTGTCAGCGTAAAAATTGCTTCAGATCAGAGGCAGACGGTGTAAAGACTGGCTCTGATCTGAAGCAGTCGGCACAAAGCGTGATACACTTAGAGTATAATAGAAGAACAGATGACAGAAAGGAAAGAATCTATGGCAAGACATCCAGAATTATTGATTCCGGCAAGCAGCCTGGAAGTATTAAAGACAGCAGTTATGTTTGGAGCCGATGCAGTTTATATCGGAGGAGAGGCATTTGGACTCCGTGCAAAGGCGAAGAATTTCTCTATGGAGGAGATGAAGGAAGGGATTGCATTTGCACATGCACATGATGTGAAGGTATATGTCACTGCAAATATCCTTGCACACAACGATGACCTTGCGGGGGTAAGGGAATATTTTAAGGAATTAAAGGAAATCAAGCCAGATGCGCTGATCATCGCAGATCCGGGTGTGTTTGAGATCGCAAAGGAGATCTGCCCGGAGATTGAGCGTCATATCAGCACGCAGGCAAATAATACGAACTATGCAACGTATAATTTCTGGCACAAGCTGGGAGCATCCCGTGTGGTGTCGGCAAGAGAATTGTCTCTGGAGGAAATTAAAGAGATCCGTGCCAATATTCCGGATGATCTGGAGATCGAGACATTTGTCCACGGGGCAATGTGTATTTCTTATTCCGGAAGATGTCTGCTCAGCAACTATTTCACCGGAAGAGATGCAAACCGCGGCGCATGCACACATCCTTGCAGATGGAAGTATTCGGTGGTGGAAGAGACAAGACCGGGAGAATATATGCCGGTATATGAAAATGAGAGAGGAACTTATATTTTCAACTCGAAAGATCTCTGTATGATCCAGCATATTCCAGAAATCTTGGCGTCCGGAATCGACAGTCTGAAGATCGAAGGGCGGATGAAGACCGCGCTTTATGTGGCGACTGTGGCAAGAACGTACCGCAAGGCGATCGATGATTATCAAAAGGACCCGGCGCTGTATGAGAAAAATATGCCGTGGTATCTGGAACAGATCTCAAACTGCACTTACCGCCAGTTTACAACCGGATTTTTCTTCGGCAAGCCAGATGAGACAACACAGATTTATGACAGTAACACATATGTGAAGGAATATACTTATCTCGGAATCGTAGGAGAAGAGCGTGACGGCACTTACCGGATCGAACAGAGAAATAAATTCTCTGTCGGCGAGACGATCGAGGTGATGAAGCCAAATGGAGACAATATTTGTGTGGAAGTAAAGCGGATCTTAGATGAGGATGGCAATGAGCAGGAGAGCGCGCCGCATCCAAAACAGGTACTGTATGTGGATCTTGGAATGCCGCTTGAGCAGTATGATATTTTAAGAAGACAAGAAGCAAAAGAAGCGTAGAAGCACGCAGAAGAAAAGGGTACAGAGAGAAAAAGAACTGCCGCCAGAACGATCCTGACTGATCGGAGAGGATGGCAGTTCTTTCTCATTTTCTGAGAAATTTTTCCGGAAGTCCGCAGAATCAAAAATACGACCGGTATGCGGATACGCGGTTTGCAGAGCGCAAATGCTTCAATACCAGCAGCGATTTTGTTAAGAGGCAGGAAAGAAGTGGCGCAGTTTTTGTACAGCGCTCTTTTCAATGCGCGATACATAGGAGCGGGAAATCCCAAGCCTTTTTGCAATTTCCCGCTGGGTGTATTCTTCTTCATTATAGAGACCATACCGCATTTTCAGAACGATCCGCTCCCGGTCCGAAAGTTCGGATTCGACTTTTTCATATAAAATACGGATATCGTCTTTTTGATTGATTTTTTCATGGATCTCATCATCCGTTGTCTCCATAATATCATATAGCTGGATCTCATTGCCTTCCCGGTCCGTGCCGATCGGTTCATAGAGAGAAATCTCTCTGGAAGATTTCTTCCTGGAGCGGAGCATCATCAGAATCTCATTTTCGATACAGCGCGCTGCGTAGGTGGAGAGCCGGTTGCCTTTTTCCGGGTCAAAAGTGATGACTGCCTTCACAAGCCCTACGGTTCCGATGGAGATCAGATCTTCATTATGTTCTTCCGGACGCTGGTATTTCTTGACGATGTGGGCGACAAGGCGGAGATTGTGTTCGATCAGGATATGTTTTGCTTCAAGGTCGCCCTCTGTATATTTTTGCAGATAATATTGTTCCTCAGCAGATGTGAGGGGAGTTGGAAATGATTTCAAGATAAGCACCTCTAAGCATATTTAATATAGCTTATGTGAAGCGCGGGATATTTGTGCTTTTCCACATGAAAACGGTTGAAAAACCAATGAAAATGTCTGTTTACTATCGAGGGGGAACGTGCTATCATATAGTTATGTCTGACAAGATCAGGGCGCGGCAGCTGCCGCAAAAATAGTAGAAATGGCAGGGATAGTATGGGCAGATTATTTGACACAGACAATGTTGTCTGGAGATTTTTAGGGAGGGTGGCCGACCTGGTGATCCTCAATGTTTTGTTTCTTTTATGCAGTATTCCAATCGTGACGATCGGCGCTTCCTGGACAGCGTTATATTCCGTGACATTAAAGGCAGTCAAGAACGAAGAAAGCTATATTGTCAAAGGATTTTTGAAAGGATTCAAAGAGAATTTTAAACAGAGCACCATCGCGTGGATCGCTCTGATGGCAGTCGGAATGGTACTTTTGGTAGACATCCGGTTTGCGATGGGACTGGAGGGAACGTTTGGAAAAGTGTTCGGTGTGACAATCTATGCGATCTCCTTTGTATACCTGATGATCGCAATGTATATTTTCCCTTATATCGCACGGTTCCGCGCGACGATGAAGCAGATTTTCAAGAATGCGCTGTTTATCGGGATTGGTAGTTTCCCGTTCACACTGCTCCTTTTTGGAGTGAATTTTTTGGCAGTATTTTTCAGTCTGATCAGTCCGCAGGCGCTGATCACGGCGCTGGCATTCTGGCTGATGACAGGATTTGGTTTTCTGGCATTTGTGACTTCCTATATTTACCGGAAGGTATTTTCTAAATATGAGCGTGTGGAAGAGACAGAGCCGGAAGAAGTTCAGGAAAGCTTATAAGGCGGCAAAAAAGGCAAAACAGAAGAGATGAGAAGAGATAGATCCCGCAGAACGTGTTCTGTAAGGGATGTATTTTTGGTCCGTTGTCAAGGGGCGGAGTAAAATTTTTTGAGGTGCAGAAATGCACCTCTTATTTTTGCGGTTCTGACAGGAAGAGCGAACGGCTTCTAAAAATAAAAAAATAGAAAATTACAGCGCTTTTGTGGAATCGTGCAGTGAGATATGGTATAGTAAAGAAAATTCTTCTGGAAAAATCTGTTCCAGAGTCAATTCCGGCGTTTCAGCCAGAAAATCAACAAGAGATCAAAAAAATGAAAGGAGTAGTGTCAGAGTTGTTCAGTACAGTTTTATCAGCGGCTCTGCAGGGAATGCGGGCAGAGTTTATCCATGTGGAGGCAGATGTGGGGAACGGACTTCCGTTTTTCCATATGGTCGGCCATCTTGCATCGGAAGTCAAAGAGTCGGCAGAGCGTGTCCGCACGGCAATAAAAAACAGCGGGATACAGATTCCGCCAAGAAAGGTGGTGATCAATCTTTCGCCGGCAAATGTAAGGAAACGGGGAGCGGCATTTGACCTTCCGATCGCGGCAGCGGTGCTTGCAGCAAACGGAGTGATCTGCCAGGAGACATTTGCGGAGATGCTTGTGATCGGGGAATTAAGTCTGGATGGCGGCATAAGGAAAGTGCCCGGAATCCTTCCGATCCTTCTTGCCGCGAAGGAGTCTGGTTGTACCCGCTGTATGATTCCAAAAGCAAATGAGAAGGAGGGAAGACTGATCCAGGGAATGGAAGTGATCGGGGTGTCGAAACTGACAGAGGTTGTCGAAATTTCCAGGAAGATAGAGCGGGAGGGAGAACTGTTTGTATGGGAAGTTCCTCCGGAGAAGCAGTCGGAATGTTTTGAGGCGGGAAATCGCTCATCGGTAGATTTCAGTGAGATTAAAGGACAGACATTTGTGAAGCGGGCAGCAGAAATCGCAGTTGCAGGACAGCACAACCTTCTGATGATTGGACCGCCGGGAGCGGGAAAGACGATGGCGGCAAGGAGGATTCCGACTATTTTTCCTCCGCTTTCGATGGAGGAACGCATGGAGATTTCAAAAATCTACAGTGTGGCAGGGCGGTTGGACGAAGAACATCCGCTGATCGCGGAGCGACCGTTCTGTGCAGTCCACCATACAGTCACAAAAGCAGCGCTGGTCGGCGGCGGTCTGCACCCGGTTCCGGGAGAACTGAGTTTAAGTCACGGCGGCTGTCTGTTTCTGGATGAGGCGGCAGAGTTTCGGAGAGATGTGTTAGAAGCGCTGCGGGAACCTATGGAAGAACAGAAGATCCATATTGTGAGAAATGGGGGAACCTATGTCTTTCCGGCAGATACGATCATTGTAGCCGCGATGAATCCATGTCCCTGCGGGCAGTTTCCAGACTACAATAAATGCAGGTGCAGTGAGCAGGAAATCCGCAGCTATCTGGGAAGGATCAGCGGTCCGCTTCTTGACCGGATCGATCTCTGTGTCGATGTGCCAAAAGTGGAGTACGAAAGTCTGGTCACAACAAAGGAAGAAGAGCGTTCGGAGTGTATCAGAGAGCGTGTCTGCCGGGCGAGAGCAGTCCAGAAAGCGAGGTATCAGGGACTGGAAAAACAGACAAATGGGAGAGTGGCTGTGAAGGAGCTGATGAAAGACTGTGTGCTTGACAAAGAGAGTGAAATGCAGATGAGAAGAAGCTTTGAATCACTTCAGCTGACGGCGCGGTCTTACTACAAGGTGCTGCGGGTGGCGAGGACGATCGCGGACCTTGCGGGAAGCAATAGGATCGAACCGTGTCATCTGGATGAGGCGCTGATCTACCGGACGATGGATCAGAAATACTGGAGGTGATGGTATGGAAAAGAAGAAAGATAATATAATAGAACAAGAGGAAAAATACCGGTTCTGGTTTGCCGGATTAAAGGGAATCCGGGCGGCAGAAAAAATCAAGATTGCAGAAGAATTTCCACAGAAAAACACATTATATTATATAGAAGAAACAGCATTAAAGCGCAGATTAAAAGAGCGGATGACAGATGCTGAGGCGGAGAAGATTGCAGAGAAAATACGGGAAGGGAAGGCACTCTGGGATGAAAAAAAGGCTGAAAAATGGAGAACGGCGGGGGTCAGACTGCTCACTTATGAGCAGGAAGATTACCCGGAGCGGCTCAGGCAGATCGCGTTGCCGCCCTATGCAGTTTATGTGATGGGAAAGCTTCCGCAGCAGGGGAAAAAGACGGCAGCTGTCGTCGGAGCGCGAAACTGCAGTTATTATGGGGAAACGTATGCGGCAAGGATTGGGAGCATTCTGAGTGAGGCGGGGATATCTGTGATCAGTGGTATGGCAAGAGGGGTCGATGCTGCGGCACAGAGGGGAGCCCTGCATGGGAGAGGGGGAACATTTGGCGTGCTTGGAAGTGGAGTGGATGTCTGCTATCCGCGGGAAAATAAGGGGCTTTATGAAGATTTAAAAAAATATGGCGGGATTTTGTCCGAACAGCTGCCGGGAAGTCCGCCTCTTGCACAGTATTTTCCGGCAAGAAACCGTCTGATCAGCGGCCTTGCGGATGTGGTGATCGTCATAGAAGCAAGAGAACGCAGCGGATCACTGATCACAGCAGATATGGCGCTGGAGCAGGGGAAGGATGTCTATGCACTTCCGGGAAGTGTGGACAGTCAGTTAAGCCGCGGGTGTAACCGTCTGATCCGGCAGGGTGCAGGGATCATTTTATCCCCGGAGGAGCTTTTAGAAGATCTTAATATTTGTGGAAATTTTGTGAAGAATATGACAGAAAATAAAATAACACTTGAAACTGAACAAAATATAGTGTATAGTTGTCTCGATTTGAACCCGAAGAGTATCGGCCAGATACTGGCGGAAACAAAGCTGCCGATTCCAGAACTGATGCGGCAGCTTGTTTCTTTGGAAATGAGCGGAACGATCATGCAGATTTCCAAAGGATACTATGTGAGAGGAAAAAGGTAGAAAGAACAGAAATAAAGGAGTAGTTTATGGCACGTTATCTTGTGATTGTAGAATCGCCTGCAAAAGTTAAGACAATTAAAAAATTTCTGGGAAGCAATTATGTTGTGACAGCATCACAGGGACATGTGAGAGATCTGCCAAAGAGCCAGCTTGGAATTGATGTAGAGAATGACTTTGAACCGAAATATATTACGATCCGCGGGAAAGGAGATATTCTTGCGAACCTGAGAAAAGAAGTGAAAAAAGCAGATAAGATCTATCTCGCAACTGACCCGGACCGTGAGGGGGAAGCAATCTCATGGCATCTGTATGTGGCATTGAAACTGGAAGGAAAGAAAGTCTACCGGATCAGCTTCAATGAGATCACAAAGAATGCGGTCAAGGCGTCCATCAAAGATGCGCGGGAGATTAATATGAACCTCGTTGATGCACAGCAGGCAAGGCGTGCGCTGGACAGAATGGTAGGATATAAGATCAGTCCGCTGCTCTGGGCAAAGGTAAAAAGGGGATTAAGTGCAGGGCGTGTGCAGTCTGTGGCACTTCGCATCATTGCAGACCGGGAAGAAGAGATCAACGCATTTATCCCGGAAGAATACTGGACGCTGGATGCAACAATCCGCGTTGAGGGGGAAAAGAAACCGCTGACGGCAAGCTTCTATGGGAAGGATAAGAAGATGACGATCCACTCGAAAGAAGAGATGGATCAGATTGTCCGGGAAATTGAAAATGAGAAATTTTTTGTAGATGAAGTGAAGGTCAGTGAGCGTCTGAAAAAAGCGCCGCTTCCATTTACAACAAGTACGCTGCAGCAGGAGGCGTCAAAGGTGTTAAATTTTGCAACACAGAAGACGATGCGGATCGCGCAGCAGCTTTATGAAGGGGTAGATATCAAGGGAAGCGGAACAGTTGGTATCATCACTTATCTCCGTACAGATTCTACAAGAATCTCGGAGGAGGCAGATGCAGCGGCAAGAGCATACATCCGTGAAGTTTACGGGGAGAAATTTGTGGCAGACGATGAGAATCGAAAGTCTTCTGAAAAAAAGATCCAGGATGCCCACGAGGCGATCCGTCCGACCGATCTTTCCAGAACACCGGCTTCGATCAAGGAGTCTCTGACAAGGGATCAGTTCCGGCTGTATCAGCTGATCTGGAAGCGATTTGCAGCAAGCCGTATGCAGCCTGCAAGATTTGAGTCGACCTCTGTGAAAATCGGTGCAGGAGAATACCGGTTCTCAGTATCGACATCGAAGGTTATTTTTGAAGGCTTTCGCATTGCTTACGTAGAATCCGATGAAGAGAAGCTGGCAAATAACCTGCTTGTGAAGGGGCTTGATAAGGACTCTGTTCTGACGAAGGAAGCGCTGGAGGAGAAACAGCACTTTACACAGCCGCCGGCACATTATACTGAGGCAGCGCTCGTAAAGACACTGGAAGAGCTTGGAATCGGACGGCCGAGTACGTATGCGCCGACGATTTCCACGATCATTGCGAGACGTTATGTTTCAAAAGAAAATAAGAACTTATATCTGACGGAACTCGGAGAAGTGGTCAACAATATGATGAAACATTCGTTCCCGAGTATCGTTGATGTGAATTTTACTGCCAATATGGAAGGGTTGCTTGACATGGTCGAGGAAGGAAAGGTAGAGTGGAAATCTGTGATCCGAAACTTCTACCCGGATCTCGATGAGGCTGTCAAAGTGGCAGAAAAAGAACTTGAGAGCGTCAAGATTGAGGATGAAGTGACAGACGTTGTCTGTGAAGAGTGCGGAAGAAATATGGTGATCAAATATGGACCGCATGGTCGTTTCCTTGCATGCCCTGGCTTCCCGGAATGCAGAAACACAAAGCCATATCTGGAGAAGATCGGTGTGCCTTGTCCGCTCTGTGGAAAGGAAGTCGTGCTCCGCAAGACAAAGAAAGGCCGCAAGTACTATGGATGTGAAGACAACCCGGAATGTGAATTTATGTCATGGCAGAAGCCGTCTAAGGAGAAGTGTCCGGAATGCGGTGGCTATATGATTGAAAAGGGGAATAAACTTGTCTGTGCAGATGAAAAATGTGGATATGTCAGAAACAATAAAAAGAATTAGAAAAATCCGTTGAATTTTTTGAAAATGCGTGATAATATAGACGTGTGAAAAGAGTTTTGACGTTTTGTGGATATATTTGCTACAATAAATAAAAGCAGTAAAATAGACAGACGACAGACGTCGTGAACGGAGGCGAATCAATGAGCGTACAGTTATTAGACAAGACAAGAAAAATCAACAAACTTCTGCACAATAATAATTCAAGCAAAGTCGTATTCAACGATATTTGCGAAGTGCTGACAGAAATTCTTAATTCCAACGTATTCGTTGTGAGTAAAAAGGGAAAAGTACTCGGGATCAGTAAATGCGAGGGAGTCGATGAGATACAGGAACTGATCACAAATGAAGTCGGGGGACACATCGATGAGATGCTGAACGAAAGATTATTAAGCATTCTCTCCACAAAAGAAAATGTGAATCTGCAGACACTTGGATTTTCCCCGGAGCATGTCAGAAGTTATCAGGCGATCATCACACCAATCAATATCGCAGATGAGAGACTGGGGACATTATTCATTTATAAGAAAGATTCTTTATATGAGATCGACGACATTATCCTGAGCGAATACGGGACAACGGTTGTCGGACTTGAGATGCTTCGTGCGGTGAATGAAGAGAGTGCGGAGGAAGTCAGAAAAGAGCAGATCGTCAAATCAGCGATCAGCACACTTTCTTTCTCAGAGATGGAAGCGATCATCCATATTTTTGACGAACTGGAAGGAACAGAAGGAATCCTCGTGGCAAGTAAGATTGCTGACCGCGTAGGCATTACCCGCTCCGTGATCGTAAATGCACTTCGGAAGTTCGAAAGTGCCGGTGTGATCGAATCCCGTTCTTCCGGTATGAAAGGAACTTATATCCGTGTCATCAATGATTTTGTTTTCAAAGAACTGGAGAATCTGAAAAAGGATACAAAGCATAGAGAGTAAAAGAAAAGGGTATCAGAGACAGTGCTGATACCCTTTCGCTGATGTGCGGCAGAAAGGAGCAGAGCGTATGTTTGAAAATTGCAGGGCAACGATCGTGATGGAAGATCTGATCGGGACAAAGACGGAAAAGAACGAAAGCAGCTGTGAAGGAGTTGTCTCCATGTATGACCCGAAGACCGAGTGCATATATTTGAATCTGGAGGAGATGGATCTCTCAGAAATTTCTCTGGATGCAGTGTACCGGTGCACGATTTTTTCGGAGGAGGAAGCAGCTGAATGTACGGGGAGAGTCAGGGAGAGATTTCTCGGAAAAAGTGGAAATATTCTGATTCTTCAAATTGAAAATGGATTTTATAAAATAAATATAAACTGAGTTGACAAATGAAAAACATAGTGCTATTTTATTAGTAAAGCAAATTAGCACTCAGATAAAATGAGTGCTAATAAAGGCGGCGCAGTTACCCTGCACAGATCGCATGGGTACGGAAGGCTTCTGACAGCTTTCGCACAGCCCTTGAAATTGCGGTAGTATAAGGAGGAATTTACATGAAATTAGTACCATTAGGTGACAGAGTCGTATTGAAACAATTAGTCGCAGAAGAAACAACAAAATCCGGAATCGTATTACCGGGACAGTCAAAAGAGAAACCTCAGCAGGCAGAAGTTGTAGCGGTAGGACCTGGCGGAACAGTTGATGGGAAAGAAGTTACGATGAACGTAGCTGTTGGAAATCAGGTGATTTATTCAAAATACGCAGGAACAGAAGTGACACTGGAAGACGAAGAGTATATTATCGTAAAACAGAGTGATATTCTGGCAATTATCGAATAGCGGCAGAAGAGGCGGCATCGATATGCCGGGACGGATTACAGAGTGAGAACAAAGATGCCGGATGCAGAGAGAACAGATCACTGTGTCAGGCATAGAAGATCAGATAGAAGATGACGGAAGGTCATCAAAGCAGAGAAAAAAGACAGAATTTAAGGAGGACATCAGTCATGGCAAAAGAAATTAAATATGGCGCAGAGGCCAGAAGTGCTTTGGAATCAGGTGTAAATCAGCTGGCAAATACAGTCCGTGTGACATTAGGACCAAAAGGAAGAAACGTAGTGCTGGATAAATCATTTGGCGCTCCGCTGATCACAAACGACGGTGTGACGATCGCAAAAGAGATCGAACTGGAAGATGCATTTGAAAATATGGGCGCACAGCTGATCCGTGAAGTGGCGGCAAAGACAAATGACGTTGCAGGTGACGGAACAACAACAGCGACAGTGCTGGCACAGGCTATGGTCAACGAAGGAATGAAAAACCTTGCAGCAGGCGCAAATCCGATCGTGCTCCGCAAAGGTATGAAGAAAGCGACAGAAGTAGCTGTGGAAGCAGTTGCAGGTATGAGCAGCAAAGTAGAGAGCAAAGAGAGAAT
>CAUWEA010000056.1:0-18624 GCA_963557735.1 uncultured Faecalimonas sp. | reverse complement strand
GGCTTGTTCCATTTTCCAGTCATGATCATCATTGCCCCGATCATTGCCGGCACTCCGGTTGTATATGCAACTGCCTGCTATCCGACTTCTTTATAACATTCCTGATGGTCACAGATATTGTATAACTGGTAAGTCTTTTCTTTTCCGTCTTTCTTTCCCTGGAAAATACATCCGATATTTGTCTTTCCTTTTGTGCGCGGGCCAAGTGAGGACGGATCCGGAAGGACTGCTTTTAAGAACTGTAACGGGATGATTTCTTTTCCTTCATACATGATCGGCTCGATCGAAGTCATTCCCACATTTTCCAGACATTTTAAATGTGTCAGATAGCTCTGTCCAAATGTCATAAAGAAACGGATCCGCTTAATTCCCGGAATATTTAACGCAAGACTTTCAATCTCCTCATGATGAAGCAGATACATGTCTTTCTCTCCGACTCCGTCGAAATTGTAGACTCTCTTAATCTCCATCGGCTCTGTCTCTACCCATTTTCCATCTTCCCAGTAAGAACCTTTTGCAGATACTTCGCGGATATTGATCTCCGGGTTAAAGTTTGTCGCGAACGGATACCCGTGGTCTCCGCCGTTGCAGTCTAAAATATCAATATAGTTGATCTCATCAAATTCATGCTTTAATGCATATGCAGAGAAGACACTTGTCACACCCGGGTCAAATCCGCTTCCGAGAAGCGCTGTGATCCCTGCCTTTTCAAAGCGTTCTCTGTATGCCCACTGCCAACTGTATTCAAATTTTGCCGTATCCTCCGGCTCGTAGTTGGCTGTATCTACATAATGTGTCTTTGTGGCAAGACATGCATCCATGATCGTCAGATCCTGATACGGAAGCGCAAGGTTTAATACCACATCCGGTTTCTCCTTCTCGATCAGCGCGATCAGTTCTTCTACATTGTCCGCATCTACCTGGGCGGTTGTGATCTTTGTCTCTGTTGTTCCTTCGAGTTTCTCTTTCAGCGCATCGCATTTTGATTTTGTTCTGCTCGCAATACAGATTTCCTCAAATACCTCGCTGTTCTGACAGCATTTGTGCACTGCCACAGAAGCAACTCCTCCACATCCTACAATCAACACTTTACCCATTTTTTATTCCTCCTTGTTTGTTCTCTTTTATTTTTCTTTTGCTTTTTTCTTATTTTTTCATTTATTGCTTCTGAGAATTTTCTACTTGCTCAGCGCAAGCAGCATTTCTCTTACAATCTTGCATGCCGCCGCTGTTGAGATCCCGCTTGGATCATAGTGCGGACTTAACTCATTCACATCGCAGGCAACAACGTTTGCCCGGCTGCACACCTTCTCCGCAGCTCTTCGCAGTTCATCGAAGGTAACTCCGCCCGGCTCCGGTGTCCCGGTTCCCGGGAAGACAGACGGATCCAGCACGTCCAGATCCAGCGTGAAATAAACCGGTTTTCCTTCCAATTTGTCCAGCACTTCCTCAAGACCTTCAAAGTCAAACTTTCTCGTTGTCACATGGTCTTTGCCCCAGTAAAATTCCTCCCGGTCACCGGATCGGATACCAAACTGGTAGATTCTGCCGTCTCCGACAAGTTCCCAGCATCTTCGGATCACTGAAGCATGTGAAAGCGGCTCCCCTAAATATTCTTCCCGCAGATCCGCATGCGCGTCAAAATGTATCATATGAACATCCGGATACTTCTTCTGCACTGCGCGGAATGCTCCGAGTGTTACAAGATGCTCCCCTCCGAGCATAAACGGAACTGCCTGACAGTCTAAGATTTCCTCTGTCTGTATCTCAATCTGCGCAAGCGCTTTTTTTGTATTGCCAAAACAAAGCTCCAGATCACCACAGTCCATCACACTGCTATCTTCCAGATCTTTGTCCTGATATGGACTGTAGCACTCTATCCCGTAAGATTCTCTCCGGATCGCACTGCTTCCGAACCTTGTGCCGGGACGATAGGATGTCGTAGAATCAAACGGAGCGCCAAACAGTACGATGTTTGCCTCATCTGCTTCCTTTTCACACGCCATAAATACTTCTACATTTTTACTCAACATTTTCTAACATCTCCTCTACATAGTATGGCAGATAAAACGCCCCTTTGTGAAGTGTCGTCGTATAATATCTGCAAGAGATTCCCCTCATGTTCCATGCGATGTCATTTAAGTCTCTGAGCGGATGATATTTCTTGGATGCAAACCCAAACAGCCAGTGTCCGGACGGGTACGTCGGAATGTGCGCATGGTACACTCTGCTGATCGGGAAAGATTCCACAATCCGTTTGTGCATTCTCTGGCAGGAGATCGCATCCTCATCGTAAAACGGGCTTTCATGCTGGTTGATCATGATCCCGTCCTCTTTCAACGCCTTGCTGCAATTTCCATAAAACTCTCTTGTAAAAAGCCCTTCCCCCGGTCCAAACGGATCTGTAGAATCGACGATGATCAGATCGTACTGATCTTCTCTGCTCCTCACAAACCGGAGTCCGTCTTCATAGTGGATCTCTACCCTCGGATCATCCAGCCGGCAGGCGGTCTGCGGCAGATATTTCCTGCACACTTCCACTACCTGCTCATCGATCTCTACCATATCGATATGCTCAATCTCCGGATACTTTGTCAGTTCCCGGATGATCCCGCCGTCTCCTGCGCCGATCACAAGCACATTTTTCACGGACGGATGCACCGCCATCGGAATATGCGTCATCATCTCATGGTAAATAAATTCATCCTTCTCTGTCAGCATAATATAGCCGTCCAGCACAAGCATGCGTCCAAACTCCGGCGACTCAAACACATCGATCCGCTGAAATTCGCTTTTTCCACTGTAAAGCTGTCTGTCGACTCTCACAGAAAATTTTACATGAGGTGTCTGTACCTCAGAAAACCATAACTCCATCTTCCCTACACTCCTTTCAGCACATTCAGCCGTTCAATATCCGGATCTTCCGGTCCGGTCATCGAACATCCTTTTTCTTTCGCATAAATAATATATCTTAAAATCTCTTCTGTAATCTTCTCTCCGGGAGCCAGGATCGGGATTCCCGGCGGATAACACATGACAAATTCACTGCACACTCTCCCTGCACTTTCCTTTAATGGAAGCGATTCTTTCTCCGCATAAAATGCAGTCTGCGGAGAAACGATCACCTGTGGTTCAATATATTCTTGGGAGAGAAGTCCCGCGCTTGGTCCGCCGAATCTTCTGCGCACTTCCGAAAGCGCACTGACAAGCCGTTCCACATCTCTTGGGCGATCCCCGATGGAAAGATACGCAAGAATATTTCCAAGATCCCCGAACTCAATCTGAATATCATATTCATCCCGCAGAAGATCATAGACTTCAATCCCTGCAAGACCGATCTCTCTTGTATGTACTGACAATTTTGTTATATCAAAATCATAGATGCTGTCGCCGTTACAGATCTCCTTTCCATAGGCATAGTAGCCGCCGATCTGATTGATCTCCTCCCTCGCATACTCTGCCATCCGGATCACCTTCGCGAACGTCTCTTTCCCGCGAAGCGCCAGATTTCTTCTGGAAATGTCGAGGCTGGACAACAATAAATAGGAACCGCTTGTTGTCTGCGTCAGATTGATGATCTGCCTGACATATCCTTCATGTACCTCCGGACCGGTTAAAAGGAGGGAGCTCTGTGTCAGGCTTCCCCCGGATTTGTGCATCGATACCGCTGCCATATCTGCCCCGCATGCCATCGCAGATGCCGGAAGATTCTCCCCAAAATAAAAATGTGTGCCATGTGCTTCATCGGCAAGACAGAGCATCCCGTGGGCATGTGCAAGTTTTACGATACTTCTCAAATCCGAACAGATCCCATAGTAAGTAGGGTTGTTGACAAGCACTGCTTTTGCGTCCGGATTTTCCAAAATCGCCTTCTCAACTGCTTTCACGCTCATTCCCAACGGAATTCCCAGTCTGTCATCACACTCCGGATTGACATACACCGGAATTGCTCCGCACAGCACCATCGCCCCCATAACACTCCGGTGCACATTTCTCGGAAGGATGATCTTCTCCCCGCGTTTTACCGTGGAGAGCACCATACTCTGTACCGCCGAGGTTGTCCCTCCGACCATCAGAAATGCGTGTGCCGCTCCAAATGCCTCCGCTGCCAGTTCCTCCGCCTCCCGGATCACCGAGACCGGATGGCACAGATTGTCTAACGGTTTCATGGAATTGACATCCATCCCCACACACTTTTCTCCCAAAAGTTCTGCAAGCTCCGGGTTTCCTCTTCCTCTCTTATGTCCCGGCACGTCAAACGGAACAACTCTTTTTTTTCTAAATTCTTCCAGCGCCTCATAAATCGGCGCTCTTGTCTGTGATAGTTTTTCCATTTATTATCCTCCCGTCATGGATTCGTTTTGATCACTCCGATTCCATGCTCCGGCTATCTGGCCGGATATTTCTGAATCTCTAAAAAATATTTCTGCCGCTGAAAATCTCAATCATTTCCCGTCTCAGACTGTTGATGATCTCCAGCCTCCTGGTCGGCGGCAGCTCATAGACGTCCGTCTTAAACAGATAATCCTGCAGATCCAATTCCTTTACCATCATCTTCGTGTGGAACAGATTGGCCTCATAGACATTGATATCGATTGCATCGTATCTTCTTAAAATCTCCGGCATGATATATTCCTGGATCGATGCGATCTTGTGATCCATAAACAATTTTTTCCCATCTACATCTCTTGTAAATCCCCGGATCCGATAGTCCATCGTAATAATATCAGAGTCAAATGACTGGATCAGATAATTCAATGTCGAAAGCGGCGTGATCTCCCCACATGTTCCGACTTCAATATCTACCCGAAACGTGGCAAGGCAGCTCTCCGGATGGTATTCCGGATAAGTATGGACAGTGACATGACTCTTATCTAAATGCGCCAGCTGGATCTCACCACTTGGCAGTTTGCTCTCCTCTGAGATTAAAATCGTCACGGAAGCCCCCTGCGGCTCGTAATCCTGCTTCGCAATATTTAAGATCTTCGCACCGATCATGTCCGTCAGATTTACAAGAATATTCGTAAGCCGCTCCGAATTATACTGCTCATCAATATATGCCACGTAATCTTTCTGCTCCCGCGCGGTCTTCGCATAGCAGATGTCGTAAATATTAAAGCTTAATACTTTTGTAAGATTGTTAAATCCATACAGTCTGATTTTATTTTCCATTTGTCTTCCCCCGGAATCGTTCCTGATTTTTCTATCACAAAAAAACGCAAATAATGTGAATCCAGTCCATTACTTGCGTTTTAATCTGTATTTTATTCTATTTCCATCTGTACTTCTCTTACTGTAACCGGTACTTTGAAATACCTTCAATTTCTAATAGAATAACAAAGCTTAGAGTCTATATAGCAAATATCTTACTTTTACTACTCTTATTGACCATTTCACAAGTTGATGTACGCATTCACGCACTGGTTATAAAGTAACCAACTTATAGAAATTGAGCTTCTAACTCAATCAATAACGGTAATAATATCACCTGTCGGCAGTTGACCCGGCTGTCCGTATGGCCTTTCCCCACAGTCTGCGGGTGGTCAATAAATATTTGCATGGAACCCGATTGCTCTGTTCTTCCATGTCCTATCCAGTATACATAATTTCTCTGTTATTGTCAATTAATTCACATGAAAAATTGTGATATAATTAAGATGAAATCCGATGAAAAAAATCACATTAAAAATCTCGCCCAGGATGCGAACAGATCAAGGACTTTGATCCGAAATGCTTTCTTGTCGCTGAGTTTTTCCGGCTCCTGCCCTTCTTTCAGATCATAGCTGTGTTCGTCCACGACCTTTAATGACTTTTCCTCATATTCAGCCATCGCCTGATTCATCTGCGCCGTCAGTTCTTCACTGTCTGCCACGAGCATCAGTTCTGTATCAAGATAGGCGCTCCGCATATCCCAGTTAAAGGAGCCGATTCCGGTCAGACGGTCATCGATCGTAAAGCATTTCCCATGATAAGAAACACCTCCGTCATACTCCATGATCTGCACGCCGGTATCAATGATTTTCCCACGGTTTCTCTGATAATCCATCGCGCCGAACGGATTTCCGTTGTTTGCCACAGAGTTTGTCATCATCCGGACTTCTCTCTCTCCTTCACATACCTCTGTAAGCCGTTCCATCATCCAGTCATTGCAGATAATGTAAGGTGTGTGGAACAATACTTTGCTGTCAGCCTGCTTCATCAGTTCTGTCATCTCGTAGTAGACGACCGGTTCCTTTGCGTAAACATGGATCGGATTGGAAAGCAATGTCATTTTCTTCACTTCGACAGTCTCCTCTGTATAATCCTTTGCCGTCAGCCAGTCCGGATGTTCTTCTGCAAGTTCCTTATAACGACTGCGCAGTTCTTCTTCCGCAGACTTTACAGAAGGATTCCACTTCCAGATGAAGCTTTCCCCGTACTTCTTGCAGTCTGAAAGTTCCCACACAGATTCAAAATATGCTCTGACCTGCTGCAGGGAAGTGTCCTTTCTGTCCTCCGGAACACAGACAAGCATATCCCAGTCATAATTTTTATATCCCGGCTGGTCTCCGAGGAAGAAATCATATGTATTCCTTCCGCCGAGGATATACATTGACTGGTCTATGACAAGATATTTGTCATGAAGCCGCCCCATCAGTTTCCACGGCTGCCAGAAACGGAGCGGGTTATAAATCTTGATCTCCACATTTTCCTGCGCTGCCAGTGCAAGGAAGTATGGGTTGCCCCAGATAGAGGTCACATAAGGAACCCCGTCTGTCACAATGGATATTTTCACACCCCGGTCAGCGGCATCCAGAAGAGCGGCAAGCACCTGCTTTCCACTGATATCTGCCTTCATCGCATAGGAAGATAAAATGATCTCCTCTTTTGCCTGCGAGATCATACGGATCCGCTCCTCCAGCGCCTCTCCGTTTTTCGGCAGGATCTTCGCCCGCTCCCCGGATGGATGCTCTCCATAAAATTTTTCTACATGAAACTGTTTCTTTGTCTCTTCTGTAATTTCAGGCTGTTTTATATAAGGAACCAGAACAACAAAAGCAATTACAAGAATGATTAAAACTGCCAGTACGATTTTCCACATACGACTTCTCCTGCCTTTCTTCTTAGATTCCTCCTCGTTTCTCTTCTTTTCCTTCTCTTTTTCCTTTTTCCCCGCTTCTCTGCCAGGGATATCCTCTGTCTCTCTCTTTAACTTTCCGGCTTTCATCCGATTCCACACACACCAGTACATCCGAAGATACAACGCCAGTGAGACAAGCATGACCGCGATCGCGATCCCTGCAAAAAGATTGACTGCCATCACCGACATTCCCGGAAGGATCAGAATAAGGATCATCACAAGATCCAGCACTGCGGTGCAGACCTTTCCGTGCTTCTGCGCCCCGTCCATCCGGTAATCTTTTTTCATCATATAAAGCCCAAGCATTCCCATCAGACATTCTTTTCCTAAAAATACGAGAAGCAGGATACCCATCGCCGGATATTTGTAAGAAAAGCTGACTGCCATCGCTCCCTGCGTCAGTTTATCCGCTACCGGATCCAGTATTTTCCCAAACTCTGTCACCATATTGAATCTTCTCGCGATCTTTCCGTCAAAAAGATCTGTCAGAAATGAGATCAGCAGTACAACTGCCGCCACATAATATTCTTCCGTTGTCTCTGCCCGGATATAGAGGAACAGATAGACCGGGATCAGCAAGATCCGAAAATATCCCATCAGATTCGGGATTGAACAATATTCCTTTAAAATGCGTTCTTTCATACGCGCTCTTCCTCCTTTGAATGTAACAAATATAGCATATTCTAATTAAAAATCAATGTCCGTTTCCGAAAAAGAAACAAACCTTCCACTTTTGTTTCTGTCATACGTCTATATAAAAAACCTCCGGCAGACACACAGAGTTCCGCCAGAGGTATTTTTCTCTCATCTACTGTCTCATTCCCTTTCAGCATAATGATACAGTCCACCAGTTATCGTTTCTATTTTCATATTTTTTATTTTCTGAACCGCACTGACTGCCAGGATCAGAACTGCGCTTCTCGGGCACTGCCACTTAGCCCGTTATACTTCCTGCGGCTCCGGCATCTGCTCTCCTGACTGCTGCTTCGGACGTGCCATATCCAGCTTAATATTCACCGCATTTGGATTGATGATCACACCTTTTGCTTCCGGCGCAAGAAATTTCGGAAGATTTGCAAATTCAATGATCGCTGCTTTCAGATTCTTCTCCTTGTTAAACTTATTAAACTCCTGCACATCCGTAAATAATGGCTGATACATCTGTCCGTCCTTCTCCTTCAGGATCGGAATCTGCTGTCCTTCTTTCTGCACTGCAACAATATATTTTCCTCTGCGGAAATGTGCCAGCATTTCTTCGTTCAGATCTTTGAGTTCCTCCGTGATTCCTCCCTCCCGCTTCTTGCGGAACTGCTGTGCAAAATACAGCGCTGTCAAATGTAATTCCGGATTCTCAACGCGAATCTGTCCTTCCGGAAGCTGATCCCCGCCCGGTCTTCGGATCAGTTCATCTAACTGTACTGCCGTCTCGATCTTCGTTCCCTTATTTACCCGCAGACAGTTGACTCCGATTGGAAGCAGACTGATATAAAATGCCAGAAATGATTCATTCTTTACCGACACAACCTGAACTGGCTCTCCTTTCTGCAGCAGCCGGACTGCCTCCTGCTTTGCCGCCTGCTCGTTGAGAAATACGAGCACCTCGTCATCATAAGTCTCCTCATCGCAGATAACATAAGGCATCTTTGTACACGCGGACATCAGCACATAAATCATCTCTGCATGCCGTAAAAGCGGCAATGTATTTTTCTTAATCTCCTCCGCACTCAGTTCTTTTTCACTCATTTTTCAAACCCGTTCCTTCCTGCCGGCCGTCTCTTTCTATGAAACTGACAGTCAGCGATACTATTTCAAGCGGAATCTCCCGCATTTTGTGCCTTTGAAAGTCCTCTTTCCTTTTGCACCACAATATGTTTATTATACATGATATGCTGTTCAAAGTATAGATGTAACCGGAAAACTTTTCAAAAAACAGTATTGGAAAAATGTTCCCGTGCTTCACAAAAAGAAAGGAAAATCCGTCCCGCCTGATGATATTTCTTCACCCGGCGAAACGTATCTCCCTTTGTTTTTTCACGTATTTTCTTATGATTTCATGCAGCTTTCTATTTTCTTACTCAATTATAATCTCAAATTCTGATCCAACATCTCTGGATCTGCAAGCCTTTCCGTGACTCTTTGCATACTTTTCCACATTCATTTTCTGATTCACTTCACTGACAAGCACTTTGACCGGACCTTTTGCATCTTTTAATGCATCTGCTGTCATCATCAACGGTTCCGGGCAGGAAAGTCCTCTTGCATCTACCTCTTTCATACGCTCAACCTCTCTTCCTTCTGATATTTCTGCTGCGCTAAATTTCCACTGCTCTATTTGCGCTTATTTCCCGCAAATGCAATCACCAGTAACACAACAATACAGATCACTCCTGCAATTTTTCCCTGGATCGCAGGTCCTCCGACAACTGCCTCTGTCTCTGCTGTTGCAGCGGCCGCTGCTGCTGAAGCAAGTTTCAGATTATGGCAAAGCGCAGAACCGACAAACATTCCCGCAACAGTCACTGCCGCATCGGATGATCCCTGACCAGCCAGCACAAGCTGCCGAAGCGGACATCCTCCTGCAAGGGTTGCCGCCAGCCCCACAATATACATTCCGACAATATTCCACAGATGCTGTGCATGTGCAACCGGCTGCCCGGAAAATCCGAGATGGAAATTTCCAGTCGCAATATTATAAATCAGCATAACACCGAACAACGCTGCGATCACAGAAAACAAATCAAAGTTTTTCATCAGCATAATATCGCGGATACTTCCGGCAAAACACATCCTTGTCTTCTGCGCAAGTGCTCCAAATACAATTCCACCAATCAGCGCCAGTAATATCGGTGCATGCATGCTTCCAGGTCCTTTTTCACTTGCGATCAGGAGTGACGATCCCATTAGGATCAGCACAAGGATTCCAAGCATCAGCACCGGAAGTACCGCACCGTTCATCTTATTTGTCTCGTGCGCTCTTCCAAGGCTGAACCCTTTCTTTAATGCAGCGATCCCCGTTGCGATTCCCGCAGCAAATCCGATCAGTGCAACATAGGCGTTCAGATCCCCCGCAGCCATACGAAGTACCATACGAAGCGGGCATCCGAGGAACAAAAGCGCCCCGATCATGATCATCATACCAAGTACAAAACGGATCATCGGCGATGATCCCGCCGTTGAGCGGTACTCCTTCGTCACAATAGAAATCATAAATGCCCCAAGCACGATCCCAATGATCTCTGGTCTTGCATACTGTACCACCGCCGCCTGATGCATGCCAAGCGCTCCTGCTGTATCACGGATAAAACATGCGATACAGATTGCCATATTTCCCGGATTCCCGAAAATTGCCAGCAGCACTGCCACTAATCCACACAGAGCCCCTCCTGCCGCCAGCTTTGCTTTTGAATCTGTTAAATTCATCTCATTCCCTCCTGGTTTCTTTTGTTTCTTGAAAATCTGTCCAAACGACTGATTCTTTTTTACGAGTGTGTTTTCTTCCTTTGCCCGGCAATATTCTGAAAACATGCTCTACTACCAGTATAGGTTTCTGCATTGTCTTCGTCCAATTGTTATTTATAATAAACGGACACTATTTATAGTTTTCCTCTATAAACAGTGCCCGAATCTTTTCCCGGCTTTTCACCAGTTTTTCTTCTTTCTCTATGATTATTTGTCTACTGCGCTTCTACAAGATCAAAAGCAAGACTCCCACGATCAGAACAATGCTGACTACAATGGAAATGGAATTTACTGCGCTTGCCAGTCCCACATCCCCTTTGAGATCTCCGGTAAATGCCGGCGCTGCAGAGGCGATCGGACTGAAGCAGAGAATCACAAGCGCCTGACGGTATTCCAGCTGGAACGGAAGCAGAAAATAAAAAGCAAGCGCCAGCACGATCGATACTGCATACCGCGCACTTAAAATTTTAACGATCTTTCCGATCTGCTCCCGGTTACCGGACAGCTTAAACCCGACACCGATCATCAGCATCGCCATAAATGCATTGCCATTTGCAATGATCTTTGTAAAAGATACAACCGGAGCCGGAAGGCTCAGATGCAATAACGATAACACCGTCATCAGAAGATACGCATCAAACGGCACAGATTTCAGCAATGTCTTAAAGATCGTCCCGATCTTAAATCCTCCGCCTTCCCCCTTTGCCATAGAAGCAATGCTGTATGCCCCGCCAAGACAGATGAAAGAATTTCCCGAATCAAACAGACTTGTTGCCACAATCCCCGCCGGTCCAAGAAAACTCTGTACAAACGGCATCGTAAAATTTCCAATATTATATCCACTCATATTTAGAATGGAAAATGCACGCTCTTCCTTTGACTTTCCCGCACTGATCAGCCATGCTGTCCCGATCAGGATCACCCCGCCACCAAGACCGAGAAGACTGATCAGAAGCATCGACGGCTCCAGGCTCATCCCGGAAAAATTAGAAACGATCGCTGCCGGAAGTGTAATCTTCAGCACGATCCTTGATATCACATAAAAGTCCTCTTCTTTAAAAAAGCCCCGGCTGCGCAACACATAACCGAGAATAATAATCGCAACAAACGAAACCGCCTGCATCAATATTTCTCCCATAACATCTCTCCCAAACATTCTATAAATAACGAAATCTTTGTGTTCCGGTTACTCACTATATCATACCTTTCCCCCAAAAAGCAACACGGCAGACAATCTTCGATTGTTCTATTTTGGAAACACATTTTCCTGCCATTTCATATACTAATAAAAATCATACAAATCTTTTGGAGGAAAAGATTATGAAAAAGCGAATATTTGTATATCTGACCATCGCCGCCATGCTCACACTCTCTGTCAGTGGCTGCGGCGGTAAAAAAGCAGGAGAAACAGCAAAAGAATCTTCGAAAGAAGAACCAGCTAAGGTCATCTTAAATGAGGTTGCCCACTCTATTTTCTATGCACCGATGTATGCGGCCATTGAAAATGGATACTTTGAAAAAGAAGGGCTTGACGTCACGCTTATCACTGGATTTGGCGCCGATAAGACAATGACTGCCGTTCTCTCCGGTGAGGCAGATATCGGCTTTATGGGATCAGAAGCTTCAATCTACACTTACAACGAAGGGGCAAATGATTATGTCGTCAACTTCGCACAGCTGACACAGCGCGCAGGCAACTTCCTTGTCGCCCGGGAAGAAATACCAGATTTCTCATGGGATGATCTAAAAGGAAAGAAAGTGCTTGGCGGACGAAAAGGTGGTATGCCAGAGATGGTATTTGAATATATTCTCCGCCAAAACGGTATTGATCCTGCCAAAGATGTGGAGATCAATCAGAATATTGATTTTGGCTCTACTGCAGCCGCATTTTCCGAAGATGATTCGGACTTCACTGTAGAATTTGAACCTCATGCCACTTCTCTGGAAGCTGCCGGAAAAGGTCACGTCGTGGCTTCTCTAGGAACCGACAGCGGATATGTTCCATACACTGCTTTCTGCGCCAAACAAAGCTATATCAAAAAGAATCCTGAGATCATTCAGAAATTTACAAATGCACTTCAAAAGGGAATGAATTTCGTGCGCGCCCACTCCCCAGAAGAAATTGCCGAAGTGATTGCTCCGCAGTTCAAAGAGACGGACCTCAATACGATTGCAGCGATCGTGACAAGATATTACGATCAGGACACCTGGAAAAATAACCTCGTCTTTGAGGAAGAAAGCTTTGAGCTCCTTCAGGATATCCTCGAAGATTCCGGCGAACTAAAAACCCGTGTTCCTTACAAAGATCTCGTCACAACAGCCTTTGCCGAAAAAGCAAAAAACAACTGATACCAACTATCTGCATACGATTCCGCATATTCTGCGAAAAAATAAACAAACTGCCAAAGATCCTTTTTTTAACGATTTTTAGGGTATTTTATTCTCTGTTTTTTGATTTTTTCTCTATAAAAAGCGCATTATATAGAATTTAATTCCCTATTTTCCTTGACATCTCTCTTTTCATAAAATAGTATAAGTCTATAATACCGGGTTCAAAGTCAACCGTCTGCCTATTTCTTCGTGACAGACCAGGCTGTCTCTGAACCCGGACATCGTTGTTCTAACATCCATTTTGGGGGAAACATTTTTAAAGAGGGGATGAAAACAGCTTGAGCGCTTATGAAAGTATTTCTCTTGTGGAGGATCTTGTGATCACAGAGATCTATTCGATCCACTATTTTGAATATACCAAAGACTTTGTCTACGAAGGGGAATCCCATGATTTCTGGGAACTCCTCTGTGTGGACAACGGAGTCATTGAGGTCACTGCCGGAGACCGGCATCTTGTTCTGGAGAAAGGTAAGATGATTTTTCATAAACCGAATGAATTTCACGCACTGAGAGCAAATGGACAGATCGCTCCAAATCTGATCGTGATCTCTTTCGACTGTGATGCTCCGTGCATGGATTTTTTCCGTGACCGGATCGTCACGATCAATGCCACCGAAGGGTTTTATCTTGGACAGATCCTCACGGAAGCGAAAAAAACGTTCTATACGCCTTTAAATAATCCATATATCTGCAAACTGGAGCGCTATCCGCGCACTGCGTTCGGAAGTGAACAGATCATCAAGATTTCACTGGAGTCCATGCTGATCAGTCTGTTTCGGCGCTATTCGGAAGAAGAACCGCTTTTTTCCTATGGAGAAGCAGAGCATCCGATGCTGCACCGTGACCATGATGTTTTGCTCTGTCAGGTGATCCAGTATTTAAACCAGCACATCTCCGAGCATCTGACAGTCGCGCAGATCTGCAAAGATAATATGATCGGACGCTCTCACCTGCAAAATATTTTTCACAAGAAAAAAGGCTGCGGTGTCATGGAATATTTTGCATGGCTGAAAATAGAGGCAGCGAAAAAACTGATCCGCGAGAACCATTACAATTATTCGCAGATCGCAAACCTGCTCGGTTACTCTTCTTATCAGTATTTTTCGCTGCAATTTAAAAACTATACACGGATGACGCCTTCCCAGTATCACCGTTCCATTAAATCTTTTTCTGAATAGCGGAGCGGATCGCCTCATTTATCCGCTCTCTGCAATCCGTCAGATAAGAAATACTTCTCGGATATTTCTTAAATGTCACTTCCTCATCCGGCGTCTGTTCGATACATCCAAGAACGGTATCCCGGTCTGTCAGATCCTCCAGCAGATACATAGCTCTCAGATCATTCATCGCCTCATCCATCAGCATCAGACGAATAGATTCTTCCGGCTTTCTGTCTGCTCCCGGATATACGAGGAACGGATCCCCGGATGGAAATGCTCCCGACGCATCCGTACAGCGGTATGGATCGATCGGATAGAGTGATTTTTCTGAATTATAGAAATTATATCCCCAGTGGAGAAATCCATCCAGCTGATATTTATACATCTGTGCTCCTAAGATCCTTGTCCGGTATCCAGGCTGCACAATAAAACGATTCGATACATCCTGGTACTGTCCGGTACAGTAATAACCCCATAGTTTTTCCGGCCGGTCTTCCAGAAACGGCTCCATGTGATCCAGCGCACATACCGGCTGGCTGACAAGTCCCTCCTTGTAGAAATCATAATCAGACAGCGCATCAAATATGATACAGCCTTCTAAATCCTCTGCCACAACCTGCCTTGCCGCACGGTAAGAATCGATCTGTAACATCTGCGGTTCATCAGAAATATGAAAATATACGGTCTCCCGGATTCCAAGTTTGTCAATCTCCTCTTTGAGCGCAGTCAAAAACTGGTGCAGGAAATTTTTATACACCTCTCCGGAAGCATCTGTGTCCCATCCGAACAGCTTCACCAGCGCTCCGTCCTTCTCTCCTACGATCTTCGGAGCTGCAACCGCTCCCCACTGGGAGAATAAATGAGAGATCTCAAAATATTCAATCCCACATCTCTGGCACATACTCACCCACTTTTCAAAATTTGCAAATCCAAATGTGTACCGGTCTCCCTCTGCTTTTACATCTACAAGCTGTACCGTACGTCTCTCTCCTCCTACTGCCGTATCAAGCGGCGGAGTAAAGACCGGTGTCAGAAGCATGTTGCAGTTCCGTTTTACTGCTGTCTTTACAAAGTTTTCCACAACTTCCCAGTATGCATCTGAAAATACTTCCAGATGATAGTAGTCTGCAAGACAGTCTGTATGGAACCATTCTGTGCGCGGAACCGGAAGCTTTGGAAGTACCTGATCGATCACTTCGCAGGAAATTTCCAGCTTTCCGATCAGATCTTCCCCATGTGTCAGACGGATTTCCAGCGGATACACTCCCGCCTGCATCTTTTTAGGAATCTCTACATCGATCCACAGACTTCTCCACTGCCCGCTTACCATCGGGAATCCAAGTTCCGGGATCCTTGTGAGCAGATCTGGATACAGTCCCGGCACTGTCGTAAGATAATCTTCATCCCTGCTCATATGGCACGGATATTCACACGGCACAAGCTGTACAAGACGGACATTGACCTGATCCTTGATCGGAGATATCACCTCCGCCGTTCCCCGCTCCTTTCCGTTTCCCGCCCAGTAATAAGCAATCTGAAAAGATACGGTCTCTCCTTTTAACGCCGTCAGTTTCGCAAGGCTTCCCTCCCCCGATGGTTCTTTATCCGCAAACACTTTTTCCATCGCAGATACCATTTTGATTCTGAAATACTTCATTGATCTTCCTCTCTTTCTGAGCCTCATCACTCTGAATCTTTTTCGTCTATTTTATCCTTTCACTCCGCTAAGTGCAATACCTTCCACGAACTGTTTCTGCAAAAATGTATATAAGATGAACGGGAAGATAAAGGATACAGTTGCCCCTGCCAGTATCAGTCCGTAATTCGTCTGATACTGTGTCTTTAACAATGACAATGCGACGGTCAGCGTGTACATAGAAGAATCTGTTGTCGATACAAGCGGCCACATAAAGTCATTCCAGGAAGTCACAAATGTAAAAACAACAAGTGACACAAGAACCGGTTTGATCAGCGGAATCACGATATTGATAAAAATCTTATATTCCGGACAGCCATCCACCTTTGCCGCCTCTAAAAGTTCATCCGGGACACTTTCCATAAACTGACGGATCAAAAATACGCCGAACGCATTTAAGATGATCACCACAAGTGCAAAATAGGTGTTGAGCAGTCCTAATTTCTTCATAATGATAAATACCGGAATCATCGTAACCTGCCCCGGGATCATCAGTGTCAGCATATAAACTTTGAAGAGAAATTCCTTTCCCCAGAAATGTTTTTTCTCAAATCCATATGCTGCCATAGAAGCGATCACACAGTTGAAAAAGCAGGAACAGCCGACAACGATCACACTGTTCATCAGAGAACGGAAAAATCCGCTCTTTCCAAATACATGCTCGTAATTGGTAAAATCTGTAAAATTCACATCTCCCCATGAGATCATCAGCGTCGTAGACTGTGTAAAGGACATGATCAGCATATATAAAAACGGGGCAATGCAGACCGCCGCAAAGATCAGAAGAAAGAAAAGTCCGATGATCCCAAGCGGTGTCCATGTTTTTTGTTTTTTCATGTTTGCAACACTTGTACCTGCCATACTACTTTCCCTTCCTTTCCTTGAAAAACAGATTTTCTATAATGTTGATGACCACAACGATCACAAGCAGCAGCATCGCCATCGCACATGCATATCCCATTTTGTACTGTTTAAATGCCGCATTGTAAATTCCCATAACAAGTGTGACAGTTGCGCGTCCCGGACCTCCTCCGGTCATCAGATATGCGAGATCGAATACCTGGAAAGACCAGATAATTCCGAGTGTCACTACAAGATACGTGATCGGTTTTAACATCGGCAGCGTGATCTTAAAAAACTGCTGGATCGATGTGGCTCCATCTACTTTCGCCGCCTCATACAGATCTTTCGAGATTCCCATAATTCCTGCATAATAGATGACGAGGAAGTATCCGACATTTTTCCAGACTGCGACAATACAGATACTGATCAACGCCGTCTTCGTACTTCCAAGCCAGTTGACCGAATCCAGATGGAAAAAATTTAAGATGTTATTTAGCAGACCGCCATCTGTATTTAAAATGATCCTCCAGATCGTTCCTGCTGTGACTGCTGATGCGATCACCGGAATGAACATGACACTTCTTAAAAATCCTCCCGCTTTATTCTGCATTTTATATGCGAGAAATGCCGCAAAGACTAGCGAAAGGATCGTCTGTGCCGGCACAGTCATCAGCACATACAACAACGTGTTCTTTGCCGCATCTGCAACATAACTGTCCTGAAATACCCTCTCATAATTTTCCAGTCCGACAAATTTCGGCGGGGTCATAATATTGTAACTTGTAAAACTAAAATACCCTGACATAAAAATCGGGATAATACAAAAAGCCATAATTAAAATAAAACTTGGCAGTACATATAAGATTCCCTGCAATGCTTCCTTCTTTTTTCTGGACATAAGATCACTTCCTTCCTTGTAAATCAATCGGGAGAACCTTTTTAGATTCTCCCAACCGGCTTACGCTTCAAATTTGAATTTTCGGATAACAGTTCTATTTTAAATTCGTATTGTAATACTCTGTCGTCTGCTTCAGCACTTCCTCCGGTGTCAGTTCTCCAAGCATCATAGACTGAAGATTTTTATACAAGGTATCGTAGAGAGAACTTGCCCCTTTAAATACCGGAAGTGACACGAAATTTTCTCCATAATCAGAGAATAATGATGTAAAGCGTTCATCTCCGGAATAGGTCTCATCCTTTGTGATCGGAGGCTGTTCCGATACTGTCTTGTGGAAATCTGACATTACCTCTGCACTTGTGATATACTTCATCAGTTTTGCTGCAAGCTCTTTGTTCTCGCATTTTTCAAACATGACAAGCGAATCTGCCGCAACAAAGGTCTGTGCTCTCTCCGGCCCTTCGATCAGCGGCTGGAAATCCCAGTTCACTTTATCTCCGACTGTCAAAGCATTGCTGGATGCCAGCACTGCCATCGCCGCCTCCCCATTTTTAAATGGCTCCAGTACATCGTCATTTGACGTGCAGGAATCCGGCAGGATTCCCTGCTCTTTCAAACTATATAAGAATTTGGTTGCTTCCAGTCCTTCTTCGGAATCAATCGTAAGATTTCCCTCTTCATCTACGATTTCTCCGCCTGCTCCCCAGAAATATGGCCAGTAAATTTCATTTAAAGATCCATAGTGAGGATTTCCCCAGTCCTGAAGAAACGGTGCCACATCCGGGTTCGTTTCTTTGATCTTCTTGCATGCACTTACCAGTTCCTCCCAGTTTGCCGGTATTTTATCAATTCCTGCTGCCTTTAAAATATCCATATTCGCCACAAGGATCCTCGGATTTCCGACAACAACCGGAAGTGCATACTGTCCTTCCTGAATATTTCCAAGTTCATAATACAGATAATTTTCTTTTTCCTCATCTGTAAAATACTCATCAATATCTGTCAGTGCACCCATATCGATATAATCATAAAACATTTCCATATACATATATCCAAC
>CAUWEA010000055.1:0-18707 GCA_963557735.1 uncultured Faecalimonas sp. | reverse complement strand
ATACATTATACACTATTTTTTACGATTTGAGAAATTTCTTATAAAGTAAAAAAAGGACATGCTCTGTGCACATCCTGATTCTCTGTATCTCTGATCAAAATCCATCTGTAAGATGCGCCCTTCTGTTTTCATCTTCCGCAGGATTTCAGGACTCTGTAAGACTTCCGCCCAGCAAGTTCCTCCTGCCGGCCTGATATCTTCTGAAATTCTCCGTAAAATCCCCGCAAAAATAATAAAGCTGTGGTACGAATACCACAGCTTCCACACAAAAGAAAGCACAATCTTTCTGTTCTTACTCTGTTTTTAGAAAAGATTCTCCTGAGGTAAACGTTCCAAACAACTGCTGTATATCATTGTAAAATTCATCAAATTTATCATAGTTCTCTTTGCGTTCATAGTTTTACCTCCTTCTTTTTTTTATTTAACGCTGTTTTTATTATAAAACCGCCGACATCATCTGTCAATATTTTTTGTAAAATTGTGGAAATTTACAAAAATCCGTTTTCTTTTTGATCAATTTGCATAATATGCTTCCATAATCGCGTTGACTTTCGACACAACATAGTTGCTTCCGCCTTTTTTCTGCACATCTTCCACCATTCCGATCACAGACAACGGTCTCTGTTCTCCAGCTGTCGTCTCGCATGCAAACCAGCCATATTCCAGTGCGCCCGCATCCTCCTGGCTTCCTTTTGTCTCAGCTGTTCCGGTCTTTCCAAGCAGCGAGACTCCCTCGATCCTTCCTCCTGCCCCGGTTCCGGTTGGATTTTCAATGACCTGCACAAGGTCCTTCTGTAGCTGTTCCATCGTCTCCTTTGTAAAGACATCTTTTTTCCAGTATTGCGGCTGCCTGTCTTCCTCCATGCGAAGTACCGGAAGGATCATATTTCCCTCATTGACAAATGCAGAGTAAATCGAAGCCAGATGGATCGGGTTTACAAGCAGCTCTCCCTGCCCATACCCGGTATCCGCCAGCTGGATCTCGGATGCGATCTTACTGTCTGTTCCAAATGTAGATACCTGCGCGCCGACATCAAATGGAAGTTCCTCCTCAAATCCTGCCCGGCGCATTCCCTCGATCATCGCATCTGCTCCGATGTCAAGCGCTGCCCGTGCGAAATAAATGTTGTCCGAGTAGACAAGCGCATTCTGCAGGTTGACCTCACTTCCATAATCTGTCAGTGTGGTCACCATATAGTCTCCCCAGCTTGCATCTTTCTGCCAGCTTAACCCTACATAGCCTTTGTTTTCATTTGGATCCAGCCTGCCTGCATCCATCCCGATTGCCGCAGTGATCGGCTTAAATGTAGATCCCGGCACAAGCGCCGCATAAAAACGGTTCAGAAGCGGACGGTTTTTGTCTTCATTTAATTCCTTCCATCTGCGGTCTGAAATCCCATAGACAAACTCATTCGGATCATAGGCCGGTGTACTCACGAGCGCCAGCACTTCTCCGGTTTTCGGATTGATGGAAACTGCCACTGCCGGATCTTCCTGGAACTGCTGGTATGCATTCTGCTGGATAGAGGCATCGATCGTCACGGTCACATCTTTCCCGTCTTCTTTTTCTTTGGATGCCAGCAGAATCTTCGTCTTTCCATCCTGATCTGCTGTATAGATCTCATAGCCGTCTGAGCCTTTTAACTCCTTCTCGTAGGCAAGTTCAAGCCCTGCCTTTCCGATCACACTGTTTTCATGATAACCTTCATCCTTCTTTTTCTCCAGCTCCTCCGCATTGATCGGCTGCACATATCCGGTCAGATGTCCGCCGGCTGCGCCGAGCGGATAGACTCTTCCTTCGGTCTCAGATAACATAACCCCTTTGATCTCCAACAGTCGCTGTTCCTTCTCCTCATCGCCTTTTGCCATCGATTTCAGCGGAACAAACACATCGTCCGTGACCCACGCTGCACCAAGCTTTGTCTCGATTTCTTCGACTGTCATATCCATCTCTTCTGCCAGCTTTTTAAGCGATGCTGTCCGGTCTTCTTCCATCTTTCCCGGCACGACACCGACCTGGAGTACAGTCCCGTTGACTGCCAGCCCATTTCCGTTTCGATCCAGGATGTTTCCTCTTCTTGCAGGAACTGTAGATACAACGATCCTGTCATCTGATCCAAGTTCCGGAAAGATCAGAGACGGCTCCCACACAATCTTCCAGTCTCCGCTTTTTTCTTTTACAAGCTTCATCTGATTATAAAACGCCTTTTCCCCTGCGACTGTTTCCATCTCCGTCTGATAGGACACCACTGCGGTCTTCTTCCCATCTTTCTTTTTCTTCTCTTCCTTGTCAAAGGTAATCTGAAGATCGCGAAGTCTGATTCCCTCATAAATATTTTGATTCTTCTCAACAAATGCCTTCTGACTGACACCACTTGCATCGCTGATAAACGCATACATCTCCTCATAGGATCCTTTGGAAAGCAAAGAAAAATATTCTTTCATCACTTTCTCTGGTGTCTCCCGGATGTCCGCAACATTTAACATCACTCCGGTCAGGATCACTCCAGCCAGCAGGATCACAGAAAATCCGATCCATATCCAGCTACGGTTCTGCTCTCCTTTTTTCTGATTCTCCGTATGTTTTTCTTCTTTACCCTTACGTTTTTTCTCTGCCATGAATACTCCCTTCTTATTGTCATTCAGCCTCTTCCATATAGGTCGGAAGCATATTTTCTTCTGACCGTATGATTTTATTTCCAATATACTGGAAACAACTCTCCCCCTGCTTTCTCACAGTCACCTCATGTACGAATGCACAGTCGGTCATCCTCTCTTTCCAGACCGCTTCCACCGTCAGTGTCAGTGTTCCGTCCGGATGTTCTCGGTATGCCGTCACTTCCGGAATCGGAATGTTCGTAATATTGTATCTCCGATACAACAGCTCTTCCCGCAGATAACAATTCTTGTCTGCCTGATACTCCTTCCTGCCCCGCAGTATTTCTGCCGGAACCGAAAGTCTGCTCTGGATCACCGACTCAAACTCCTGCGCGGGGATCCCGCCCGGATATGCGTCATCGTCCGGATAATTTCCATACTGCATCCGGTAAAACTCCTCAAACAGTGACCGGAAATCCAGTCTGTCATAATGTCCCTCATCCCAGTTTTCAAAAAACAATCCTCCATTGTAATATCCGGTCTGCGGAACGTACCTGCCACACAGTTCCCGCAGCTGGTCCGGAAGCGGTTCCACGCGCACAGCATCGACGGTATTTTCCCCGTCATATCCCGCCGGACGGTATTTCTTGTAGATCAAATATCCTTTTTCCGTCACGTTCCACGCTTCTGCCTCATAACGCTCCATGTAGGAGATAAACGCTTCTTCCTTCTCCCTGCTCAGAACGACATTCGTTACCATGAGTTTTCTCCCGTCGAAGAAAAGATCGGTCTGCCGGATCCCGTTTTCCTCCAACACACGATAAAACCGTACTTTCCCCGCACTTTCATCCTTCAGGTTTCCACAGAACACTCTCAGCTTTTCCGGATTCTGTAAATTCGTCTGATTGTTTTCATCTATTATAATATACCCCCGTTTTCCCATTTTTTCCACCATCTCTTTCAAAGAACTATCGGGTTTTTCTCTGTAGATTTCCCGGTAGTCTTCCCATGCCGTCTCCGCCTCCTTTTGCAGCAGTTTCTGCTCCTTCTCCCCGATTTTTCCTGATACTTCCGGACAAACCGTGCTCTTTTTTTCCTTCTGCGTCTGGTACGACTGCTCTTTGATTTTTTCTCCGGTGTCACATCCCTGCGCGCATGCGGCCAGCAGCACTGTCAGCACAGAAATCAGCACTGCTGCGATCTTTCCATATCGTTCTTCCATTCTTCTCCCTCCTGCTTCCATCTCTATTTTCTCTGTCTGAAACGGCTGCTCCTCTCTGAAATCTGCGCTCTTCCCCATATACTGCATCTATTATCTTACATTTGTAAGATTTCATTTTAAAAAGATAAGGAAGCAGCACACCTTCCCTATCTCTAATATTACATATGTAGTATTTACTTGTCAATCTTTTTTACTTTTCTTATGGCATCTTTTTTATTTTGCTTATGGCGCCTGTGCAAGAATTTCTTTTCGCTCTTCCTCCGTGATCATCTCATTCTTTACCATAGTTTCCAACACCTGCTTCTGTCTCTGTCCTGCAAGCTCCGGATTCTTCGTAGGCGCATAGACAGACGGGGCATTCGGAATTCCCGCAAGCATTGTGCTCTCATAGGCATTCATCTGTCCCGGCTCTTTCTGAAAGTATCCGATACTTGCCTCCCTCACACAATCGTACCCATCTCCAAAGTAAATATGATTTACATACAATTCTAAAATCTCATCTTTGGTAAACTCCTTCTCGATCGCAGCTGCCATAAAGATCTCGGCGAACTTGCGTTCCACCGTCTGATCCATGTCAAAATAAAAATTCTTTGCAACCTGCTGTGTGATCGTGCTTCCGCCTTCCAGAAGCTCCCCTGCACGGAGATTGTGATAAAATGCCCGCAAAATCCCGACCGGATCGATCCCTTTGTGTCTGTAAAACCGTTTATCCTCCACAGAGACGACTGCCTCTTTATAGATTTCAGGAAGCTCGTCTGCCGGTATAAAATTTTCATCTTCCACTGTCTCTTTCCGGATCTGTGCAAGGCTCTTTGCTTCCAGTGCTTCCTGATACATCCGGTAGCCTTTTCCTGCAACAAATCCCCCTGCACATACAGCGATCAGAATCACCAGTGCCAGTATCCTCCGAATGCATTTCATGCGCCTCTCCTCCTTCGTATGTTCTTCTTTGTCTGCTTATAGTATAAAGGAACCCTCATCAAAGCACAAGATAAGGATTCCTTTAGATTTTTTTAAGCTTTTATGAATATGCATCCCTGCGACCGATCTTCTGCCAGCTCACTTCTACCAGGTCACCTTGAGTTTAAAATCCTGGTCGATCTTGCAGTGTCCGAGTGACAGCCGCACTCCCTGGGTGCGCAGCAGCCGGCAGATCTCATGAAAGATCCGCATGACATTATTTTCACTGATCATATTTTCCTTATATTTCTCATAATAGGACCGCCTTGTCAGCATCGTAAGCTTCGGCATCGATGTTCTGATATTGCGGGCAACAATCTTCTCCTGCCCGATAAAATGAAATTCATTGAGCCATCCTTCCTCAGAACCATTGTCAAGATTTCTCGGAATCTCCCCGATTTCTTCCTTCGTATCCTGGATCAGTTCATAAATCCCATACACTGTATCCCGGTCTACCTTAAACATCTGCATCAGCTGAATGTCATCAAACAGCTTATAGGTACAGTATCTCAGATTTCCATTTCCAAAAAGTTCCAGCGAAAATCCGCCGTCCTCTCCTTCCCATCCTACGACCGGACTTGTCTGGTAGGAAAAGATTTTCATCTCCTTTGTCAATGTTGCCATGTATTTCTTACCCCTTTATTTGTTTTTTCCTTACCTCTCCGCACTTTGTGTCACTGACAGAAGTGGAAAAAGCCGGAAAATCTCTCTGCTTTCAAACAGCTCCTCCAGCCGTTTCAGATTCGTATCAGAATGTTCCACTTCCTTTGCATAGCGGTGGGCGATCTCTGCCAGTTCTTCTTCCCCTGGAAAACTGCCGTCTTCCAAAAATCTGCAAACTGCCATCTCCTGGATCAGCATCGTGCTGACAACGGCAAATTTCACTTTCCCGTATGCCTGCCCGTCATAGACTGCACCGCAGAAATATGTAAATAAAAAGTAGACCATCAGCTGTTCCAGAAAGATCTGCCAGCGGTTCCCCCTGCATGCCTCCCGCTCAAACTGTGCAAATGCCTCCAGATACGCTGCTTCGCCCCGCGAAAAAAGCGTCCGCCTCACAGATTCTATGTACGGCTTCCAGTCTGTTTTTAACACTTCCAGTTCCTCAAAGATTTCAAACATCTGACTCATTATCTCATAGCGCGGCAATGTTTTTTGTCTAATTTTCTCTAATTTTTCTCTGAACTTCTCGCGGTTCTTCTCCTTTTGATAACGCTCCAGAAGTGCATCGATTTCAAACAGTTCTTCCCTTTTGATCCTTCTTTGTACATCGTGGGCGAGCGCCAGCACTTTGCCAATACGAAAAGCAACCGGTTCCTCTCTGTCCTGAAGAATGGCAGTCATCCCTTCACGGACATCCATCAGTTTCGTAAACAGGAAGAAGTCAAAAGACGCATAAGACTCTTCTCTGTCATCTTCCCGGCTCAGAAACCGGACCGGTTCCCGGCATCCCAGTATGAGCCTTGCAGCCTCCGGGCATGACAGCGAGAGGGAGATCTCCCGGACTCCCTCATACTCCTCGATATGCCGCGGATACATCCTGCATGTCCTGCAAAGCATATGTTCCCCAGCTTCCGCATACAGATCACACAAATTTTCCTCATTCAGAAAGGCACATCTGCCCTCATACTGCAAAAAAGAGCCTTCCCTCCAGTCCACCGAATTTTTCACACGGTTTCCAAATGCCCCGGGAATCTTTTTATATTTTTTAAGTGACTTATCATCGATCATGATCTGCCATCCGGCACAACAAGTGTCCGTACACGCAGATGCGGTACACTGAAACTTTCTATAATAATGCGGCACGGTATATAACATCGTTCGTTCTGTCCTTTCCACTTACATTCTTTCCTTTATCTTATTTCCCGTGTCAGTAAATGTCAAGCAAAAAGGAGAGTGTTAAAACTCCACTCTCCTGCAATAATTCCAAAGTCCTGCCGCAAACAGAAGCAAACCCGCGATCTCCGCTCCCAGAATCCAGATGAAATATGTGCCTGCGAAAACGACTGCCGCCAAAAATGGAATCGTCAGCACCATCCCAAACAAAATCCCGCACAAAGAAGATGCACTCTGCTTGATGACCGTCATCTCATTCATCCAGTCATAGACCGGAAGCTTCAGGTTGATAAACAATCCCCACACAGATCCTGCAAATGCCGCTGCCACCGGATATGCAAACAGAAGGAGAATCGCTGCTCCCGTATAGTGAAACCGCACTGCGAGAAGCGCTGCGCTGATCAGCGATCCCGGAATCTGCAGCATCAGGTTAAACCGTATTTTCCCTTTGTAAATGTCTTCCTTTGCGATCGGGAGCGATTTCAGGATCCACAGATTTTTTCCCTCCAGAGACATGGAGACACTTGTCGTACATGTCATCATGGCAAGCGCCCCCACAAGCAGCGGGACTGCCCCCTGAAAGATCTGTTCCGGGATCTGCATCCCCAGCATCTGAACCAGCTTTTCATCTGTCACAAAACATGCCGCCACCGCAAAGAGCAGGCTCATCAGCACACCGATCCCCATATTTACACAATACGTTGTGGAACCGAAAAAACGCCTCGCCTCTTTCTGGCAGATTGCGGTAACCGGACTTTTCGCCGTAACCTTCCCTACTTTATAATTTCCCTTTGTACGGTGTGTCATCAGACCGGTATTCATCTTCTTATAGTTCTTTGACACAAGCAGGACAAAGAGAAGATAAAATCCTGCCGATGTCCCCGCAAACAGAAGAAACAAAAGCACGTTCCCACTTAAAATCCCACCGGCAAACCACCTCGCCGGCGGATACATCCGGTAGATCTCCTCTGACAGCATTTCTCCGACTGCCCCGATCTGCTCCGGCGTAAATCCCTCTTCCGGGATCACTGCCGTACTGCCAAAAGAAGCCAGCAACACTGCCACGCAGAACAACACTGTGAGAATCGTAGACACTGCGTTGGCGCCGCGAAATCTAGAAGAAATAAAAATGATCACAGCGCCTGCCAGTGTCGCTGCCACCGTCGGGATCAGTGGTACAAGGAAAATCCCCAGCATCCACATCACAACTGCCAGAACAGATTTCTCTGCCCACAAGAAATATCCCACTCCCATCGGGACAAGCACAAATGCCGTAATTCCAAGATGAAACAGATACAGCAAAAGAAATCTGCTTGCAATGACTGTCCTGGTCGGAACCGGAAGCGCCATCAGCATATCATAATCTTTGTAACCAAACATGATCCCATTCGTCTTTAACATTGTAAAAAAGAAGATTACGAGCCCCGGCACGACGACTGCACAGCCGGGAACGAGTTCCTCCATGTTCAGAAAACCAAATCCGAACGATAACCCAAAGGAATACGATGCCAGCATCGCAAGAAGGATTCCATACATCGCTGCCAGAAAGACCTGCTTTGCGCCCCATTTTTTCTTCGGCGCCAGATTCTGGATCTGTACTTTCAACAGCAGCAGACATTTACTTTTCATGCTCTGTCACCTCCATAAAAAGCCGCTCCAGTGACGCATCCTTTAAGACCGTTTCCATCTCTCCGGAGACAACCAGTTTTCCACCTTTGATGATCGCAACTTTGTTGCAGAGCTTTTCCGCCACATCCAGCACATGCGTGGAGAAAAAGATTGCAGCGCCTCTGCCGCACATTTCATGCATCGTATTTTTCAGAAGCAGTGTTGCTTTCGGATCCAGTCCTACAAATGGCTCATCCAGGATCATCAGCTTTGGCTCGTGGATCAGCGCTGAGATGATCGCCAGTTTCTGTTTCATTCCATGCGAGTAAGAAGAGACCGGATCCCCGAGCGCTCCCGTCAATTCAAACTGATCTCCGTACTTCTGTATCCGCTCTTTCCGGACAGCCGCCTCCACCTCAAAGATGTCACCGATAAAATTCAAATACTGGATCCCGGTCAGATGTTCATAGAGATCCGGGTTGTCCGGGATGTATGCCATACATTTTTTACATGCAACCGGATCCCTCCTGATATCCATCCCGTCAATCGTGATCGTTCCTTCCTCAAAATCCAGCACTCCCGCCACAGATTTGATCGTCGTACTCTTTCCTGCTCCATTGTGACCGATAAATCCATAAATATCTCCCGCCTCCACAAGAAGGTTCAGATCGTCGACAGCCTTTTTGCCGCCTTTATAACTCTTTGAAAAATGTTCAATTCTCAACATCTCTTCTTTCCCATCCTTCCCAAACTGTATTATTGTTTTAATACAATATACCTCCTTCATTTTGAAATGTCAAGAGCAATCAGAAGCCTTTTTCCCTCTGTCCCTTCTTTTTATTCCAGTCTGATCTGCTCCTCTTCCCAGGTACGGTTTCCTTCCAGATATTTTCTCGGAGATACCCCCACGGTCTTCTTAAACGCCTTGCTGAAATGATATTCATCGCAATATCCGACTGCCGCCGCAATCTCACTTGACTTCATCGTTCCGGTCAGCAGAAGCTCTTTTGCCTTGTGGATCCGTATCCGGTTCAGATAGGTAAAGATCGTGATCCCGGTCTGCGTTTTAAACATCCGGTTCAGATAGTCAAAGCTCATACTGCAAAGCGAGGCGATCCGCTCCCCGGTGATCTTCTGTTCGTAAGCGCCATGCAGAAAATCCAGGATCATCTGCACCTTCTCCTGATGCTGCGCCATCGTCCGGTCATCCTCCCGCTCACAGAACACCCTATCCGAATAATAAGAAGCAACTTCTGTCAGCACTTCGATCAATTTGCAGGAACAGATCAGCTTAAAGTGTTCTTTCCGGTAAGTAACGGCATGGATCGCCTCCTCGATCATCCTCTGTATCTTCTGCCGGACCCCCAGACTATCGATCCGCATCGTCTTCGGAAAGATCAGTTTTGATTTTTCATAAAACTCATGCCCCAGCGGATCACACTGATAAAACAGCTTCCGGTTTTCTTCCAGCATTTCTCTGATCTTCTTCTCCTCCGCACATGCAAGTTCCTGCAAAGTGTCTGCTCCAAAATGAATATAATAATACTCGCACTCCGATTCCCGGTATCCAACATGCGTCATACCGGGCTGAAGCAGGATATATTCTCCTTCCCGAATCTCATATCTGACATCCCCCTCTTTCAGATACATTGTCCCCCGTCGGACAAAATACAAAATATATTCCTCCGCCGTCCGGAGAAAATGCATCCATCCCTGCTGCATGTCCGTCTTATTCATATAGGATATCTTCGGAATCTGCTCCGTTTTCAGGCAAAAATACATCTTTTTCTATCTCCTTCTTATTTTTCTTCCCATTTCTTTTTCCTTTTTCAGAATACAAAAAATATCGCTATTATACAAGAAATATGCGTTATTTTACATGTACAAATGCAAGACTTTGTTCTATCCTATCACTTGCAGTATCAATTAACTTTTACAGAATAGGAGTTTTCTATGGAAAAAGACCTGACAACCGGAAATATTTTTCAACGTATTTTAATTTTTACATTTCCGATCTTCATTGGAAATGTCTTTCAACAACTTTATAATATGGCAGACAGCATTATCGTCGGCCGTTTTGTCGGAAAGGATGCCTTTGCCGCAGTAGGTTCCACAGGCTCCTTAAATTTTCTGATCATCGGATTTGTACTGGGATTGAGCAGTGGTCTCTGCATCCCCGTCGCACAACGCTATGGTGCAAATAAATTATCAGACATGCGAAGGAAGATCGCCGCGGCAGTGCAAATCTCCATCGTTCTCGGTCTTGTACTGACAGTTGTCATCGCCTGCTCTACCGGCGCTCTCCTGCGCCTGATGCAGACGCCGGACAGCATTTACAAAGATGCCTACACATACATCTTTATCATTTTCCTCGGGATCCCGGCCACCCTTCTTTACAACGTGCCGGCAAATATCTCCCGCGCGCTTGGAGACAGTAAGATCCCGCTTTACTTTTTACTTTTTTCCGCATTTATGAATGTCATTCTGGACCTGATCTTTGTCTGCATCTTCCATATGGGTGTTTCGGGGACCGCAGTTGCAACGGTTATCTCGCAGGCGGTATCCGGTATTCTCTGCATCCTCTATCTGAAGAAAAAGTATGACATCCTCACCTTCCAGAAAGAAGAATGGGCAGTCGATCTCTATTCGATCCGCCAGTCCACGATCATCGGAATCCCGATGGGACTTCAGTTCTCGATCACAGCGATCGGAAGCGTCGTACTCCAAAGTGCGGTGAATTTACTTGGGGCCGATGCAGTTGTCGCAGTCAATGCCGCCATGAAGATCCTGATGATCTTCACCCAGCCATTTGAGGCGCTTGGAGCCACACTTGCGACTTACTCCGGTCAGAATCTCGGAGCCGGCAAGATCGACCGGATCCAAAACGGGGTAAAGATCTCTATGATCTTCTCCGTTGTCTGTTCCATCGCACTGATGATCCTGATCAATCTGGTCTGCCTGCCGATGTCTCTGCTCTTTATGAAACAGAGCGATATGACACCATATATTACGGAATGTATCCAGAAACTGCTGTTCTTTAACAGCTGTACCTTCTTCCCGCTTGCCTCTCTGCTGATCCTCAGAAATACCCTGCAGGGACTTGGGCACAGCGTGATCGCGATGGGCGCCGGACTCTTTGAGATGCTCGCCCGCACCTTAGTTGCATTTTTATCTGCAACGTTTGGCTATGCCGCCATCTGCTTTGCAAACCCGGCAGCATGGATCGCGGCAAATATCATTCTGGTTCCGCTTTACTTCTATACGATGAAAAAACTGAAACAGAGAAACTTTGCCTGATAAAAAATGTTCCACTTATAACTGACGCAAATTAAAGTAAAAAGGATTTTGCAGCACTTTTTGTCCGAGAATTCCCGGAAAACATTCTGCAAAATCCTTTTCTTTATTTCTTATCATCTATATTTCCAAAGCCTTTGTTTCCAACTTCCTACGCCCTGCTGCTTTGACTATCTTTTCTTCCCATTCTTTTTAATATACGAACGCAGGTCTTCCAGTGCATCTTTGTACTTTCTCGATTCCAGTTTCGGGAACGCCCGGATAATACGCTTCATATGGGACGGATGCTTCAGGATCAGTTCTCTGTAGTATCTGCGCAGTTCGATGATCTGCTCCCGCATATCTTCTGAGAGGTCTTCTCTTCTCTCGTGGAATTCTGCCGCCCGCTCTTTTAAGCGGTCTGCCATCTCTTCTTTCCACTCCAATGCTTCTGTCACGTCCTCATAAATATTTTCCCCGATCTCATCTGAAATCCGGTGAAGTTCTGTCGCAATCTCATTCATCTTCGCCAGTCTCCGGTTCATCTTCAGAATGTCTGTCACAGTCACATACAGATCCACAAACAATACAATGCCAAACAGTACGATACAGGTCCATCCCACAAACTCCGGAAGAAGATCCAGCGCTTTGTGGATCAGCGGGTGCAGCACTTTCATGATCAATACGCATGCCACGCCCCAGATCAGCGAGAACAGAAGACATACATATCCGTTCAGATTCAGCGGCATTGAAGAATAATCCCACCACTTATTGTGAAACAGCTTGTCAAGAATAAACCCGGTAAACCATTCCAGTGCAGTCACAAGCACGACCGAAGAAATATACAGCAGGAGCAGATTATCCTTAAATCCATCCAGACAAGATACCACAACTGCAACACCAACCCCGTAGATCGGACAGATTGGTCCGTTTAAAAATCCGCGGTTGACAAACTTCCTCTCCTTGACTCCTGCAAATGCAACTTCCGTACACCATCCGAGAAATCCATATACAAAAAAATACAATATAAGAAAATAAACTGACATACGCTCATCCTTTCCTGCAAACTTTCGCCAAAACGTTCTCATCTTTTGGCAATCTTTGATCTCTTTTTCTAAGGCTCCCATCTCTCACTAGAAAACCCAGAAGCATTTTATGCTATCAGATAACCTTCATTATATTAAGGAACGTTTCTTCTGTAAACAGATTTTTTAAATTTCTGTCAAGAACTTCTTGTACTTTTCGCAAAGATTCATTATAATATTAATAAATAATGATTCTCATTAACATAAACATAAGAAGAGAGGAACTGATCCCATGCAGTTAAAACAAGGAAAAGATCATACAACTTATATCGTGGAAGCAATGGATCTGGAACTTCCGCTGGAACGCCGGCTCGAAGCGCTTGGGCTGACACCCGGAACACGGATCACGATTTTAAATAACCAGAAGCGCGGATCCCTGACCGTAAAATTCCGCGGCACGCGATTCGCTGTCGGAAAACGGATCGCAGACCATATCACAGTAAAGGAGGCAGATTCCCATGAGTAAAACGATTAATGTCGGGTTTATCGGCAATCCAAACTGTGGAAAAACTACACTTTTTAATGCCTTCACCGGCGCCAACTTAAAGGTGGCAAACTGGCCCGGCGTCACTGTCGAGAAAAAGGAAGGCTATACAACTTACGAAGGAGAACAGTTCAAACTGGTCGATCTTCCGGGTATTTACAGTCTGACCTCCTACACAATGGAAGAAAAAGTATCCCGTGAATGTATCATGAGCGATGAGATCGATGTCATCGTCGATGTGGTAGATGCCTCCTGCCTTGAGCGGAATCTCTATCTGACGCTCCAGCTCATCGAGCTTGGAAAACCGGTCATCCTCGCCCTGAACATGATGGACATCGTTGAGGAGCGGGGCATGGAGATCGACCTGCACAGACTTCCGGAGATGCTTGGAATCCCTGCGATCCCGGTCTCTGCGCGCAAAAAGAGCGGACTTTCTGTCCTGATGCACGCAGTCTCCCACCATGCAGACCATGCTGTCCAAAATCCGCTGATCCACCATCACCATGAAAAGAAAAGCAAGCATGAACACAATCACCACAGCGAGTATGCGATGGTGTATTCTGACACGCTGGAAGATAAGATCGACCTGATCATGGATGCACTTGAAACCGCTTATCCATCACTGGAAAATCCAAGATGGCATGCGATCAAGCTGCTTGAAAAGGATGAAGCTGTCACAGCCGCCTTCCCATTTCCTGAGATGGACAAGATCATCGACCGCAGCTATGAGCAGGAGATCATCAATCAAAAATATGATTTCATCGAAGAAATTATTCAGGAAACACTCGTAAACAAATCTGAAAAAGAAGCATTTACAGAGAAACTGGATCATTTTTTCACACATAAGATCTGGGGACTTCCGATTTTCCTCGGGATCATGGCGCTCGTCTTCCTGCTGACATTTACAGTCGGCGACTGGCTCAAAGGATATTTTGAAATCTTCCTGGAGTCCTTCTCCGCGGCAGTTGCAGGCGGACTGTCAGCCATTCATGCAAGTGATATGATGATTTCCCTGATCGTTGACGGTATTATCTCCGGTGTCGGCGGAATCCTGACGTTCCTGCCAAACATCTTTATTTTGTTTCTTGCGCTTGCCTTTTTGGAGGACAGCGGTTACATGTCCCGTGTCGCCTTTGTCATGGACGATATCATGGGACACCTCGGTCTTTCCGGACGCGCCTTCATCCCACTGCTGCTTGGCTTTGGATGTTCTGTCCCTGCAGTCATGGCGTCACGCGCACTGGAACACCGCAAAGACCGGCTGAAAACAATTCTGATCACACCGTTTATGTCCTGCAGTGCGCGACTTCCGATCTACGTGTTGTTTTCACAGATGTTCTTCCCAAAGCATGCGATGCTCGTGTCCTACTCGATGTACCTGCTCGGAATCCTCGTTGCGATCACAACTGCTTTCATCTTATCCAAATTTGACGGAAGCAAAGCAGAGCACGCACTGCTGATCGAGCTGCCGGAATATAAATCGCCAAATGCACGGACAATCGCGATCTATGTCTGGGAGAAAGTCAAAGACTATCTCACCAAAGCCGGAACCGTGATTTTTGTCGCTTCTGTCATCTTATGGGTACTTTTAAATTTTGGTACTTCCGGATATGTGACAGATATCTCAGACAGCTTTGGCTCAATGCTCGGAAAAGCCGTTGTTCCGGTCTTTACGCCGCTCGGTCTTGGTTACTGGCAGATTGTTGTTGCCCTGATCGCAGGAATCGCTGCGAAGGAAGTTGTCGTTTCAAGCTGCAGCGTTCTGTTCGGAGTTCAGAACATCACAACAACTGACGGCATGAGCGCAATGGTCACAACACTCGGCGCACTCGGCTTTGGAGCTGCAAATGCATACGCACTGATGGTATTCTGTCTTCTCTATATTCCATGTACGGCAACGATCGCAACGATCAACCGGGAAGTAGAGAGCAAAAAACTTACCGCACTGATCATTTTCTTCCAGTTTGCTGTCGCATGGGTGATGAGTTTCCTCGTCTATCATATCGGACTGCTATTTTAAGATAGCTGTGCTCCACAGATGATATAAAATCCCGGCACAGAGAAACGGTCCAAATGCAATTACAGAATCTCGCCTGATCTTACCTCCTGCCATACCGGCAAGAATACAGATCCCGCACAGAAAGATGGCAGCAGCCAGGGAATGCAGACTTTTGACAGGTCCAAGCAAAATCCCTGCTGCTGCCATTAATTTGATATCTCCCCCGCCAAATGCTCCCGGCACCAGAAATACCGTCAGAAGCAGAATGCCGCTTGCAGAACACGCCCCGAAAAGCGCATAAAGAAACACCCCCTTCTCCATTTGCCCGGAAACAGCCAGCAACTGCAAGGCACAGAAGCAAAACAGAATCGCAATATCTGCATTCGGAATTCTCTGCTCCTTCCAGTCCCTGACTGCGATCCGGATAAGGATCCAGGTGATCATCGTCTGATTGAAAAATTTCATTGTCTCTCCTTGTAAATTTTCTCACCGAATAACAGAACTGTTGGTGATCAGAAATGTGAAAAAACTATCATCTGCCGATTTCCATTTCTCTGCCCGGCAGTTTCAGATATGACCGGGCAGATTTTCTTTCACGGAACAACTCCTTCTATTTGTTCAGATAGTGAAGTTCAATCGGATCGATTGGATCGATTGGATTCTCTTCTTTCCCTTTGATCTTCCTCTTATAATATTTCAGAAGTCCTCCGCCTTTATTGTAGATCCAGAAAGAATATGTCAGAATCTTGCCTGCCTTTCCCATCCTTTCCTTTGTCGTCTTATTATAAAGAGTTCCCCCTGCCTCCAGAGGTCCTTTTTTCCGTATCAGCGAGATCAGCTCTGTCTCACACGTAACTCTCTCCGGAAGAACCGTTGCTCCTTTTCCGACACATTCCGGCTTGTGGGCATCACTGCCTCCGATCCCCGGCTTCTGGTACTTCTGTGCAAGCCTTAACGCTCCCTCGTTCGACTCCACAGATTCACATGCATTAAATGCCTCCATAAAGTCAAAGCGTTTAATCAGCTCCGGATTCTTAAAATACCGCTTTGTGTTCGTAAAGCTCAGATATTTGCCTCCGCACGGATGTGCAGGTCCTAAGATTCCTCCGTTGCGGTGCACAAAATCGATCAGAACCGCTGCCGGAAGTCCTCTCATCTCCAGCATCCGCATCTTTACGCCTTCCGGCATGATCACAATGATGTGTCCCGCATCACTGGTATCGTACTCGATCCCTTTCAGAACAACAAAATCTGTATGCTTTTTCCCTTTTATATGCTCCTTCCAGTACCGGTACCCCTTATAAGTATTGTGGTCTGTGATCAGCATCCCGTCAAATCCCTGTTCCTTCAACAGTGTAATATATTCTTCCAGACTTACTTTGCTATCTACCGAACCTTCTTTTACATGACAATGCATATCAATTTTCATAAGCCTGCCTCCTTATCTTACTATCTATCTTTATTATACCCCTTTTTCTGCAAAGTTCAATGACAGAACAAAAATATTAGAAAGATTAAAAAATTAAAAAATCAGGATAAAATGGCATTTTTATCCACTTTATCCTGACTGTATATCCATAGTTTCTATTTCCGACCTCTCGGTAAATCAGTTCTACCGCGCCATATTCTGATACTGCTCTGCAATATTCAGCACATGATCGCCGATCCGCTCAAAGTCTGTCAGCAGTTCTGAGAACAGAATACCTGCCTCTGCATTGCAGGATCCGGATTTCATTCTCTCGATCTGTCTCTTTAAATACATTTCCTCCAGATCATCGATCTTCTGCTCATTGCGGGCTGCCTTTTCAAGAAATTCCTTTCTGCTTCCATTGTGCATACTGATGTCTTCCAGCGCCTTTCCACAGATCTTCTTCATCTGGCCGATCTCTTCCAGCGCTTCTTTCGACATCTGGATTCCCCATTCATTCAGATTCTTCGCATATCCTAAAATGTTCATCGCATGATCGCCGATCCGCTCAATATTTCCTACAATAATATAGTAACTGCTCATACTCTTAGAGCCTGCCACCGACTTTTCTCCGGACATATGATCTACGATGTATTTTGAAATCGCTGCGTTCAGATAATCAATATATTCTTCCCGCTCTTTTAAAGCATCCCATGCTCCCAGATTTCCACTCAGAACTGCATCGTAGCTTTCCTCTACATTTTTCGCAACCATTTCGCGCATACGGTCTACTTCCTGCTCCAGTTCGGAAAGTGCAAGCGCCTCATTTCCGACAGAGTAGCTGTTCTCAAATACTTTGATATGCTTCAGTCCTCTTGCTTCTGTCTCCTCTTCCTTGCTCTCTGGAAGGATCAGCACGGCAAGTTTTGCCATATAAGTTCCGACTGGAAGTAAGATTAATGTGGTCACGATATTGAAGATTGTATGTACATTTGCGATCTGTGCCACTGTATTTCCCGGCGAGAGCGCTTCCACCCACGATACAAACGGTGTCAGCATACTGATAAATGTAAATAAGATTGAACCGAAAATGTTGAACATCAGATGGATCACAGTTGCCCGTTTCGCATTTGTCTTTGTACCGATGGACGCAAGCACTGCTGTGATACAAGTTCCGATATTCTGTCCGAATAATACATAGACAGCACTTGATAACGGAATCACACCAGTTCCTGCCAGCGCCTGCAAAATACCGACAGATGCGGAAGAAGACTGGATCACTGCTGTAAAGATCGCTCCGACTAAAATACCGACGATCGGATTGCTTGCCTTTGTCATAAAGTTTACAAATGTCTCTGACTGCTGAAGCGGCTGCATCGCATCGCCCATCATTCCCATACCGATGAACAGTACGCCAAGTCCGGCAAAGATCTCACTGATATGGCGCACACGCTCATTCTTCACAAATGTGATCGCTGCCACACCACCAAATGCGATCAGCGGCGCGATTGCTCCGATATCAAGCGCAATCAGCTGTCCGGTGATCGTCGTACCGATATTGGCTCCCATGATCACCCATACTGCCTGATTCAATGTCATCAGACCAGAGTTGACAAATCCTACTACCATGACCGTCGTTGCAGAAGAAGACTGGATCACTGCCGTGATCGCAGCGCCAACTACAACCCCTTTGATCCGGTTGGATGTCAGCTTCTCTAAAATACTCTTCATCTTGTTTCCTGCTGCAGTCTCAAGCCCGTTGCTCATCATCTGCATCCCGTATAAAAACAGCGCCAGACCCCCAAGCAGCATTAAAATATCTTCCATTCTCATCTCTTTTGTTTCCTCCAAATCTATCTCATTGCTTCTCTTTCAGGAAAACTTCCGGTTTCTTTCCAGAAATCTTCCACGCTTCTCTTATCAATATTTTCGATAGATCCTGCTCTTTCCGTCTCCCAGATGCATGATCTCCATGCGCATCTGATGATACCAAACCTTTCTCCTCTGGCTGCAGATAATGTCCGGAATGACCCAGACACTGCACATCGACCAGACAAGGATTCCAGCCAGCCACTGTGCAAACGGTATATATTGTTGTAAAAAATATTCTTCATTGACTTTTTTCTGTTTCATCTCTTTTGCGCGAAGCACTGTCCGGTACAGACTGACATCAAAGATCTCCTTATGTTCGATCCAGTTCCCCCGCACAAAAGATGCCCCATGCTCTGACGAAT
>CAUWEA010000054.1:0-19136 GCA_963557735.1 uncultured Faecalimonas sp. | reverse complement strand
TCCATCCATAAGAACACGCTTCACCGGCTTTTCCATCCTTCGGAAAATCTCTGCTGCGATATGTACAACATCCTGCCTGCTCAGACTCAGATCCCATGACTGCTCCTCGTATCTTACCCGCATCACGGCATCTGTCGCAGTTGTCAGTTCTATCTTACATCGCTCCGCCGCTTTTAGAATCACGGATTTTAACTTTTCATTCAATGAATCCCACAACAGATTCTGTTTCTCGCAGAAATATCTTGCGATCACATTGTCAAAATCGCTTCCGCCGAGATGATTGTCCCCGCTGACTGCCTCAATCTGAACAACATTGTCAAAACTTTCCACAAGAGAGACGTCCAAAGTCCCTCCACCAAAATCAAAGACAAGGATCGTCGCGTCTTCCTGCTGCTCCATATTCTGGCAGGCAAGCGCTGCCGCAGACGGCTCATTGATGATGCGCTTTACCACAAATCCCGCCAGCTCCCCTGCACGCTTTGTAGCTGCTCTCGCCTTATCGTGAAAATATGCCGGAACACTGATGACCGCCTCACCGACTTCTTCCTGCAAAAATGCTTCCGCATCTTCCTTAATCTTCTTTAACAGAAATGCGGAAAGTTCTTCCGGGCGAAACATCCGGCCGCCCAGACAAAACTGCCTGTCTGTCCCCATATACCGCTTAAATACGCTCGCAGTCTGATCAGGATGTGCGATCATCCGCTCCTTTGCCGTCTTTCCTACATAAATCTGGTCTCCATCCACGCTCACAAAGCTCGGTGTCAGATATTCTCCGCTGCTATCCGGAATCAGTACGCTCTCTCCATTCTGCCACACGGCTGCCAGACAGTTCGTTGTCCCCAGGTCAATTCCGATCGTTCTCATTTGTCTCCACCCTTTCTCTCACAGGCTTCTTCTATCAGTTGATAAGCCTCTTCTTTTTGTGCTTCCGCTCCCGTCACGATGATTCCTTCCAGTGCAGAAACCTTTCCTTTTTTATAAAGCATCGTGACCGGCATCTGCTCTTCCGGAAGGTACAATGCCACTTCCAGCTCTGTGTCATATTTTTCTTCCATCTGCTGAAACGCTGCCTCATACCGGGCAAATTCCTCTGTCCTTGTCGTCATCACATCCGCATAGTCCTTCGACATTGTCCCCATAGGATCCTTCAGACAGACCACAAAATAGTCATTGGAGTATCTTGTATTCTGATTTTCCCCGGTAAACGCTTCCATCACCTGATCGCTTCCCGGCTTCGTCAGACGGTACTGTTTCTCCTGCTTCCAGAAACTTTCCAGATCCTGCTCAAACTTTGTGTGATATCCAGTCTGTCCCAGCCACGGCACCTGCAGTTTCCCATAGGTACTGTTGATTTCTGCCACTTCTGTTTTTACAAATCCTTCCCCGCTCCCGGTGATTGCCGCAGCTTCCGCCTGCATGGCTGCTTCCACCGCTTCTTTCTGCAAGTTATCAAAGTATTTCTCCCCATTTTCATCCTTCCATAGCCATGCAAACGATTCCTCGTTCCCTTTCTTTCGCAGTTCTACACCCATGTAAGTATGATCCCATCCTGGAACCGAAGAAACATAGACATGATATTCCGGAACGCTAACTTCCGTACCCGCATATTTTTCCGTGAGATACGTTAACAGCGACTGCTCCCCGTCCTTCTCCAGTTCCTCTTTTGCGAGCTGAAGGTCACGTTCGGCAGACTTTGTATCCTCGATCAGCTTATCCGCCGCATCCATCGTTTCTGCCAGTTCTTCTCTCTGCTGATCCGATGTCTCACTGTCCTCCCTCGTTCTTGGAAGAATCAGGAATGCAAGCAGACCAAACACTGCCACCAGCAGATAGATCATTTTTCGGATATTTCCGATGTGCTTCTGAGGTTTCTTTTTCTCTGTCGGAGGAACCTCCCTTGCCGCTTCCAGTGCACGCGCAACTCTGTTCAGCGTCTGATCCAGATGCTCCAGATGTTCCGGGATATACCCGGAGGACTGCAGTTTTTCCTCCAGTTCTTGTCTGGTCAGCGCGATCTGCCGGCAAATAATGTGAAACGACTTTTCAGAAACGTTCCGCTCAGTAAAAATCCCTCCGCAAAGTTCCCATAACACTGGCTGAAATTGATTTTCCCGGAAAACTGCAGACTGGAAAAATACATGCCACAACATTGCTTCCTGCTCTGGCGCTTCTCTTAATGGTTCCAAAAAGGTCAAAAGCTCCTGCAAGATGCGGTCCTGCTCTTCTTTCTGAACTTTCTCCATGTTTGAAAGAATCTGCTCAAAATCAAAAGCCGTTTCCTCTTTTTCGATGTCCTTTGACTTCTCCAGAGGAACCTCTTCCGGAACGCTTTCCGACACAGTACTTTCTTCCCATGCAACAATCGAGTCAGCTTCTTCCCTGTTCTCCGAGTCGCTGAAAAAATCACTTTTTTTCTGCTCTTCTTCCTCTGTCCAAACACCTTCCCCGATTGCGGAAGCAAACTGTATCGCCGCCTCATACGCTTCGTGGATCTCCTGCCATTTCTCCGGGTATTCTTCCGGGTGATAGCGCGCTGCAAGCTTTGCATACGCTTTTTTGATCTGCTTCTTATCTGAAGTCGGCTCAATGCCAAGTACTTTAAACGGATCTCTCATGCTCCTTCTCCTGCTCCTCCTCAACACGCATCATTTTCATGCGCCGGAAATAAGAACTCATCTCGTCTGCCATCCCGGAAAGCCGGTTCAGCAAAGTCGAAAAGTCATTCAGCATAATGTCATCTTTGAAATAGGGATACACAATATCGTGGTCGATCTCACTCCACCCTTCCTCGAAGAGCGTTCTTCCCTGGATTTCCACATAGTGCCCCTTATATTTGATAATGTAATGCAGAGAACGGTAAATCCCTCCAGAACGGATTTCGATCAACTCTTCATCATAAATCCGGCTGTCCCCCGCCCGCTTATACACTTTCGGCCGCTCTGCAATGTAATAGTGGTCCGCATCCTCATCAAAATCTTCCAGACGGTTTTCCACATACTGAGCAGGATCATTTTCAAACACAGACGTAATATATTTATGAAAATGGATCCAGTCCTCACGGTAGAGGAAGAACACGCGGATCCCGATCAGATCCGTAAAATATTTGTGAAAATTCCAGCGGTCGATCCTTTCAAACTTCTGGAAGTTTTCTCTTCGTTTCCGGATGATCTTCTCCAGAAGATGTCCCGGTTCTTTCGTCCGGTAGCGGTAGGAATGGATCCCCGCCTTCTGGATATCATAGAGATATTCATCTACAAAATCTTTCCCGATTTCCCGGAGTGTCGCCTCCATAGACTGGTAATTTTCATAGATTGCTGTCAGTTCTTCCCAGCTAATCTTTGCCTCCTCAAAATCCTGCTCTGAAATTCTGTATTTCTGAAGAAATTCTTTCTTATCTAACATTCTACTCCTCTCTTGTGCCGGAAGGCGCTGCATGCTTGCTTCATTTTCAGCACCTTCTCTGCATCTATTCTGTTAAAACAGTGTTGCCTGCTCATACTCCATTTTTACATACTCAGCTTCTTCTACATCGATCTTACTACGGTAATCGACAATGACAGTCTGCTGTTTTTGTCCGACCATTTTCTGGCCGAGCAGATAGTTGACGTCAAATTTACCGATGATTGCCGGCGTCGCACCTCTTGTCGGCACGATCAGCTGTACCCGGTTTGCCGCAAGCATCGCAAAAATTGGCTCCCAGATATAAGTATCCTTTGCCGCACCGAATGGATTGTCAATAAAGATCACTTTCTTTAAGCTGCCTTCATTTGCATGGCCCGAATGAATACTTGCAATGTAATTGATGATCGCGATCAAAAACTGGATATAGATTCCCTGAGACTGTCCGGTACTTCCGACCGCCTCCTCATACCTTAGATGACGGCTCTGCTCTTTGATCCGCTCTCTTTTGTAAAGTTCCAGGCTAATCCGGTTCATATCTGTGACGATTGCCGAGAACAGACGTTTCATCGACAGTTCCTGAATCAGATATTTTTTCTTTTCCTGCTCGGTCTCATATTTTCCAAGATTTTCGATCACCTGTGCCAGATAATTGGCAATCTGCATCTGCTGTTGGTCTTCTCTCACATACGGGATCTTCAGCCGGACGATCTGGGTCAATTTTTCATCGATCATAATACTGCTGAGTTTCGGGAACTTATCCAGTTCCATACGGATCGTATTACACCGCTGTAAGCACTGATTTTCAAAACTGCTCTTGATCTTCTCAATATCACGAAGACTTTCTTCAATCTGATCTCTTCCCATCTGGATCATCACGCATGCTTCTTCCAGCCGCTTGATTGTCTTATCTGCCTCTGCAAAACTTTGCGGAACCGGGATCTGCTCTTTCATCTGCAGTGCGAAGCTTCCTGCTCCCAGCCCGGTCAATGTCTCTTCACACCACGCTTTTGCCTTCGCAAATGCGGTTTCTGCCGTTACTTTTCTCGCTTTCATCTTCTTCCAGCCCTGGGTGATCTGCTGTTCAGTTTCTTTCCAGTCTAAGATTACAAATCCCGGAAGTGTTTTGACTGACAGATCTTTCAGATGATATTCTTCTATAAGCCATGTGACCTTGCTAAGCAGCATGTGGATCTCTTCCTGCGCTTTCGCATTTTCTTTTTGCTGCCGGGATAATCCTGACAGTTCTCTTTCACACTGCTGCTGCAGATCCTTCTGCCGCTCCTTTTCGATCTCGATCGTTCCTGCCGCAACCGGAAGGCGCTCGATCCGACAGAATTCCTCCCGGATCTGCCCGGCAAGCATATCCGCCTGCGACTGGTACTTTGTACACGCAAGCATCAATTTTGACAATGCTTCTTCGCATTTTTCCAGTAATCTTTCTTCCTGCGCCAGCTGTTCTTTCTGCACTTCAATCTCTGCATCTGATACTTCCGGAAGTTTCTGTTCCCGATAAAGTATATCGAACTGTTCCAAATCTGCTCTCCTGCTTTTTAACTCCCGCAGATAAGAGACGATCTGCTCCCGGATTACCTGAAGCGTCTCTCTTTTTTCCGTTACATCCTTATTTTCCTTCTCAAATGCTGCCACAGCGCCATCTAATTGTTCTTCCAAATGTTCCGGTATCGGCTCTCTGACTGTGATTTCTTCTTTATAGTAAGGAACATACCTCTCCCATGCCTGCTCACGCTCCGAAATCTGTGCCACAATCTGGCGGATCCGTTCTTCCGCCTCTGCGGCCTCTCTGTCTTTTGCCTGCGCCAGTCTTCGGAAACGTTCTCTTTCCAACTCCAGTTCTGCTTTCTTTTCTCTCCACGCTTTTCCGTTTGCCTCTGCAAGCTCTGACTGGCGGAAAAGTTCTTCCAGCCTGCCAAGCGACCGGATCTCCTCTGTAGCTGTCTGGATCTGTCCTTCCTCTGCCGGGATCATCGTTTCCAGTTCCTCCAGTCTTATTTTCCGCAGCCTTTCGCTCTCTTTCAGCTCTTTCTGCACCGCGTTTACCTGGTCAAGCTTTTCTTTTCTCTCCTGCTGCTCCTCAACCCATCCTGCATAGTTTTCAACATATTCTGTGAGATAATACTGTACCATCTCCAGATCCGCAGACAGTATGTCCTGCTGTTCCGCTAACTGCGCCTGCTTCTTGCTTTCCAGATTGAATGCTTCCTGGATCCGGTGCATTTCCTTTTCCAACTGTTCTTTTTCCAGAAAATAGGAGATTTCTTTTCCGGCAAAAAGAATCCCTGCACTGGCGTCAAACTGTTTCTGATCCAGATACTCCTGATCCATAACCGGGATCATCCAGCTGACATTCTGCCACACATCTGGTTTCGGATCTGCGAGAAGTTTCTCATAAGTACGATGTCCCACGACAATTCCATATGGCAGATATGGAATCCTCGTCAGTACCTCCTCCTTTTTCTCCGGCTGCATCTGCTCCAGCAGTTCCGCGCCTAACACACCATCGCTGTATTTTCGGTAAAGGAATTCTTTCAGCTGTTCTGCTTCGGGTGTCACCTGAAATAGGATTCCTCTTTGCAGCTGTTCCAGATGTCTCTGCAATTCCATCTGACGGTTCTGACCGTCATGGAGGAAAATGATCGTCTCCCTCTGCTTCTCCTTTAGCAGCTCCAGAAGCCTTCCGACTTCATGCTCCCCATACACTTCCATTCTCTGTCCGACTTTTCGGGTCAGTTCCTCATAGACTGCCATCTGTTCCTGATATGCCGCTTCCTTTTCATTCAGCACTTCTGCCTCATGTTCCAGATCTTTTGCCCGCAGACCGTCTGCCTGCAGCTGGTCTTTTATTTCTTCACGCTCTTTTTCCAGCGCACTTTTTTTCTCCGCTTTGGCAGACCGTTCTGTTTCCTTTTCTGCTATCCGGTCCTTAATCTGTTCCCGGAGAAGAAATGGAAATGCCTTCCTTTCTTCACTGGTCTTCTTCTGCAGCTCCGACAGATTTTTTTCATTTTCTGCAAGACGGCTCGCCAGGACCGCACAGGCGTTGTCACTTTCACGCTCTCGTTTGTCTGCCTCATCCCGTTCTGCCCGGGCGGACGCACAACGCTTCTCCAGTTCCTCTTTCTGGTTCTGCAGCTGTTCATAAACCTGCTCATCTTTTCTCTTCTTCTGGGCAGTCATCTCTAAGATAGACTGATAAAGTTCTTCGCTTCCCTGCTGCATCCGATCCATCTCCGCCTCGATCGTGTGTGCTCTTGACTGTGCTTTGACATAATCAAGGAAATACCGGATCGATTCTTTCTCCGTAACCGTCTGCTTTAATTCCCTGACTGCTTCTTTTAACTGTTCTCTCTGCTTTTCCTTCTGCTCTCTCTCATAGTTTACTTCATCAAAGCAGCTCTCCAGTTCCTGCAGATCCAGCGTCATAAGGATTCGCTTCGTCTCAAGCTTCTGTTCCTGGATCTTCTGCAACTTTGCTCCCAGCTCTTCCGCCTCTGTCACAATCCGCTCTTTCTCATCAAGCAGTGCGTGATAAAAGACACTTGTCTTCTGTTCATTCTCTCTGCACAGCTCAAAATTCTGTAAAAGCGGTTCAAACTTGGTGACAAATTCCCGTATCACCGTGATCTGCCTATCATAATTTGCGATCTGTTCTTTTTTCTTTGAAAGCTCTACCATCTGCTCCCGGATATCCAGAAGTGTCTGCGCCAGCTCTTCCGCATCTTTCTCCTTGCCTGTCTGAAGTTGGTATGCTTTCTGGATGATCTCCTCGATCAGAAGATCTTCCACAACCTTCCGGCTTGTCCGGTAATTGCTCTCGAAATAAGTCCTTACATGCCCCTCTGTCTTGTTAATCCCCCGGATAATATTCCACTGACTTTCATACAGTCCATGTCCCGCAATAAAACTCTGATATTCACTTTTGGAATTTTCAAAAATCTTCACCGAAAGCTTCCGGTTCGATTCTGACTGGAGCCGTTTGATCAGTTCTTTCAGCCCTTTAAATGTGATTCGCTCTTTTCCATTTACAAGCGGAAGATTTAAAATATCATAATCGTTGAACTCATTATAAAAGATACAATAATTAAAATATTCAATCGCGGAAGAAGAGACTTCCTCCTCCCCTTCTTTCATGCGGTCTGCTTTCTTTCGCGCACAGAAACCAGTCGTCATAAACCGGAACCCGCACTGGTCCTGATCCGGCTTGTCCAGATCCCACTCGATCAGGGAATGGATCACACTGCTCCCGGTACTTCCGCGGAACAGCTTTTCCACCGGCTGTTTGTCATCCAGCGTACAGTTCGGGATCAGATTCTGCAAAAGCAGGAGCATCAGAACACTCTTGCCGCCCCCGTTCGCCAGGTCATAGAGGCTGTTCTTTCCCTGAAACCGGAGACACAGATCATCGTAAAACTGTGTTCCTACATTATATTTGATATTGTTTACACGGATCCTGTTAATATGCGGCATCGTCGCCACCTCCTGTCATAATCTCATAGATACGGCTCTGCTCCGATTCAAAATAGCTCTCGATCAATGCCGAAAAACGATCGGTCGGATAATACCGGTCCTCCACTTCCAGAAAGAGTCCCTGCCGGATCAGAAACTGAAACGTCTTCTTGACCATTCCTGCCCGTGACCCTTTCTCTGCGCGGATCATGGAACTGTCCTCGTTTGTAAGAAGCGGCAGATCCCAGGCTACCGCCATCTGCTCAAAGCTGTATTCTTCCACTTCTGTCAGTGCAAGTGTCTCCAGTTTCTCAGATAATCCCTGAAAAGAAGCATCTACCGCCTCCACGATCTCCGGGATCTTGACATACTCCTGATAGGTGTAAGTCGCCGAATCGGTATAAAATTTTGTGATAATATGATAAATAATGAAATAGCAGAGAAATAATTCCCGGTTCAGACGCAGACCGATCATGTCTTTTAGTTCTTCATTGGTATAGCCAAATACATGGTTCGATTCTCCCGGTGTCAGATAGAGCCCTCCACGGTAATCGTAAATTTCCAGATTCAGCGCCTTTGTAATCTTATTTACCGCATCAAATACTTCTCCGTTCTGTGTATATGCCTCATAGAGCTTTGTATGTTCGCCCTGATATTTTACCGCCTCCTGGTTGATCAGTCTGGCAAAAATCTCAATCCCTGTCTCCAGCGTCTGGTCTGTCATCTCCATTCATCCTTTCCACTCTTATATTTGTCACAGAGAATTTCTCCAGGAAAGTGACCGGTTCTTCCTCTGTCAGCGTCTCCAGGCAGAAATCCATCTGCATCTCTTCTTCTGTTCCCTCTGTCTCAAAATACTGTTTCAGCACTGCTTCCAGGTTGGTCGCCGGATGTCTTATCGCATCCCGGATCACAATCTCATGTCTCTGACACAGATTCACAAGAAACGAATAATAATCTCCGTTGGCAAAGATCCGCTGTCCATAGCGCTGCTCTAACAGTCCATTCCATTCTCTGAGCGTGAAGCAGTCCGTTCTCTTTAACATTGCAAACAACTCTCTCACAAGGATCCGGTAATTGCCGCTGATCCGCTGTTCTTCCTGCTCGTCTTCATAGACATAATCGGCCTCCTCTTCTGCCTGGATCTCCTCCGCCTCTTCATCCATTCCCCGGTGGAGCGCCAGCATCTCATCCAGCCGTTTCAAATCAAACATTTTATTCTTTTTCGGCTGAAACAACGGCTCTGCAAGCAGTTTTAACTGCTCTGCATCATCTTTTGCCAGCGCTGTCTCAAGAAACTGGCGAAAGTAAACGACCGGGCGGATCGCATTCAATGTTCCCTGCTCCACCATACTGTCAACCTTTCTCCGCAAATCCATGCACTCGCTTAACAGTTCCGAATGCATCGCCATCGCCCGCTTCAGTTCCCCATCAAGCAAAAAAATCTCTTCCTTATTTTTAATCTGCTCAACCGGAGACAGCATAGACATTGCCCCGGCGATCAGCCTTGTATTTTTCATAAACAGATCGTGTTCCTCGTCAAACCAGCAGACACTCTGCCGGAAAAATTCCCGGTACAATAAAAGTCCGTTTTTCAGATCGTGTACAAGCACCTGAAGCACTTCCCGCTTCTGCATTTTCAGTTTCAGCACCTCATTGCAGATCCGCCTGACGATCTCCCGCCCTCCTTTGAAATTCTGGGTCCGGATCATTTTCTCAAGAAGCAGCTGCTGGATGCTGATCTTGCTCTCTTCTTTGAATTCCTTTGTATTAAGATAAAATTCAATCCCACTCTCTGTAATATAGTAATAAATATTTCCTTCCTGAAAATGACTTTTGATCAGCCATACCCGCGCCGTCTTTCTGATTTTGTCCTCCGGATCATAGAACTCATAGGCAAACGGTTTCCCGTCGTTTTTAATCTTGTCAAACACATAGCCTGCAAGCTGTGCATATTCTTCCGGCGTGGCATCCAGCCCAAACTCACTCTCCAGGAATGGAATGACAAAATTCAAATAATCCGTGTAGGTCACCCCGGTATTGTTAAAATTATTTTCCTCGATCAACATCCTGAGCACCGCCATAAGCACATAGCCCAGATCCACTGACTTGTATTTTCCATTTTGAAACTGTCTCAGATCATGACTCACAATCTCAAAAAACGGATAGTATTTCTTCATGCTCTCCATCCGGAGCGCCTGCTCTGCCCGGATCTCTGAAAGCAAATTTCTATATAACTCCATCTTCTGTCTCTCCTCATAAATATTCCGCGCTCTTCCTTAAAACAGATCCGCCAGACTACCATCCCCGTCTCCGTCTGTCCAGTTCTGATATACACTGTCATACCGTAAGGATCAGCGCCTCCTGCGGAATGTAACATCCATCCTGCAGCATCATTCTTTCCAGTATCTGCGCCGTCTCAGGAGAAAACTCCTGCAGGGCGAGCGGAAGCACTTCTCTCGCCCGCGCCTGGATCTGTCCTCTGATCTTCTGCGGCACTCTTCCCTGATCGCTTACCGCCTCCAGAATCATCTGATACCACGCTGCCTGCAGCTGGATCTGATACGATGCATACTGCGTTTTCAGTTCATAATAAATTGAAAATCCTTCCGGATCTATATCCCCGAAATAATCGATGACGTCTGTTTCCATTATACCAGTTTCCGGTGCAAGAGAAAAGGCTCTTGTAATCTTCCACCCCGCACCGTAGATCACACAGTCATATGCATCTCCATACGGCCCGTCCTTGACCCGGAAATACGTATCTTTATTTTCCACGATCAGGATCCTCCGGATCTTTTTCTCAAAAAACGAGGCGCGGATCTGGCAGACAAACGGTTCCTTCGTATAAAATGCCCGCAGATCCTGTTCGATGTCAAATCCCATTTTGCTCAGCAGATGGGTGTATTTTCCAATCTTCTTTCCCTGCTTCTTCTCGTGCTGCCCTTTTTCCTCATCGGCTTTCTGCTCTTTCCCTTTCTGTTGTTCCTTTTCCGTCTGTGGTTCTTTTTCCGCCTCCGGCTGCTCAAATGCCTTCTCATCCGCAAACAAATAATATCCAAGTTCATTTGCGGTCATCCACTCTTTCTCTGCGCTGCAGTAATAGCGGTAAAGCACATCGATCGCTTCCCGGTCTCTTTCAAAAGCACTCCGGTTTCTCCGGTAAGCATCAAACACCTTCGTCCCTACATAAGAGTGCAGAAGTGCGAGATAGACCGTATCCTCCGCCTTCTCCTTCTTCCTTCCGATGATCTCATATCGCTCATAGATCACTTCCGTATACCCACACTTCCGGCTTCTTTTCACCGGGGCGATCACACCCTTCTGTACAAATTCTTCCAGAAGCTGCTGAAATTCCCGCATCCGCCCGGTGCGGATCTCCAGAAGCTTCTGTTCCTTGCATCCTGCCGCCTGCTCAAGCAGTTCCGCATAGGTCACGCGGATGTTTCCGGTCTTTTTCTTCTCTCTGCACGCTGCAAAATATCGTTCCAGATTCGTTCTCATTCTCATCGTTCTCCTACCTTTTTTCGTATTCCTATCATACCATATCCCTGTTTTATTTTCATCAGGCGATTTAATTTTCATGTGATTTCCAGCTTGTAGATTCCACCTAAGTTTGTTATAATCTCCGTATAAACAAAAGCAAAGAGAGGTAGTCATTATGAAATGTCCACACTGTGGCAGAGAACTTGTCATCAGTAAAAAAGACAGTTCCTACGGCTTATGCCATACATGCAGGAAGCGCTACAAACTTCCGGCACAACAGCAGACATATTCCAATATCCCACCAAAGCATATCCGCGAGAAATCCGAGCGGACCATCCGTGAGAACTACCGGAATATGCTTGAAATCGAAGATGAAACAGATCCTTCAGAGACAAAGGATAAGGTGATCCTGGCGGTTATGATCATTCTGTTCCTTCTGATCATCGGTGTCGCCGCATATATTTTTCTGTTTCTGAAATAAGCAGTCACTGAACTAAGCATTCACAACACAATTTTCTGTCCTCCGCAGCATATTCCTGCGGAGCATTTTTATTATATCCAGCAACATTTCTGACACATAAAAAGGACTGCAGCATCTCATGATTTGATGCCTTGCAATCCTTTTCTTTTGATTCCTTTTCAGTTTTACAGCTCTTTATCTGCCGTAACGTTCCGGCTAAACGCTTCTTTCCGGCGCTGGTATGCCCCGTCAGACTTATAAAAGTTCACTGCTCTTTCTTAAATTCTTGTACTCTGCCACAGAACGGTCAAAGCCTTTGATGTGTTTGTAAAGCCACTGGATCACATTTTTATTTACCTGCTCTACAAATGCTTCTGTCGGTCCTTCCTGCTCCTCTAACATCTCATGCAGTTCTTCTACGACTTTGTATAACTCCTGGTGCTGTTTTTTGTGTTCTTCGATACCCGGATATGCAATCTCTTCCTGCAGCTTCTCCTCTGCATTAAAGTGGAACTCTGTGTACTCTGCGAGGTAATTTAACATCTTTGTGGCTGCAATCTTTCCGCCGTCCTTTTCGCAGCTTTCCACAAGCGAATTGATCTTCGCGATCAGCTCTTTGTGCTGTGAATCAATCATCTCATTTCCAGTTACTAAACTTTCATCAAATTCTGCATACATTGTTGTAATGCCTCCTTTTTCTATTTGTCACACCGCCACAGAAAAAATACTTCTATGGCGCCTTACTTGTGATACAGTATAACATAATTTTTCTGAAAAATCATCTTAAATCACTGCAAAAACCTGCTTTTCTTTTTCATTTTTCTCAATTGCCGTCTCCACTTTTGCGATCATCCGCTCCTGGTCTTCCGGAAAGATCCCTCTGACACGGAACTCTAAAAAATCATGAAAGCCATCGTATTTCAATCCATCCACATGCAGATGTTCCAGGAGACATTTCTCTTCCCGCAAATTCTCCACCTCGTCTGCCGGAGAAAAATTTCCGCGCATGATCTCACGGTATAACGGCGCCTCCCGGTGCAGAAACATGGAAAAATTAATCACATGCCTCGGACTTGTCGCATTTAAAAACTCCGCCGTTTTCTCTGCATTTTCAATTCCTCTGCCCTTCCCCGCAACTCCGGTCATAATATGGGCATCATAGATCATCCCCGCCTGCCTGATCCGAGCAATCTCCGTATATGCCTGATCCAGAGTATGATCCTTGTTCATAAATGCCAGCACATCCGCAAGCCCGCTCTCAATTCCCAGATACAGATGACGTACCCCCGCTTCCTGAAGTTCTTTTAGTTCCCGATCACTCTTCTCATGGATATTTGTCACCGTTGCATCCATGTTTACCTCAGCCACATCCGGAAAATACACGCGGATCAAATCCAGAATCTCAAGAAGTCGCTCCGTCTCCATGCCAAATGCATTTCCATCGCCCAAAAACACTTTCTTCGGATTTCCATTCAGCCGCTTTACCCTCTGCAATTCCTGCTCGATCTGTGCAACCGGCAGTTCCCGGTACTGTAAGTGCTTAAATAATGTACAAAACTTACACGCATTATAAGAACAGCCGACCGATACCGGAAGCATGTAAGATCCCCGTTCCATCGGCGCCCTGCAAATCTGTCCTTCATACTGCATGCTGCTCACCTCCCGCTGTATCTCTTCGTTTTTCTTTCATTTTAGCACTGTTTTTCCCGATTGCAAATTTCTTTTCCATTTATTCACAATTTTCTTATTTTTTCATCACAGTTTTATCACAATTCTTCTGTATGATAAGACTCAAACAAAGGACAATACCTTTTTTATATAGATAAAACTTTTTCTTTTTCATAACATGCCGGTCAGTGACCGGCATTTCCTCCGTTGAGGGGAATTTTAGAAAGGAACATTACACCTTACACCTCAAATCCCTCTTCTGCCTCTTTGACAAAACAAAAGAGAGTTTGTTTCCAAGCCCCCTTAACAGCATTTTCTCATTTTTCATTTACCCACTTTTTATACTCTTCCCAATCTTTCTTATTAAGTATAATTTCAGAATAATAAAAATCTTTATTTCGTATAATAGCCCAAATTTTCTTTAGCTTCTTTATAAATCCTGCCTGCTCCTTATACCAGTTTCCACTTACATAAGTCATAAAGCAATAATCTTCTTCATCTTTTTCTATTTTGAGCCTAATCCCATCATCACATCCACACTTACAGGAAATGATCATTTCTGAATTATCTAATGATTTTAATACCGCCATGTAAACTGTCCACCTTTACTTTTTCTTGAATAATCTCGTTAAAATGGTATATTATATTCAAAGGAACAACCTCCCACAAGAGGTTGACCAATTAAATAGTGTACATAGAAAATGCCACCCTAAACCGGTCAATTGTTCTGTTTTTTATCATATCACGCTTGTCTGTGCAGTTCAATCGCTATTATATTTTCAAGATATTTTTTTGCAAAAAGTTTGCAATTTTATATTAAGACTTTATAGAAAAAAATTTTATGAACTTTGGCAGAATAGAAAGTATTCCGAACAACGAAAGAACTTCTTCGACTGGATTAAAATGGCCGAATCTTCTGGATTATATGAATTTGAAAAAGTCGCTAAAACCTATCGTACATGGTCTAAAGAAATTTTAAATGCGTTTAAATATGCACATATCACGAATGGTCCAACCGAAGAATTCAATAATAAAATAAAAGTCCTGAAACGAACATCTTATGGAATTAGAAATTTCCAGCGTCTCAGAACTCGTATTTTTCTTGTAACTAATTGATTTTAACAGACTGGCACTTGAAGGTTTATTTGCCATGCAATAAAATAGGTAGTTTTATATAACAACACCTAGATGCCTTCAAATGCAACAATGGAGCGGGATTTATAAAATCCCACCCCAACTATTGACTTAGAACCAAAAAAGAAAATGCTATGCCGGAATTAGTCCCAGTATAGCATTTTCTTTTATTTTAATTTGTGTATTACCTCTACATATCCTTGTGTATTATGTGGCAAGATACACAAGGTTTTCACTGGATGCTCATACTGAACAATCCTTGAAAATACGCTGTTTCTTAGAACTTTCCGTTCTCAGCTGCTTCCTGAATACTTACAGCAACAGCAACTGTCATACCAACCATCGGGTTGTTACCTGCGCCGATAAGACCCATCATTTCTACGTGTGCAGGAACTGATGATGATCCGGCAAACTGAGCGTCTGAGTGCATACGTCCCATAGTATCTGTCATACCATAAGAAGCAGGACCAGCAGCCATGTTATCCGGGTGAAGTGTACGTCCTGTACCACCACCGGAAGCTACTGAGAAGTATTTCTTACCTTGTTCGATACATTCTTTTTTGTATGTACCTGCTACCGGGTGCTGGAAACGTGTCGGGTTTGTTGAGTTACCTGTGATAGATACGTCAACACCTTCTTTGTGCATGATTGCAACACCTTCTGTTACGTCATTTGCTCCGTAGCAGTTTACTTTGGAACGAAGTCCGTCAGAGTAAGATTTTCTGAATACTTCTTTTACTTCTCCTGTATGATAATCCATCTCTGTCTCAACGTATGTGAATCCGTTGATTCTTGAAATGATCTGTGCAGCATCTTTTCCAAGACCATTTAAGATAACTCTTAATGGTTTTTTACGAACTTTGTTTGCTTTTTCAGCGATACCGATCGCACCTTCAGCAGCTGCGAAAGATTCGTGTCCTGCAAGGAATGCAAAACAGTCTGTGTCTTCTTCCAGTAACATCTTTCCTAAGTTACCATGTCCTAAACCTACTTTACGCTGGTCAGCAACAGAACCTGGGATACAGAAAGCCTGAAGACCTTCTCCGATTGCAGCAGCAGCGTCAGCAGCTTTTCTGCAGTCTTTTTTGATTGCGATTGCAGCACCTACGATGTAAGCCCAGCATGCATTTTCAAAACAGATCGGCTGAATTCCTTTTACCTGATCGTAAACATTTAATCCAGCGTCTTTTGTAATTTTTTCAGCTTCTTCGATAGAAGCGATACCATAGCTGTTCAATACGCTATTGATCTTGTCAATACGTCTTTCATATGATTCAAATAAAGCCATTTTCTACGTCCTCCTGATTTTTCTCTATTTACTAACGAAGCAGACTATTCAGCTCTTGGGTCGATGATCTTCACTGCATCATCCACACGTCCATACTGTCCTTTTGCTTTTTCCCATGCTGTGTTAGGGTCATCACCTTTTTTGATAAAGTCTGTTAATTTTCCGAGGCTTACGAACTGGTAACCAATGATTTCATTGTCAGCATCTAAAGCGATACCTGTTACATATCCTTCTGCCATTTCAAGATAACGAGGACCTTTTGCCAATGTACCGTACATTGTACCAACCTGAGAACGAAGTCCTTTTCCTAAGTCTTCAAGACCAGCACCTACCGGAAGTCCGTCTTCTGAGAATGCACTCTGAGTTCTTCCGTATACGATCTGTAAGAAAAGTTCTCTCATAGCTGTATTGATTGCATCACAGACTAAGTCTGTGTTAAGTGCTTCTAAAATTGTCTTTCCCGGAAGGATCTCAGAAGCCATCGCTGCTGAGTGAGTCATTCCTGAACATCCGATTGTCTCTACTAATGCTTCTTGAATAATACCGTCTTTTACATTCAATGTCAGCTTGCAGGCTCCCTGCTGTGGTGCACACCAGCCCACACCATGTGTTAATCCGGAAATATCTTTTACTTCCTTTGCCTGTACCCATTTTGCTTCTTCTGGGATTGGAGCTGGTCCGTGATTAACGCCCTGAGCTACCGGACACATTGTTTGTACTTCATGTGAATAAATCATGTTAAGACTCCTTTCAAATATGTATGATTTTACTTATGATGATTGTTATAACTTTAACATCACATATATGTTATATTTTCTCATAAACTTCCGATTTCGTCTATATCTTTTTCACTTTTTTTCATATTTCGACACTCCCATGTGGGAAAGATGAAAAAAACTGTCGTTCCTTGGCACTTTTCACAATAATTTTTCCACTATTTTGTCGAAGGTTCCTTTTCCAACTGTTTTTCCAGAAGCTTCAGCGCCTCCTCCACCGATGCATTTCTGTTTTCCTGCCTTGTCCCATGAAATCTACACTCTTTTGTGACGGTTCTTCCGCATAAATAGCAGCCAATATAGACAAGTCCCACCGGCTTTTCTTCTGTTCCTCCAAGCGGTCCTGCAATCCCGGTCACACTGAGCGCCGCATCCGCTTCTGCTGCCTTTGCAGCGCCCTCTGCCATCTCCTCTGCCGTCTGCGTGCTGACTGCCCCATACCGCTCCAGAGTTTCATGCTGCACATGCAGCAATTTTTCTTTCGATTCATTGGCATAAGTGATATATCCCTCTTTATAGACTGACGAAGCCCCCGACACATTCATGATACGCCCTGCCAGAAGCCCTGCCGTGCAGGACTCGGCGGTGGTCAGATACAGACCTCTCTTTTCCAGTTTTTCTACGATTCTTTCTTCCAGACTCATTTTATTTTCCTTCTTTCTGCTCTACAACTAATTATCCTCATCAACCTTGCACTGACAAAGAGCTCTCTGAAAACAACTATGCTTTTCCGCCCTTTCGGAATTTTATCATTCCTTAATATTAGATTTTCTTTGCCTGAATCAAAAAGAAAGATTGTCCGCCCTTTTGGCAGCACAATCTTTCCTTCTTCTTACATGCCGCCCTGTGTCAGCACTTCTTTATTCTTCCTAATATAATCTACCAGAGATACGATTGTCAGGATCAATGACACCCAGATGAGAATCTGTTCGATCACCGCGAATGTACTTCCTTCAAATGCCGCGATCAACACGATGATCATCGCCATCTGGAATACGGTTTTAAACTTGCCCCAGTAGCTTGCCGCGATCACAATTCCATTGTCCGAAGCGATCAGACGGAATCCACTGATGATAAATTCACGGCTGATGATCACAATAACGATCCACGCCTGAAGTCTTCCCATCTCTACAAGACAGATCATCGCCGCACCGACAAGCAGTTTATCTGCCAGAGGATCCATAAATTTTCCGAAATTTGTCACAAGGTTATACTTCCGCGCAATTTTTCCATCTAAAAGATCTGTCAGACTTGCAATGCAGAAAATCGCAAGCGCAATCCACTTGCTTCCCGCCATCTCTCCACCGAGGGACGGAAGCATAAACCATACAAAAAACGGGATCATCAGCACACGGACAACCGTCAGTTTATTTGGTAAATTCATTATACTATCTCTCCTATCAAATCATATTCCAGCGCCCCGGTTACTTTCACTCTTGCAAAGTCTCCGGACATCAGTTCTTCATCTGTATTTACAAAGATCAGACCGTCAACATTCGGTGCATCTTTGTAAGTTCTTCCGACATATGCATTTTCATCGGCAATCTTTCCTTCGATCATCACGAGCACTTCTCTTCCGATCATATCTTCCGCCTGCTCAAACGCGATATCCTGCTGAAGCTCCATCAATTCCGCCTGACGGTCTTCCTTGACACTCTCCTCGATCTGATCCGGCATCGTTGCTGCCGGAGTATCCTCCTCCGGAGAATAAGTAAATACGCCAAGCCTGTCAAACTCCATCTGATCTACAAAATCCATCAATTCCTCATGCTGCTCTTCGGTCTCCCCCGGAAATCCGGTGATCAATGTTGTACGCAGTGTAATATCCGGGATCTCTCTTCTTAATTTTTCAATGATCTCGATCAGCTGTGCTTTGGAAGTCCGGCGTCCCATTCTCTTTAAGATAGCGTCACTTGCATGCTGGATCGGCAGGTCCAGATAATGGCAGATCTTGCTCTCCTCTTTCATGACCTGGATCAGTTCATCTGTGATTTCCTCCGGATAACAGTATAAAATACGAATCCAACGGATTCCTGCAATTTTACATAATTCTTTCAACAGTTTGTGCAGTGATTTTTCTCCGTAGAGATCTTTTCCGTAAAGCGTTGTCTCCTGCGCCACAAGAATCAGTTCCTTTACCCCCTGCTCTGCAAGCTCCTCTGCCTCACGGATCAGCTGTTCCATCGGAACACTGCGGAAATTTCCGCGGATCTTCGGGATAATACAGTATGTACAATGTTTATCACACCCTTCTGCGATCTTCAGATAAGCAAAATGTCCTCCGGTCGTCACAAGCCTTTTACTATCTACCGTCGGGAGTGCATCTATATCCGTCATTTTCAGATAATGATGTCCTTCCAGTGCTTCATCTACGGCATCTAAAATCTTATCGTAAGAAGTTGTCCCGAGAACTGCATCCACTTCCGGGATCTCATCAATGATCTCCTGCTGATAACGC
>CAUWEA010000053.1:0-20072 GCA_963557735.1 uncultured Faecalimonas sp. | reverse complement strand
GCAGGGAATCCTGCAAACGGAGACGGAGCTTGTGTACCGGAATCCGGTGGCAGCACAGAAAAAGGAAGTACAGAAATTTTCTTATACAGAAGCGCAGCAGGAAGCAATCCGCACCTTCTGTGGGGAATATCAGAAGGGGGTGCGCGGCACATACCTCGTGTACGGCGTGACGGGAAGCGGAAAGACAGAAGTCTATATGGAGATGATCGAGCATGTAGTTTCAGAAGGAAAGCAGGCGATCGTTCTAATCCCGGAGATTGCGCTGACTTATCAGACTGTGATGCGGTTTTATCAGAGATTCGGTGACCGGGTCTCCGTCATGAACTCAAAATTGTCCAGGGGAGAGCGGTATGACCAGATGCTCCGTGCCAGGCAGGGGGAGATCGATGTGATGATCGGTCCGCGCTCAGCGTTGTTTACCCCGTTTGAATCGTTGGGACTGATCGTCATTGACGAGGAGCACGAGGGAACTTACAAAAGCGAACAGACACCGCGCTATCACGCAAGAGAGACGGCGATCGCCCGTGCAAATATGGAGGGGGCAAGTGTCGTGCTTGGCTCTGCGACCCCGTCGATGGAAGCGTTTTACAAAGCGGTGACCGGAGAATTTCGTATGCTTCGTCTGCCGGCGCGTGCAAAGCAGAGAGAACTGGCGCGGGTGACGGTGGCAGACATGAGGAAAGAACTGGAAAAGGGAAATCGCTCTATTTTCAGCGATGAACTTCGCAGTCTGATGGAAGACCGGTTAAAAAAACAAGAACAGATCATGCTCTTTTTAAACAGGAGGGGCTATGCGGGATTTATTTCGTGCCGCTCCTGCGGGCATGTTGTGAAATGCCCGCACTGTGATGTCTCCCTCTCCTCACACAGAAATGGAAAACTGGTGTGTCATTACTGCGGATATGAGCGGCCGATGGTGACAGTGTGCCCGGAGTGTGGTTCCGCACATATCGGAGGCTTTCGTGCAGGAACACAGCAGATCGAGGAATTGCTGATGCGGGAATTTCCGCAGGCAAGGACGCTTCGGATGGATATGGATACGACCAGACAGAAAGACGGGCATGAGAAGATTCTTGCAGCATTTGCAAATGGAGAGGCTGATATCCTTGTGGGAACACAGATGATCGTAAAAGGCCATGACTTCGGAAATGTGACACTGGTTGGAGTACTTGCAGCAGATTTATCACTCTATGCCGATGATTACCGGGCAGGTGAGCGGACGTTTCAGCTTCTGACACAGGCGGCGGGCCGCGCAGGAAGAGGAGAGAAGGCAGGAGAAGTCGTGATCCAGACATACAGCCCGGAACATTACAGTATTGTGGCGGCTGCAAAGCAGGATTATGAGCAGTTCTTTCAGGAAGAAATGACTTACCGTACCCTGATGGGTTATCCTCCGGCAAGTCAGCTTCTCGCAGTTTTGGTTTCCTGCAAAGAGGAAAGCCTTCTTGAGACGGCGTGTCACTATCTGAAGAATTATGCAGAGACCTGTCAGAGGAGACTGGGGCAGAAAGGAATAGATGTCTGGGTGATCGGACCGGCAAGTCCTTATGTCGGAAAAGTGCGGGATATTTACCGCAGAGTGATCTATCTGAAAGCAGAGAGAGAAGAGACGCTTGTATTTCTGAAAGATCAGCTGGAAAGATATATTGCGATCAATACCGGATTCCAGCAGATCTGGGTACAGTTTGACTTTAATCCGATGGGCGTCTTTTAAATAAAAGATATTTTAGAAACAGAAGTATGCGGGACCAGACGGTGGATCCCGGGGAATGAAAGAGAAAGCGATAAGAATTACAGTTGATTTTACGATAAGAAAGAGAACAGGAAAGGAGCGTATGGATATATTTGGCTGTAGATTGTCCATACAAGAACGAAAATGGCAATTAGAAAAATCCGTGAAATGGGAGATGACGTATTGACAAAAGTCTGCAAGGAAGTGGAAAAAATGACACCTCGCACAAGAGTGCTGATCGATGATATGTTCGATACGATGTATGATGCGATGGGAGTCGGACTTGCAGCGCCGCAGGTTGGCGTATTAAAAAGAATCGTGACGATCGATGTGGGAGAAGGACCGATCCTTTTGATCAATCCGGAGATCCTTGAGACATCCGGAGAACAGACCGGGGAAGAGGGATGCTTAAGTGTGCCTGGAAAATCAGGTGTAGTAACACGTCCGAATTATGTCAAAGTGCGTGCTTTGGATGAAGAGATGGAAGAAATCGTGCTGGAGGGAGAAGGACTTCTTGCGCGTGCGTTCTGCCATGAGATCGATCATCTGGACGGACATTTATATGTAGAAAAGGTTGAAGGCGAACTGGAAGATATGTATTACGAAGAAGACTAGGAGGAATTACGATGAGAATCATTTTTATGGGGACACCGGAATTCTCGGTAGGGACACTGGAAGCGCTGGCGGAGGCAGGACATGAGATCGTACTTGCAGTCACGCAGCCGGACAAACCGAAGGGGAGAGGAAAAGAGATGCAGTTTACACCGGTGAAGGAAGCAGCGAACCGACTTGGGATCCCGGTTTATCAGCCGGTGAAAGTACGTAATGAGGAATGTGTGGAGGTGTTAAGATCGTATCAGGCGGATGTGATCGTAGTCATCGCATTTGGACAGATCCTTCCAAAGAGCATCCTGGAACTGACACCGTATGGCTGTATCAACGTGCATGCATCACTTCTTCCGAAATACCGTGGGGCGGCGCCGATCCAGTGGGCGGTCATCGATGGCGAGAACGTATCGGGAGTAACGACAATGCAGATGGATGAAGGACTGGATACCGGAGATATGATTCTGAAAAAGGAAATCGTTCTGGATGAAAAAGAGACCGGTGGAAGTCTTCATGACAAGCTGGCAGAGGCAGGGGCAGAACTTTGCGTGGAGACGTTGAAAAGGCTGGAGGAAGGAACGGCTCCATTTGAGAAGCAGGGCGAGACGCCGACAGCGTATGCCAAAATGCTGACAAAGCAGATGGGAGAGATCGACTGGACCCAGCCGGCAGAAAATATCGAACGGCTGATCCGTGGGTTAAGTCCATGGCCAAGCGCCTACACACACTGGAATCAGAAAGTGATGAAGATCTGGCTTGCAGAGGCAGAGCCGTGCAGAGAAGAGATCCAAAATGAGGGAGATATGGCAAAAGTGCTAAAACCTGGAATGATCACAGAAGTAGGAAAAGATAGATTCTCGGTACAGACCGGACAAGGGGTGCTGACAGTTCTGGAATTACAGATTCCTGGCAAAAAGCGGATGGATGCAGGAGCCTTTTTAAGAGGCTACCAGATAAAAGAAGGAGAAATGTTGGGAGCATAAAGATTCTCTTAAAAAACTATAAAATAGAGTATTTCTAAAAGAAATTCGTATATAATGATGTTAACAGCCGAAAAACGGCAGGTTACAGAAGAAAACTTTATGAAACAGGAGAGAGAAACATGTATAGAACATATTATCCAATGTATTTTGACCCGACCTATCTGCTTGTGATCGCGGGAGTACTGCTCTGCATGCTTGCATCTGCGAGAGTGCGGACAACTTACGCAAAATATGAGCGGGTGAGAAATCATTCCGGGATGACAGGGAGAGATGCTGCAGAGCGCATTTTGAGAGGCGCAGGGATCTTTGATGTGCGGATCGAGCGCGTGAGCGGTCATCTGACAGATCACTATGATCCGAGGAATAAGGTGCTGAGGCTGTCGGACAGTACCTATAGTTCTGCCTCTGTTGCGGCTGTCGGTGTGGCAGCCCATGAGTGCGGACATGCGATCCAGCATGCGGTCGGATACGCGCCGTTAAATATCAGGGGGGCACTTGTGCCGGTGGCAAATTTTGGTTCTGCAATCGCGTGGCCGCTGATCGTTCTGGGACTTTTTATTTCCGGAAGTTCGTCAGGCCTTCTGATCCAGATCGGAATTCTGGCATTCTCATTGTCAGTTTTGTTTCAGATCGTCACATTGCCGGTAGAATTTAACGCATCAGGAAGAGCAATCCGGATTCTTGGGGAGAGTGGAATGCTTTATCCGGATGAGATCAGCGGGACGAAGAAAGTGCTCGGGGCAGCAGCGCTGACCTACGTTGCCAGTGCAGCATCGGCAATCCTGCAGCTGCTGCGTATCATATTGATCACAGGAGGAAGAGGAAATGGCGAAGATGACAGATGATAGGGAACTGATACTCGGCGTTCTCCTTGAGATTACAAGGGACGGGGTGTACAGCCATATCGCCATTCGGAATGTACTGGAAAAGTACCAGTATCTGGATAAAAAAGAGCGCGCCTTTATCACAAGAGTCGTGGAAGGAACGCTGGAACGTATGATTGAGATCGACTATATTATCAATCAGTTTTCCAAAGTAAAAGTAAAGAAAATGAAGCCGGTGATCCGGACGATCCTTAGGAGCGCAGTCTATCAGATGAAATATATGGACGGCGTTCCTGATTCTGCTGTCTGCAATGAGGCAGTCAAGCTTGCAGAGAAAAAGGGATTTCGGAATCTGAAAGGATTCGTAAACGGAGTGCTGCGGACAATCGGAAGAAATCTTGACCAGATTCCATATCCGGACAGAGGGAAAAATCCGGTAAAGTGGCTTTCCATCCGGTATTCAGTGCCTGAGTGGATGATAACATTATGGCTTTCAGAATACGATGAGGACCAGGTAGAGCAGATGCTTCAGGGATTTCTGGAAGAACATCCGACTGTGATCCGGTGCAATCTGCATAAGCAGTCCGGGCAGGCGCTGACAGAGCGGCTTCGAGAAGAAGGCGTTCAGGTGGAAGATCATCCTTATCTTTCCTATGCAAAGAAGATTTCCGGGTATGATTATCTTGGAGGGCTGGAAAGCTTCCGGGATGGTGCCTTCCAGGTGCAGGATATCAGTTCGATGCTTGTTGCAGAGATCGCAGATCCAAAGGAAGGTGACCAGGTGATCGATGTCTGTGCTGCGCCGGGCGGAAAAGCATTACATATCGCGGATCTGCTTGATGGAAGCGGGATGGTGACAGCAAGAGATCTTACCGAATATAAAGTGGGACTGATCGAGGAAAATATCAGCCGGACCGGGTTTAAAAATATCAGGGCACAGCAGAAAGATGCCACCGTCTTTGATCAGGATTCAGAGCGGACAGCAGACATTGTGATCGCAGATCTTCCGTGCTCCGGGCTTGGAGTGCTGGCGAAGAAGACCGATCTGAAATATAAGATGACAAAGGAAGGAACGGAAAGTCTTACAAAACTCCAACGACAAATACTTGGTATTGTGAAAGAATATGTCAAAGACGGCGGGGCGCTTGTGTACAGCACCTGCACGATCAATCCGGCGGAGAATCTGGAAAATGTCAGATGGTTTCTTGACGCTTGTCCGGAGTTTGAACCGGAGGATGTCACACCGTTTCTATGCGGGGAACTGCAGAAGGATGTCAAAGAAGGATGTCTTCAGCTTCTTCCGGGAATCCATGACAGTGACGGCTTTTTTATTGCAAAGTTCAGAAGGAAGAGAAAGTAAGAGGTAGGTATGAATCAGGAGAAAAAGGATATTGGGTCTTTCCCGTTTGAAGAATTAAAGGAAGAGATGACATTGATCGGAGAGAAAGCATTTCGTGCAAAACAGATTTATGAGTGGCTGCATGTAAAACTTGTGCGTTCTTTCGATGAGATGACAAATATTTCTAAAGCACTTCGGGAAAAGCTTGCGCGGGCGTATGAGATCCGGGAAGTAGAGATGTTAGATCGTCAGGTGTCTGCGATCGATGGCACGAATAAGTTTTTGTTCCGGTTAAGTGACGGGCATGTGGTGGAAAGTGTATTGATGAGATACAAACATGGAAACTCTGTCTGCATCTCATCCCAGGCAGGATGCAGGATGGGGTGCCGTTTCTGTGCTTCGACGATCGGAGGGCTGGAGCGGAATCTGACGCCATCGGAGATGCTTGGACAGATTTATCAGATTCAGAGGATTTCCGGGGAACGCGTGGCAAATGTAGTCGTGATGGGAACCGGAGAACCGTTAGATAACTATGACAATCTGCTGAAATTTATCCGGATGCTTACCGACGAACATGGACTGCATATCAGTCAGAGAAACCTGACGGTTTCTACATGCGGGATCGTTCCGAAAATGCTGGAACTGGCAGAGGAACACCTGCAGATCACGCTGGCGCTGTCTCTTCACGGTTCTACGCAGGAAAAGAGAAAGAAACTGATGCCGGTGGCAAATAAATACGAGCTCTCCGAGGTGCTGGAAGCATGTGATATTTATTTTGAGAAGACGGGAAGACGGATGACCTTTGAGTACAGCCTTGTGCATGGAGTCAACGATACAGAGGAAGATGCAAGAGAACTGATCACACTCCTTTCCCATAAAAACTGCCATATCAACCTGATCCCGGTCAACCCGATCAAGGAGCGGGATTTTGAACGGCCAACGCGGGAGGCAGCGGAGAAATTTAAAAATAAACTTGAAAAAAGCGGAATAAATGTTACTATAAGAAGAGAAATGGGTTCTGACATCGATGGAGCCTGTGGACAACTAAGAAAGCGTTATGTTGAAACAAATGGAAGTAAAGGAGAACATCATGAAAACATTTTCTAAGACAGACGTGGGGAGAAAAAGGGAGACGAACCAGGATTATGTCTATGCCAGAACAAAACCGGTCGGAAAGCTTCCAAATTTATTTGCAGTAGCAGACGGTATGGGGGGACATAATGCAGGCGATCTTGCATCCAAGTGTACGGTCGAGATACTGGAGCGTGAGATCGAGGAGAGTACGGAGACAAACATCCGGGATATTATCCGGCAGGCAATATATAAAGCAAATGAGAAGATCATCGAGATGGCAGAGCGGGACAGCAAGCTGGAAGGTATGGGGACCACTCTTGTTGTTGCAACGATCGTACATAATATGATTTATTTTGCAAATGTAGGAGACAGCCGTCTGTATCTGATCAATCACACGATCACGCAGCTGACCAAAGACCATTCGCTTGTGGAAGAGATGGTGCGTCTCGGAGGGATCAAGCCGGAGGAGGCAAGGAATCATCCGGATAAGAATATCATCACGCGCGCGATCGGTGCAAAAGAAGGTGTAGAGCCGGATTTCTTTGAGCATAGTCTAAAAAAGGGGGACATCATTCTGATGTGTTCAGATGGACTCAGCAATATGGTGGAGGACGAAGAGATATTCCAGATCGTAAAGAGTGGAAGAGATGTTGTGGAGATCACGGAAGATCTGATCGAAGCAGCAAATGAAAATGGCGGAAAAGACAATATAGGGGTTGTTGTGATCGAGCCATTGGCAGATGAGGTGAGTATATGTTAAATGAAGGAACCATGTTAAGTGGCAGATATGAGATCCTCGGCAAGATTGGTGCCGGAGGAATGGCGGATGTTTATAAAGGGAAAGACCATAAACTGAACCGCTTCATTGCGATAAAAGTATTGAAGAGAGAATTTCATGAGGATGAGTCATTTATCCAGAAATTCACAAGTGAAGCACAGGCGGCAGGAGGACTTATGCATCCGAATGTCGTAAATGTGTATGATGTGGGAGAAGACCAGGGCGCAAATTATATGGTCATGGAACTTGTGGAAGGGATCACGCTGAAGCAGTATATTCAGAAGAAGGGGAGACTTTCCGCAAAAGAAGCGATCAGCATCACGATCCAGATGGCAAATGGGATCCAGGCAGCCCACAATAAAAATATTATCCACAGAGATATCAAACCGCAGAATGTGATCATTTCCAAAGAAGGAAAGGTAAAAGTGACTGACTTTGGGATTGCAAAGGCGGCAAACTCAAATACGATGAGCTCTACGGTGCTGGGGTCCGTACATTATACATCGCCGGAACAGGCGCGAGGAGCTGCAAGTGATGCGAGAAGTGATATTTATTCTCTTGGGATCACGATGTATGAGATGGTGACGGGAAGGCTTCCGTTTGACGGAGATACCGCAGTTGCAGTTGCCGTGAAGCATCTTCAGGAAGAAATCATTTCCCCGGCAGAATATGTGCCGGAATTGCCGTACAGTTTAGAGCAGATCATTTTAAAATGTACGCAGAAGCGGCCGGAGTTCCGTTATCCGGATGTAGCGTCGCTGGTACTCGACCTGAAACGCTCGCTTGTAGATCCGGAAGGAGATTTTGTCCGGATCCGGAGAGTTCCGGGGTCCGATACGGTGATGCTGTCAGAGAGAGAACTTCAGCAGATCCAGCTGAACAACAGGTCCGCAGGGCAGTATGATGGATATGATGACGATGATTATGAGGAAGAGCGTTATGATGATTACGACAGTGAATATGATGACGATGATGATTATGACGACGATGACTACGACCAGGATGATGATTACGATGAGGACGATTATGGAAGAGGGTCATCCCGCAAAAGAAACAGTGATGTAAATCCCCGGATGAACAAACTCATCAAGATATTGATGATCGTTGTCGCGGTACTGATCGCATTTTTTGTGATCGTGATGGCAGGAAAAGCGGCGGGGATCTTCGGTTCCGGGCTTGGATTTGTGACGGAAGATTCCAAAGATAAAGTAAAAGTCCCAAATGTGGTAGGGAAGACACAGCAGGATGCGATCGCTGCTTTGAATAAGGTGCATCTCGGTTATGAACTTGTGGACGGCGGAGAATCGGAGAAATATGAAAAAGACTATGTCATGGAACAAGGCACAAAGGCAGGTACGAAAGTTTCCGAGAATACCAGAATTAAGATTGTGGTAAGCAGCGGAAAGCAGAAGGAAGAAGTGACGATGCCGGATGTGCGTGGACTGGATCAGGACAAAGCACAGAAGGAACTGGAAAAATTAGGACTGAAAGTTTCTGTAACTTACGAATACAGTTCTATGTATGCAGAAGGAGAGGTGATCTCCACGACCTATGAGCCGGGAACAAAAGTGGCGAAAGGCACAGAAGTCGGCATGCAGGTAAGCAAAGGCGAAGAACCGGTCGAGAAGGTGGAAGTGCCGGATATTACCGGAAAGACAGAGGTAGATGCAATCGCGGCACTGGAAGCAACAAGTCTGTATGCGGGAGACAGAAAAGAGGAGTACAGTGATGAGCCGGCGGGAACCGTTATTTCCCAGGATATCGCCGGAGGAAATAAGATCGAGGTCGGCGGAAGTGTAGGATATACGGTCAGCAAGGGAAAAGAGAAGGCAAAGATGCCGGAAGTGATTGGTTTTTCGGAAGAAGCTGCAAAGGTACGAATTCAGGAAGCAGGATTAACCCCGGTTATTTATCATGAAGCAAATGAAAAACCGAAAGGAACTGTATTCTATGCAAGTGCCAATACCGGGGATGAACTGGAAAAGGGCGCAACGGTTGAGATATGGATCAGTGACGGTCCGGCAGTACAGCCGCCGACAGACGGCAATAATGGAAATACAAACAATAATGGCGGAAATACCGGTGGAAATACTGATGGAAGCACCAATGGTCAGGAAGGAGAGGCAGAGGACAACTAACCGTGGTCCTCTGGAAATCCTTTCGTTTTTCGAAAGATTTTCATAAAAGCTTATATTGTTTAATGGAGGAGACAGATAGGAAAAATTCATGCAGGGAAAGATTGTAAAAGGAATTGCCGGATTCTACTACGTTCATGTAGTAGGATTCGGTATTTATGAATGTAAAGCAAAAGGAAGTTTCAGAAAAGAGAAAAGAAAACCGCTTGTCGGAGATAACGTAGAGATCGACTGTCTGAGCGAAGCGGAGAAGACCGGAAATATCATCCGGATTTTTCCGAGAAAAAATGAACTGATCCGTCCGGCAGTGGCAAACATCGACCAGGCGCTTGTTGTCTTTGCAGTGACGGATCCAAAACCACATTTTAATCTGCTGGACAGATTTTTGATCATGATGGAGACAAAGGGAATTCCGGCAGTTCTGTGTTTCAATAAGCAGGATATTGCGACAGAAAAAGAAATTCAGGAATTGCAGGAAATTTATCGGAGATGCGGCTATCAGATCCTTTTTACGAGCGCAAAAAAAGAGGAAAATATCGGGCTCATAAAAGAGGCTTTAAAGGGAAAGACGACAACTGTAGCAGGCCCTTCCGGGGTAGGAAAGTCTTCCCTGATCAATATTCTCCAGCCGGAGGCAAAGATGGAGACAGGGGAGATCAGCAAAAAGATTGCCCGCGGAAAGCATACGACAAGACATTCGGAACTGATTCCGATTGATGAGGATTCCTATATTATGGATACGCCGGGATTTAGCTCACTGTATGTCAATGAGTTTGAAAAAGAAGAATTGAAATATTATTTCCCGGAATTTACATATTATGAAGGAATGTGTAAATTCCAGGGATGTGACCATATTCACGAGCCGAAGTGTGCAGTCAAGGAGGCTGTGGAGGCTGGTGAGATTCACAAAGTGCGCTATCAGAATTATTTAGAGATGTATAAGGAATTACAGGAGAAGAGGAGATACTAACATGGAAATGATTTTGGCGCCGTCTATACTGGCGGCAGATTTTACGAAATTAGGGGAGCAGATGAAAGAGACAGAACGGGAAGGGGCACAGTACATTCACTTTGATGTGATGGACGGAAAGTTTGTGCCGAGCATTTCTTTTGGAATGCCGGTATTGGCGTCCATCAGAAACGCGGTGAACCAGATTTTTGATGTGCATTTGATGATCGAGGAGCCGATCCGCTATGTAGAAGAATTTCAGAAAGCGGGGGCAGATATCATCACTGTTCATCTGGAGGCGTGCAGCGATGTGAAGGCAACATTGGAGAAAATCCGTGCATGTGGGGCAAAAGCTGCAATTTCAATCTGTCCGGACACACCGGTGGCAGAGCTGGAGCCATATGTGGAACTGGTAGATATGGTGTTGATCATGAGCGTGCATCCGGGATTTGGAGGGCAGTCTTTTATTCCATCTTCTCTGGAAAAGATTCGTGAGACGAGAGCGCTGCTTGACCGTGTCAATCCAACTGCAGACATTGAAGTAGACGGTGGAATCTATACGACGAATGTAAAAGAAGTATTGGAAGCAGGGGCAAACGTGATCGTGGCAGGTTCTGCGGTCTTCCGCGGAGATGCCTCAGAGAACACAAGAAATATGATGGAGATCTTAAGAGCTTATGAATAGACAGCATGCCGTGATCGTCAGCGGCGGGACAGTGGAAGAAAAGCTTGCGCTGGACATTTTGAAAAAAGAAGCATCTGCATTCCGGATCGCAGTCGACCGGGGACTGGAATTTTTCTACCGGCAGCAAATCAGGCCGGATTATATTGTCGGAGATTTCGACAGCATTGCACCTCATATCATTGCCTGGTACAAGGAACAGACAGAGATTCCAATCCGGGAGTTTGATCCGGTCAAGGATGCGTCTGATACGGAGATTGCTGTGCGGTACGCGGTGGAGAAAGGATGCGGGGATATCACGATCCTTGGAGGAACCGGAACGAGGCTGGATCATGTGATGGCAAATATTCAGGTACTTTCCATTCCGGCACGGGCAGGAATCCCGGCAGAGATCATTGATGCGCACAATCGTATCCGGATTGTGGAAAGAGAAGTACGGTTGAAAAGATCAGAGAGCTATGGAGAATATTTCTCGTTATTTCCGCTCGGAGGAGAAATCCGACATCTCTATATCCGTGGCGCAAAATACCCGCTGACAGATCACACCCTTGTCCCTTACGACAGCCTCTGTGTGAGCAATCAGATTGACGGGGAAGAGGCGGTCATTACCTTTGGAGAGGGAATGGTCATTTTAATGGAGACAAGAGAAGAAATATAAGAATATATGTACAGAAATTAGGGGAACGGTTATGAACGTTCCCCTTTTGTCTTGCTATATTGTTCAAAGTGACTCAGATTAATTTGAATGATTTTCTTAAAATAAGAAATGGTTTTTTCTTTGTCCATGGAAAGGTGATTTTTTGACCAGTCAATTAACGTACCAGCCAGTGCTTCTGTATAAAAGTTCGCAAGAAAATTCTTAAAATCGGGTTCTAAATGTGTGTTCGCTTTTTTATCGGCATTGTTGATAACAGTAGAAACGATGTTAATGAAGTCGGAATAGAAAAAACGTTTCATTTCATCACGGCCAATAGCGTCATAAGCACAGTTGATAATGTAATCGTTTTGTTTTATATAGTCCATGATAAAGCGAAGGGCATCTTCGTAATCGACCAATAAGTCGAATTGTTTCACAATATTAAAAGATTCTTCCTCTAGAGTCCACCGGAGTAATGCATAAATATCATCAAAATGATAGTAAAAGGTATTTCTATTTACATCACAATGCTCGATAATTTCTTTTACAGTAATCTTGGAAAAAGCTTTGTGCCGCATAGCTTCTTTAAGTGCGGAAGACAAAGCTTTTTTTGTGTTTAGTGAAATTACTTCATTTTTCAAAAGGCAATCCTCCTCTTTAATTTTCCTTTATTATAAAACTATAGTATGAAAAATCAATAGATAAAATCAGACAGATGTATAATAAGTTCTATTTATTGGGCAATTATCAAGTAGATGTCTAATATCGAACATAGGACTGCAAGTTATATATTTATTATTTTTTTTATTGGAAGTATAGTTGTTGTCGCAAGGAAGAATAAATTTGTGGGAGGAAGAAGAACATGATTATATGCGTTGGAAGAGAATTTGGAAGTGGTGGACATGAAATCGGTAGATTAATGGCAGAAAAACTAGGCATTCCATTTTATGATAGAGAACTTATTGAAACAGCGGCAGAAAGATTTAAGAATATTCCAAGGGAAACATTGAGAACGCAGATGAGAAAAAACATAATCCATGGCTGTATCAGGTATGGTATGATACACAGAATGCAGAATTAGGAGGATTATCTGCTGATGAAATGCTATTTCATGTGCAGAGTCAGATTATCAACGAGCTTGCAACAAATGGAAATGGTATCTTTGTCGGACGTTGTTCTGATTACATTATGAAAGAATCCAGAATTGATCATATTAGTTTTTTTGTGGCAGCACCACTTAAAGACCGCGTACAAAGAAAGATGGAAATATTATCTGTAGATGAAAAAACCGCAACTACATTAGTAAGGAAAAAAGATAAAGAAAGAAAAGCTTATTATAATTATTATACAGGAGGAAGTTGGGGAAAACCGGATAATTATGATTTTTGTATCAATAGTTCCAAATTAGGAATCGAAAGAACTGCAAAAAATTTAGCGGAAAAACTCAAGGAAATATATTAGATCAGGGAGGAATTATGATAAAAAAAACTTTCTATGTTGTTATGCAAACATCCATTGGAGAGCGACGTGGAATTTTGATAGCCCAATGGGAAGATACGGATATTCATGGAAATCTGGAAATTTTAGACCATACGAATACTTTTTGTGGTCAGATAGAGGATGATGGGACATGTTGCATAAAAGGAGAGCTTTGGTCATTGATTCGGGCAATCCCTTACATTGCAAGAGGAACGATTTCTGAAAAAGGTGTGAATCTTACGCTGTATGCGGAAAGAAATATATTTGAAATGGTTGGAGTACCGTTTCATGAGAAGGAGATGTAAATGGTGAGAACATTTTATGAACACGTTGTAAAACATAGGAAAAGTATCTTGATTTTTTTCCTGTTATTTACAGTGGTGTGTGGATTTCTAAAGAATATGGTAGCTGTCAATTATGACATGAATGACTATTTGCCGGAAGATGCGAAATCTACAGTTGCCTTAAACTTGATGGAACAGGAGTTTGACGGAGGAATCCCCAATGCGCGTGTCATGGTGAAAGACGTATCCATACCGGAAGCTTTGGAGTATAAAGAAAAATTAAAAGAAGTAGACGGTGTCACAGAAGTGACCTGGTTGGATGATGCGGTGGATATAACCGTTCCGCTGGATACGTTAGATCAGGATACTGTAGAACCTTATTATACAGACCGCAATGCTTTATTTACGGTGACCATACAGGAAGAAAGCAGGATACAGGCGGTGAAAGATATACGCGAAATCATAGGCGATGAGAATGCAATGTCCGGAAGTGCGGTTTCTACAGCGACAGCAACAACAAATACCGTATCAGAAATTATGAAAATAACAGCGATAGCAGTGGCGTTTGTTCTGTTCATCTTGATTTTGACAACCGGATCATGGGCGGAACCGTTTATTATACTCCTTGGTCTTGGAGTGGCAATCATTATTAACGGAGGAACCAATTTGATTTTTGGTGAAATTTCTTTCGTGACTAATGCGGCGGGAAGCGTTTTACAGTTGGCTGTATCTCTTGATTACTCTGTATTTTTGATCCATCGATTTGAAGAATGCAGAAAAGGAACAACAGATGAGAAAGAGGCCATGATCCAAGCACTCTGCAAATCTACAAACTCCATTTTGTCAAGTGGTTTGACAACGGTAATCGGTTTTGTAGCGCTCATTTTTATGAGATTTCAGATTGGACCGGATCTGGGACTGGCATTGGCAAAAGGAATTGCATTGAGTTTGATTATTGTTTTTGTTTTTATGCCTTCGTTAATCCTGACTTCCTATAAAATTTTGGATAAAACGCGACATCGTCCATTTGTACCTGATTTTAAAAAATTTGGAATATTTGTAAATAAAGTAACAGTGCCGATGGTCTGTGTGTTCCTTGTAGTGCTTGTTCCGTCCTATCTGGCTTCTAATGCCAATGACTATAATTATGGCTCCTCTCAAATATTCGGTGAAGAAACAAAACTGGGACATGATATTGCGGAGATTGAAGAGGTATTTGGACAGCGGGATACTTATGTACTGTTGGTACCTTGTGGAGATACGGCAACAGAAACAGAATTATCGAATGCGTTGAAAGAATTTTCGCAGGTCGAAAGTATCATTTCCTATGTAGATTTGGCGGGGGCAGAGATTCCGGTGGAATATTTGGATCAAGATACATTATCGAAGTTAATGAGTGACCATTACAGCCGAATGGTTTTGTCGGTGGATGCTGCTTATGAAGGAGAAGAAACATTCTCCCTTGCGGAAGATATCCGGGATACTGCGGAAGAATTTTATCCGGGAAACTGGTATCTGGCAGGAGAAGGAATTAGTACCTATGATTTGATGGATACGGTAACGGCTGATATGTTTAAGGTAAATATGGTAGCAATTGCTGCGGTGTTCCTGGTACTGTTATTTACTATGAAATCCATTTCTCTTCCGGTCATTTTGGTATTGAGCATTGAAACTGCAATATGGATTAATCTGTCTTGTCCGTATTTTATGAATCAGAGAATTTTTTATATCGCATACCTGATTATAAGTTCGATACAGCTTGGAGCAACGGTAGACTATGCGATATTGATGACAGACAGATACAAAGAAAATCGACAAATGTTGGAAAAAAAGGCTGCGCTGCGTCAGACTATTTCAGATGTTACAGTATCGATTATTACATCTGGTATAGTTCTTACCGTAGTAGGGTTATTGCTTGGATACATTTCGACAAATCAGCTTTTGGCACAGTTGGGAATCTTTATTGGAAGAGGCGCAATTTTTTCTTTACTTATTGTATTATTTGTTCTTCCGGGGTTGTTGTGCCTATGCGATAAGCTGGTAACAAAAGAAAAGAGAGACAGAAAAAATAGAAATAAAGTGAGAACGATTCACAAGGAGGTAGATTGAAATGGGAAAAATTAATGCAAAAAGAGGAATGTCTATCTTATTGACCGCAACAATGGTAACGTCCATGTTTCCGGTATCTGTACTGGCAGCAGAACAGAATACAGAAAAAGAGGAAGTTGTCTATGTCAATCTGAATGAAAATGGTGAAGTAAAAGAAATCAATGTGGTGAATATTTTTGATACAGAGAAAAAAGGGAAAATTGTTGATTATGGGGATTATGAGAGTACCCGTAATATGACTACAACAGATGAAATTAATAGCAGCGGTGATGAAATAAAAATCAATGCTTCAAAAGAAAAATTATATTACGAAGGGAAATTGAAAAGCACAGAAATGCCATGGAAAATAGAAGTGAATTATTATATAGATGGCAAAGAATATTCTGCGGAGGAACTGAAAGGTAAAGACGGAAAAGTAAGGATTACGATCAGTATTAAGGAAAACGAAACGTACAAAGGAGATTTTTATGATAGTTATGCGTTACAGGCTTCCTTATCACTGGATACGGATAAATTTAAAAATATTGAGGCACCGGATGCAACTATTGCCAATGTAGGAAAGAATAAGCAGCTTACATATACTATTTTACCTGGAAAAGGGGCAGAGATTGAAATGAATGCCGATGTAACCGGATTTGAGTTAGATGGAATTTCTATAAATGCAATCCCGTTAAATTTGAATGTCGAAGTAGATGATGAAGAACTTATGGATCAAGTGGATGAATTGCTGGAGGCCATTGAAAAAGTGGATGACGGAACAGGAGAAGTGAAAGATGGCGTATCCGAATTAAAAGAGGGAGCAGAAAGTGAATTGCAAAGTGGTGTGCAGAATCTTGACCAGGGAGTGGCGCAGCTCCAAAGTGGTGCGGGAGCATTGGAAAGTGGCGGTGAAACGTTGACATCCGGATCAAAGGCATTATCGGAAGGTGCAACTTCTTTGGATAGCGGAATCCAAAGCTTGAATAGTGGAATCAATCAGGTACAGGCGGGGTTGGATGCTTTAAACAACAATTCGGGAGAACTTACAGAAGGCTCTGCAAAAATGAAAAATGCATTGGAACAATTACAGACTGCTTTAAATGGAGTTTCTGTTTCAGCGGAAGAATTACAGAAATTGTCGGAGTCTTCCTCTGCAATCAAAACAGGGATTGACACGCTTGCTGCGGGAACTGCGAATCTCCAAACACAATTAAATTTTGAAGCTTATAAAGCGGTGATGGCACAAAACGGAGTAGATATTGATGCCCTGCAATCTGGCAATGCACAGGCAATTGATTCTCTTAACAGCTTACTTGGTCAGGTTGCAACTTATGAAAAGATATTAAACGACCTGGGAATACCGACAGATGCAATTGCACCAATCGAAGGCCAGTGTGTAGATCTTGCAAATCAATTGATTACCTTACTGAATGGTAATAATGCAGCAATAGGAGGTATGAGCGCCTATTTGAACGAGGTACAGCAGGGGGCGGCAGGTCTCACAGCAGGCGCGGAAGAATTGAAAGCAAATTACAGCAATTTTGATGCGTCAATTCATACGCTTGTGAACACATTGACAGACTTAGTTTATCAGATGACAGAGTTGAAAGATGCGGTCAATGCTTTGGTGGAAGAATATGAGAAACTGGATACAGGTCTGAATTCCTATACAGATGGGGTGGCACAGGTAGTTGCGGGATACGAACAGCTTTCAGAGGGAGCAGGAAATCTGGCAGAAGGAAGCAGGACGTTAAAAAATGGAAGTACTTCTCTGTATGGAGGAACGAAAGAGTTACTGAATGGAATTGTGGAATTATATGATGCTATAGGTACGCTGAAAGACGGAACTGGAAAATTAGACGAAGGTGTTGCAGAATTCATTGCCGGAATCAGTACTCTTTATGATGGTACGGAAGAACTGAAGGATGGAACAGAAGAACTGAAAACAAAAACTTCTGATGCAGATACAGAGATTGAGGATAAAGTGGATGAACTACTTGATACGGTTTCTGGAAGCGATACAGAAATAACTTCTTTTGTGTCAGAAAAAAATACCAATATAGATAAAGTACAGTTTGTGATAAAAACAGCAGGTATTACAAAAGCGGATACAGAAGAAGAGAAAAAAACAGAAGAAGTATCCAAGAATGCATGGGAAAAATTTCTTGATTTGTTCGATCGATAGAAAAATAACTTTATTTTGAAAGAATCTGGCAGAAATTATAGTCAGAATACGAGGAGAAAGTGCAAATGTTAGATTATACGAAAAAACCATTTTATTTAACATCGCAAGATTTAGAATGGGTCAAAGATACATTGCAGAAGATGACCACAGAGGAAAAATTGGATCAGGTCTTTGTAGATATGTTGTGGAATGATTCAACAAAAGATATTCGGAGATCTGTGAAAAAACACAATGTAGGAGGATTTCGATATAACAATCAAACACCGGAGAAAGTATGGGCACAAAATACTGCCATTCAGCATAATAGTAAAATCCCGGCGCTGATTGCAGCCAATGTGGAAGCTGGAGGAAACGGAGCAGTTTTGGGAGGAACAAAATTGGGAGAAGGCATTGCGGTTGCAGCTACGGGAAAGTTGGAAAATGCATATTATATGGGGTATTACGGATGCAAAGAGGCGGCAGCAGTAGGTTGTAACTGGACCTTTGCGCCAGTCGTCGACATTGATTTTAACTGGAGAAATTGTGTGATACCGACAAGATGTTTTGGAAATAATCCAGATACCGTTTTGAAGATGAGTCTGGAATACATGAAGGGAGCCAAAGAGGCCGGAGTGGCATGCTGTATGAAGCATTTCCCTGGAGATGGCTGTGATGAGCGTGATCAGCATCTTGTGACAACGATTAATACACTTTCTTGCGAGGAATGGGATGAAAGCTTTGGAAAAGTGTACAAGGGAATGATTGATGCAGGGGTACCAAGTGTAATGGTTGGACATATTGCACAGCCTGCTTACAGCAGAAAATTTTGTCCTGGGATTAAAGATGAGGAAATTATGCCGGCAACTGTAGCTCCGGAACTTTTACAAAATCTACTCCGAGGGAAATTAGGATTTAATGGGTTAGTTATAACGGATGCCACACATATGGTAGGTATCACATCGCGCATGCGAAGACATGATTTTATTCCCCGAATGCTCATGAGCGGCTGCGACATGATTTTATATTATCGTGACAGAGAAGAAGATCTGGGATATTTAAGAGAAGCATTGGAGGATGGAAGACTTACCATGGAACGGCTTGATGAAGCAGTATCTACCATACTGGCTTTCAAGGCGCATTTAAAGCTGCATGAAAAGCAGAAAAATGGATGTCTGGTGCCTCTGAAAGATGGAATCTCAGTAATTGGTTCCAGAGAGCACAAACAAAGAGCCGCACAGATTATCGATGAGTCTGTAACCTTGGTAAAAAACACAAAGAATCAGTTGCCGCTGAGTCCAGAAGTACATAAAAAAATCATTGTTTATCCGATATCAGGTGGCGGACTTATGGAAAAACTGAAACGGAAGAAGAATGTTGGTGATATTTTAGCAAAAGAACTGGAAAATCAGGGCTTTGAGGTGGAAGTGTACAAATTAAATGTGTTGAAATATTTAAGTCCTAAGGGTATTAATGGGAAAAAAGCTCTTGCAGAGATGTCGGTAAAAGAGTTTACTTCACGTTATGATGCGGCTGTTGTTATTGCCGATGTTGCCTCATTTTCTACTACAAACGAAAGAAGCCTCCACTGGAAAATTCCAATGGGGCCGGAGATTCCGTGGTATGCATCGGAAATCCCTACTGTATTCATTTCAACAGCAAGCCCTTTTCATCTTTTGGATGTACCGATGATATCAACTTTTATTAATGCCTATAACGGATCACAGGAAGCGCTCTGTCAGACGGTATATAAAATAATGGGAAAATCGGAATTTAAAGGAAAGAGCCCGGTAGATGCGTTTTGTAACAGATTGGATACAAGAATATAAAAGTATATAACTCTATATAATGCATATAAGTGGAGTATTTTAAACTCAAGGGAGCGTAAGCTCCCTTGTTTTCGTATAAGGAGCAATAAGGGGGGATACTCGCTGTGCGTTCTGTTATATGAGGAAAAATAATATGTAACGCAAGATCCGAGAGTGAAATATCTTCAGAGCCATAATAATACTGTGCTAGAAAGATAAAGAAATAGAATTTATTGCAGTAGTGAAAGAACATTATTTTGCAGAAGATAAGAAAATATCGGAATATTGTATCGGAATTTGCAACTGAATATTCACAAAGATGTAATGGTATGATACAATATGTGTTGCTGGATCAGGAATTTTTTAGAAGAATCAAAGATGAGAAAGAAACTAAAGAAATTAAGAACCTGATGCTGGTATAACGAATAGAAGTACCTGAAGAGGAGGAAATAGAAAATATGAAATTAGGTATCGTTATTATTTGCCTGATTTCATGTATGTCCGTATAAGTCG
>CAUWEA010000052.1:0-20211 GCA_963557735.1 uncultured Faecalimonas sp. | reverse complement strand
AAATGATGACTGCACCGGATCAGATTCTGGAACACCTGAACGAGAAAGGGGTATATTCTTTTTCCTATTCCTGCAAAAATTATAATGGAGAAATTGTTACAAAAAATATGAGAATTGCAGCAATTGATCTTCGTCTCGGGCGTATTTGCCTTGTACGTTCAGATATTACAGAAATGCTTGTGTCTGAACGGAAAGAAAAGAAAAAACTGGAACAGGCATTAGAAGAAGCCAGGACTGCAAACCGTGTAAAAAGTGATTTTCTTTCTTCTATGAGTCATGACATCCGAACACCAATGAATGCCATTATGGGAATGACCACGCTGGCGTTAAAAAATATTGATGACCAGAATAAAGTCAGAGATTACCTGAAAAAAATATCTGTATCTTCCCAGCATCTTTTAAGTCTCATCAACGACATTCTGGATATGAGTCAGATTGAACACAACAAGATACAGTTGAATGAATCTTCCGTCTGTCTGGAAGAACTGTTGAGCCATCTGTCATCAATTATGACCTTGCAGGCGCAAAATGCAGGACTGCATTTTGAAATGCGTACGGAAAATCTTACGCATTCATATTTTGTCGGGGATGCTTTGCGGTTAAAGCAAATTTTTATCAATCTCTTAAGTAACGCATTCAAATTTACACTGGAAGGCGGAAATGTATGGTTTCTTACAGAAGAAATCCCTCCTCATAAAAAGGAAATGGTCAGATACCGTTTTACCGTTCGGGATACCGGAATTGGGATGAGTGAAGAATTTATGGAGCACTTGTTTGAACCTTTTATCCGCAGTAAAAAAGTGTCCCGAGTTGAAGGAACCGGTCTTGGACTAAGTATTACCAAAGGTCTCGTGGATTTAATGGATGGACAGATTTTTGCAGAAAGCAGCCAGGGGGAGGGGACTACATTTTATATTGAACTGGAGTTTGCGCAGGGCACTTTGCCAGATACAAATGCAAATACTGTTCAAAAGGAGACACGCGAACAGAAACAGAGTCTGGAAGGTTTTCATTTTTTACTTGTAGAAGACAATGAGATTAATTCCGAAATTTTAGGGGAATTGTTACAGATGTGGGGAGCAGAATTTACAATAAAAAGAGATGGGCTTCAGGCGGTAGAAGAATTTAAGCGGGCAAAACCCGGAACGTATGATGCCATTTTTATGGATATTCAGATGCCGGTTATGAATGGATACGAGGCAACCCGTGCAATACGAAGCCTTCACCGCCCGGATGCAAGGTCTGTCCTGATTTTAGCAATGACTGCAAATGCATTTGCAGAGGATGTCCAGTCAGCCCTGAATGCCGGAATGAATCATCACATTGCGAAGCCGCTGGATGCAAATCTGCTTTACAGTACATTGACAGAGATGCTTCATTCAAAAAAATAGTTGATGAGAATAAGGAGTAAAGGAGATGGAATTAGGATTTGCAACTGATTTTGGAGGACAAAGTATAAAGCTTTCGGAAATCAGAGACACACTGAGAAAGATTTCGGAAGCTGGATTTACCCACGTACACTGGTGCCATGAGTGGGATGGAGATTATCTGTATGCCCGTTCCGAGATGCTTCAGATCAAAGAGTGGTTCCGTTCTTTCGGACTAAAAGCAAAATCACTGCATGCCTCCAAAGGAAGCCGCATCGCAACAGCCATGCGAAAGGATATGGAAAGCAGGAAAGATTTCGCGTCCTTTCACGAATACAGCAGAGCAGCGGGAGTGGAATTGATCAGAAATCGTATGGAACTGGCAGAGATTCTCGGAGCAGAAGAAATCGTGCTGCATTTATACGTGCCCTATCTGACTTTTGAGGAGCAGCATGGCAGTGAAGAGATATTTTATCAGCAGGTATTTCAATCGTTTGATGAGTTACTGCCGGAAGCAGAAAGAAAAGGTATCCGTATCTGTCTGGAAACAATGCTGGAAATTCCTGCACAAGAGCAGTACCGGATGTTCGACCGGATATTTGCGCGTTATCCAAAAGAATATCTTGGCATCTGTTGGGATACCGGTCACACACATGTAATTTTAAATGAGCAGATGACAGAATTTGCCAGACGGTATCTGGATCGGATTTTCAGTGTTCATATCAATGACAATCTCGGAGGGCCACGTACCAGCATCTATGGCAGGGAGGAACTGACATGGTGCTGCGATATGCACTGGATTCCATGGGAAGGGACGGTCGACTGGGAATCTGTGACAGATGTGCTGGCAAAATCTCCTTATGAACTTCCGCTTGTTCTGGAATTAAACTGTTATGAAAAAGATCAGGAACGGTTTTTAAAGCGAAGTTATGAAGCCGGAGTAAATCTCACAAAAAAGCTAGAAGAAAAGAGAACGGCATATGTTTAACCTTCTAACATTTTTTATCAAATCCTGGCCGTTACGCTCTTGACCTTCGCCCGGCGCAAACGTGTAAAATGATAATATCATCAAATAAAAGGAGATTATCATGAAAAAAGAATATACAATCCACGAAGTTGCAGCGTTATTTAACATTACTTCCAATAAGATACGTTATTATGAGAGAAAAGGCTTACTGACACCAACACGACAGTTAGAAAATGGTTACCGGAAATTTTGTGAGAAGGATATTCAAAGGCTTGGAACAGTTCTGATGTATCGCTCCATCGGATGTAGCATTGATGCGATCAGAACTATTTTAGAATCTGAGGAAAGAGAAACCTGCCTGCATCATATCCACAATCAATGGAATGCGGTAAATCATGAAATTCATCGTCTTTTTCAATTAAGAAAAATATTGGAACAAATAATCGATACTGTATATGAGGAACATGATTTAGAGGAAGCTGAGGCGAAAGCATCTCAGCTTCTGGCAGAAAATCTTAAATTTCTCGATCTACATGAAAAATGGGAAGACAGATGGAATTTTGATGGATGGGCAAGAAGCTATGATGAATCGGTCAGGAAAAATAGCGGAGCTCTGAATTTTTATCAGAATTATGAAGTACTGCTGCAAAAAGTGTATGCATCTGGAAGTACATGGAAAAATGGTAAGAGTGAGATTCTGGAAATTGGCGTTGGAACAGGAAATCTTGCAGAGAAGTTTTTAAATTCCGGACATAGGATCATTGGAATCGATCAGTCCAGGGAAATGTTGAATGTTGCGAAAGAAAAGCTTCCCAAACTTAAGGTCCGGATGGGAGACTTTTTAAACATTCCATATGAAAAACAGTCTTTTGATGTGATTGTATCAACATATGCTTTTCATCATCTGAACGAAAAGGAAAAATCAGAGGCAATGAAAGAAATGTTTCGCGTTTTGAAAACAGATGGAAAAATTATTTTGGGAGATCTGATGTTTGAAAGCAAAGAAACAGAGAACGAATTCTTACAGACACTGACTCCTGAAGAACTGGAAGAAGTTCAGGATGAATATTATTCGCATATCGATACGCTTCGGTTGTTTGTCCAAAAATATGGAAAAAGGTTAGTATATGAAAGAATTGACAGCCTGAATTATATTGTAGAAATTTATTAGAAAAAGAAGAAAGCTATGCCCGCAGATCGCAATGGGTATTAGCTTTTTCTCCTTTTCCTGCCCGGAAAATCTTGACATGGCAAAAACAGATTGATAAAATAACAACAGTTTTCGCCATCTCAGAAGATACCTGCTGCTTGGATGGGATGGTGTGAAAGCAAGATGAAAAACTGAGGAGGGACAGGTATGGAGTATATTACCTTGATAGGAATTCTGATCGTCATTGTTGGATTTGCTTTGAAACTCGATAATATTTTGACGATCATGATCGCGCTGATCGCAACGGGACTGGTTGGTGGCCTTGGAATAGACGGTCTTCTGGAGACGCTTGGGACAAGCTTTATCGATAACCGGAACATGACTGTTTTCATTCTTGTAATGCTTGTGACCGGGACTCTTGAGCGGAGCGGCCTGAAGGAGGCGGCAGCCGCTTTGATCGGGAAAGTCAAAGGAGCTTCTGCAAGCGTCGTCATTGCCGCATACGGTGTGATGCGTGCAGTCTTCGGAGCCTTTAATGTCGGTTTTGGAGGGGTTGCAGGTTTCGTAAGACCAGTTGTGATGCCGATGGTGACAGCAGCAATCGAGAAAAAGGAAGGTACGGTCAGTGAGGAACATGAAGAAGAAGTAAAAGGGATGGCTGCCGGTATGGAGAACATTATGTGGTTCTTTTTCCAGGTATTATTTATCGGAGGAAGCGGCGGACTCCTTGTGCAGGGAACACTTGCAGGGCTCGGATACGATGTAAGTCTTGTTGACCTTGCAAAAGTAGAGATTCCGGTTGCGATTTTTTCTTTAATCTTAACGATTATCTACTATTTCCTGAAAGATAAAAAAATATCAAAGAAATGTTATAAAAACAAACAGTAGGAGGGAGGAAACATATGGCGTTTTTTATGGATGCCGAGGTGACACTCGGAACAAAATTACTTGAACTCTTTTATATATTGACGGGTCTGATCACAATCTACACCGGTGTAAAAAATGCAAGAGACACGGAGAATCCTTCCCGCACGGGAACTGCCATTTTCTGGATCATTCTTGGAGTTATCATTGCGTTTGGCCGCTGGATTCCGGCGAAAGTGACTGGAATTCTTGTCATCGTGATGTGTATTCCGGCTGTACTGCAAAAAGTAAAAAGCGGGAAAATTGAAAAGCCTGGTGATGCAGAGACAAAAGCAAATTTTGAAAAGGTAGGAATGAAGATCTTTCTTCCGGCACTTTCTATCGGGGGCTTTGCTCTGGTCTTTGCAGTATTTACCGATCTTGGTGCGTTAGTAGGACTTGGCGTCGGGGTTATGGTATCTGCCATACTTCTCTGTCTGTTCTTAAAATCAAATACACCAAAGGTACTTTTAAATGACTCTGAGCGTATGATCTCCACAGTAGGACCACTTAGTATGCTTCCACAGCTTCTGGCATGTCTTGGAGCAGTCTTTACAGCAGCAGGAGTTGGAGATGTCATTGCAGAGCTTGTCGGATTTGTCATCCCAAAAGGGAATGTCAATTTAGGAATTATCGTCTATGCGATCGGAATGGTCGTATTTACTATGATCATGGGAAATGCATTTGCGGCGATCACTGTTATGACTGTCGGAATCGGGGCGCCGTTCGTACTTGCATACGGAGCGGATCCGGTTGTGATCGGTATGGTAGGGCTTACTTGCGGATTTTGCGGAACACTGCTCACACCGATGGCAGCGAATTTCAACATTGTGCCGGTAGCGCTTCTGGATATGAAAAATAAATTTACAGTGATCAAGAATCAGGTTGTGATCGCACTGATCATGCTGGTATTCCAGATCTGTTATATGATCGCACTAAAATAAAAATGTACTGCCATGTTCCTCATGGCAGAGAAATATACAAAAAATTTTTTTCATGGAGGTATCAGAGATGAAAATTTTAATTACCGGATTTGACCCATTTGGAGGAGAATGTGTAAACCCTGCTTATGAGGCGGTAAAACTTCTTCCGGACACGATTGGAAATGCACAGATCGTGAAAATGGAAATTCCAACTGTATTTGGAGAAGCCGGAAAAGCGGTAGAAAAAGGAATCCTTGAACATCAGCCGGATGCAGTGATCTGTGTTGGTCAGGCGGGAAGAAGGGCAGATATTGAAGTAGAACGTGTAGCGATTAACCTTGTAGAAGCTCCGATCCCGGACAATGCAGGAAATCAGCCGATGGATGTAAAAGTGCAGGAAGATGGCGATACTGCATATTTTGCAACAGTTCCGGTAAAGGCGATGGTAAAAAACATCAATGATCATGGAATTCCTGCAAGTGTGTCCTATACAGCAGGAACTTATGTATGCAACAATGTGATGTACGACCTTCTTTATCTGCTGGATAAAAAATATCCTTCGATCCGCGGGGGATTTATCCATGTTCCATACGCGACAGAGCAGGGAGTCGGAAAGCCGGTTGGAACAGCGACCATGGAACTTTCCACGATCTCAAAGGCACTGGCATATGCGCTGGAGGCAGTTGCCTGGAACGAAGAAGATGTAAAGATCCACATGGGAATCACAGAATAAAATAAATAAAAAACAGTGAGGAAAACGAACATGAATGAAATCAAAGTAAGTCATCAGAATACAGAACTGGCACTGAACACAGACACGCTTGGCATTGAGATCACAACTCACGGAGAAACATGGCGCTCTGAAAAAAACTATCAGCCATATTTCTATGTGAACGAGGAAAAAGTATATTTCAATCAGGCAGGTAAGATTGAGCACTTCCCATGGAATACCGGAGTCGGATGCGGTATCCGGAGTGTATTTTCTGGCTTTAACCTTTCCGGGAAAGAGGATACCTTAAGTTTTCAGACCGTGATCTGGATCGAGTATGCGACAGAAGATATTTTCTTTGAGCTGAACCCTCTGACAGAATCAGAGCAGCTTATCGGAAATTTCTACTGGCCGGGACAGATGGAATTTTCTAAAAAGGCAAGCGACTGGTATACCGTCATCACAAACCGGCAGGGGCTTTTGATCCCAAATGACTGGAAATATGATGCGGGAAAAATCGTGTTTGACGGACAGATGTGTAGTGCGGGAGCATTCATGCCGTGGTTTGGTCAGGTAAGACCGGGATCTGCTTATATCGCGATCGTCTGTGATCCATGGGATGCAGGCTATCAGGTAGAACATCCTGCAGATTCTGACTACTGCCATGTATCTGTCAGATGGCTTCCAAGCCTCGGAAAGCTTTCCTATAAACGTACTGTGAAATACCGTTTCTTAAAAGATGCGGATTACAACGATCTGTGTAAAGTATACAGAACTTATGCAAAAGAAAAATCACTTCTTGTCACACTGAAAGAAAAGGCTGCAAAAAATCCGGTGGTAGATAAATTCATCGGTTCTGCGATTGTACATACCGGGATCAAGACGCATGTATCTCCGGACTCATATTATTATGATAAAGAACATCCGGAAAAAAATGACGAAGTGATTCCGTTTGCGGTAAGAGAAGCGCAGATGCGGAAATTAAAAGAGCATGGTCTTAAAAAAGTATATCTGCACCTCGACGGATGGGGAAATCCTGGATATGACAATCAGCATCCGGATTATCTGCCGGCATGTGAGGAGGCAGGCGGATGGGAGGCAATGCGTTCGCTGTCCGACCGCATGAAAGAGATGAATTATATCTTCGCGATCCACGATCAGTACCGTGATTACTACTTTGATGCAAAGACCTATGATCCGGAATTCTCTATGATCTCCCCGGAAGGAAAGAAACCGGATTTCTGCCGGTGGGCAGGCGGATGGCAGACATACATCTGCGCAAGCCAGTCACCACTTTATCTGAGACGGAATTTCACCGAACTGTTCCGCCAGGGCATCCATCTGGAAGGAACTTATCTGGATGTATTTACCTGTAATGAACCGGACGAATGTGCGCATCCGTGGCATACAATGACAAGAAAGGAATGTCTGGAATATCGGAAAAACTGCTTTGACTTCTTAAATGCAAATGATATCATTGCAAGTTCCGAGGAGACGATCGACTGGGCAGTACCGAGTCTTGTGACAGCCCACTATAGTCCGTATTCTTTCATGGTAGAAGAAAATGGCTCCACGCTCGGTGTTCCGGTTCCGTTATTTAACCTTGTCTACCATGACTGTATGGTACTCCCATGGATGATGGATGCTGACAAGCCGGAAGGCGACTATATGCTGTATGCACTTTTAAATGGTGGCGCTGCATACTTAAACTGCGAGGCAGAAGGAGAAGAACTCGAAAGAGAAATTACCCGCTACCAGACTGTGGCAGAACTTCAGGAGAAAGTTGCTTACTCTGAGATGGTGCGCCATGAATTTGTGGGTGGGAATTATAAGAAGCAAAGAACGTTCTTTGCCGACGGGACAGAGGTAAGCGTAGACCTAGAGGCGGGAACTTACCAGATCCATCACAAATAGCAGAACTCATTTCGCATCAGAATATACGATCTGGAAAAGTAAAATATCAGATATGCAAAAGTGGGAACGTCTGACTGACAGAAGAGAGAAAGGATCCGAATTTATGAAAGATATGAGTGGCTATTATGATTTTTCCGGGCAGAAGTTCGGTTACCCGCTGAGTCTTAGTATCAATGGATTTTCACAAAATGTATTTACAAGGCAGAGCAGCCTGGAAATTTCCTATGTCCTTTGTGGAGAATATGAGGCGGTAACGGAACAGATTTCCGGCATTGTAAGCCAGGGAGAACTTGCGATCATCGCTCCATATGATATGCATCTGTTAAGAAAATATCAGGATCGGGAAAATGGAAAGATACTGACAATCCATATTGATTTCGAACGCATGCCGGAATCGATGACCGGAAATCTCCGGGGGCAGTTTCGCTCCGGGATATTTAGCAGAAAGAATGAGCCTTCCATTTATTTTCAGATCAGACGCAAGATCGGAGAACTTGTAAAAATGCTGATGGATGGGAAAAGTAACCTGCTGCGTCTGAATGTGCTGATGGCAGAACTTGTATGCTTTTCTGCACACCGGGAAGATTTTTCCATGGAGGAACTTCCTCTTCAGTCAGAGTATCAGGAAAATTATCTGAAAGCAGTTCAGTATATTGATGAACATTTCAAGGAACCTCTGACGCTCGGCGATGTGGCAGAACAGCTTTCCTTCAGCCTGTCCTACGCTTCCAAACTTCTGAAAAAATATACGGGGATTCCTTTCAGCAAATATCTGGCATATGTCCGGGTGAGATCCTCCCTGGAAGCGCTTCTGGAGGGAAAACAGCCGATCGAGCAGATTGCACTGGAATGTGGAATGCCAAATGGAAAGGCCTATACAAAAACATTCCGGGAACTTTACGGGATACAGCCAAGTGCATACCGCAGACAATTCCGGCAGAACCTCCGGTATGGAAGTGAAGAAGAAAAACCGATGCAGCTGGATGATGAGCAGAAAATTCTGTTGTCCCACCTTGTGTCAGAGGAGCGGCAGATTGTATACGAGGATGAAGAGATGATCATTTGGAAAGAACAAGGAAAGATCTGCTGCCAGGCAAAAGAAGGATGGGCAAGCGCCGGGGTCACTTCTGATGGAACGGCAGAATTTCTTTTTGAAAAATCCAGTGAAAATCAGCACAATTTTTTCTGAAAAAATTTGTTTTTCTAAAAAAACAGGACAAAATCTGCCCATGAATATCTTTGAAAAGGCAGGTAGAACCGGCATGAATATGATACAATAAAAGAAAAATGAAACGAATACGAAGGAGATAAGACTATGAGTGCTTACGAACATTTATTTTCCCCAATCCAGATTGGGACAACAACCGTAAAAAACCGCGTATTTATGCCGCCGATTTCTACAAACCTTGCAGATAAAGGATACGTTACAGATGAGCTGGTGCAGCACTATGCTGCGCGCGCCAAGGGCGGTGTTGGTCTGATCATTACAGAAGTGACCACAGTAGAACCTACTTATGTATATTTGCCGGGAGATATGTCTATCTGTGATGACTCTTATATCCCAGGATGGAAAAAGCTGACAGATGCGGTACACAAATATGGAGCGAAAATTCTTCCGCAGCTGTTCCATCCGGCTTACATGGCATTTCCAATTCCGGGAACACCGCAACTGATCGCACCATCCAATGTCGGACCTTACTATGCAAAAGAAGCTCCGCGTGCTGTAACCGTGGAGGAACTGAAAGTGATCATCCGCCAGTTTGGAGAGGCTGCACTTCGTGTGAAGCAGGCAGGCGGTGACGGAGTGGAGATCCATGCAGCGCATGCTCATGGACTACTTGGAGGTTTTCTCTCTCCTCTTTATAATAAAAGAACAGATGCTTACGGCGGAGATATCCATGGAAGGCTGCGCCTGACTCTGGAAGTGATCGCGGAAGTCAGAAAGATGTGCGGAGAGGATTTCATCATCGATGTCCGCATCTCCGGCGATGAATATACCGATGGCGGCCAGAATGTAAATGATGCAGTCTATGTGGCAAAACAGCTGGAAAAGGCCGGGGTTGATTTCATCCACGTATCGGGAGGGACAACAATCATGCGTGGAAGTTCCATTCCTGCTCCTGGAACACCGATGGGATCCCACAGCAAAGTTGGAGAAGAAATCAAAAAGCAGGTATCCATCCCGGTTGCCACGGTAGGACGTATCACAGAGCCGTGGTTTGCAGAAGAACTGATCACAAATGGGAAAGCGGATATCTGTATGATCGGACGTGCGAATCTCTGTGATCCGGAATTTGTGCAGAAAGCTCAGGAAGGAAGAGAAGACGAAATCCGCCCATGCATCGGATGCCTGCGCTGCCTGAATGGGATCATGTTCGGAAAACGTGTCGCATGTACGGTAAATCCGTCTCTGGAACTGGAAAATGAAGAGAATATCCCGACTGCAAAAGAGAAGAAAAAAGTGCTTGTCATCGGAGGAGGACCAGCCGGAATGGAAGCAGCATTTGTTGCCAGAAAGCGTGGTCACGATGTCGTATTATGCGAAAAAGGGGACAGCCTTGGAGGACTTGTAAAATTGGCGGCAGTTCCGATCGCAAAGCAGGAACTTACGAAAGTAATTCAATATATGGAAAGAAAACTGCTCCGGGAAGGTGTAGAGATTCGTCTGAATTGTGAAGTGACAGAAGAACTGCTGCAGAAAGAATTTGCAGGTCATGAGGTGATCGCAGGAACCGGATCTGATCCGATCGTCGTAAATGCATTTACCGCATTTAAACATTGCGTGACTGCAGACGACATTCTTGCAGGAAAAGCATTTGCCGGAAGAAAAGTAGTTGTGATCGGAGGAGGCTCTGTCGGATGTGAGACTGCAGACTATCTCGCACCGCTTGTCAATGATCTTTTCCCGAGAAACCGTGAGATTGTCCTTCTTGAGATGGCAGACGGAATCATGCTTCAGGAATCTGGTCCGGGCAGAAGCCTTCTGACACAGCGCATGATGAAAAAAGGAATCCAGATTCACTGTAAAGCGAAAGTAGAACGGGTAGAATCCGATAAAATCTACTATACAGAAAACGGGGAAGAACACTGTATTTCTGATGCAGATACACTTGTGCTTGCCATGGGATACCGTCCAGATCCAAAATTAGAAGAAATGCTTCAGAAAGCAAATGTTTCTTACCATCTGATCGGAGATGCAAAGAAAGTTGGAAATATCAAAGATGCGATCACAGAAGGTTATCAGATCGCAAGAGAAATCTAGCAGATCGCTTTCAGAATTTCAGTAAGCTATAATTAAGAGAATATCATAGAGAGAATATCTGTAAACAATAGGGGACGAGAATGATTCTCAGTCCCCTACACCAAAATCTGTCTTTTCGTACAGCACTTCGACCTTCGGATCTTCCAGGAGATCCTTATATTTCTTCATAAACCAGTTCACCAGTTCCTGGTCCCGTTTTACATCGGTACTGTTATCTGTAAATACGTTGATCGTCCCCAGTTCAAAATGCGTCTTTAGCATCTCGATATCGTAATCGATCATTTCTTTTGTCTGTCCTTTGATCCCGACCATCAGACATGGGGAATCAAAATAGACGCGCACTTCTTCCGGTGAATGAAAATCAGCATGTTTATTTAAATAATCCTCCCGGAAACTCCGGTCAAATGTCTCCACACCAATCTTAAAAGTAATCGGGATCCCCATGTAATCCCGCATTTTCTGCAAATGTTTCCGATACATCCAGTGCGCTTCAAAGAAGAGGCGGTGGATGTTTTTTTCTACGATGATATCTTTGATCATCTTCAATGTTTCTTCCGGAAGTTCAAAACAGCTTCCGGAGTTAATCACTTCCAGCACACCAAACTCTCCGGTAACATGAGAGAGCACTTCCCGGTTAAGTTGATTCATCGAAGGAAGATCTCTGGAATTATCTTCAATGTAATCACAGAAGCGGCATTTCCCCCAGGCACATGGACGAGATTTTAAAAGTACGATCTCTCTTGGATTTTTATTTGTAATCTTATTATATCTTTCCATGAAGTTTCTCCTTATTCATTGCTGTTTTGATGGATGATGGAAGGACGGACAGAAGCAGGACTGTCAGGGTGAGGACGATCCCTCTGTCTATATAGTCTGTCAGACCTTGCACCATGCAGATGCTGGCAGTCAGCCCCATACCGAGATGATGGAAGAGCTGGACAAGAAGTGCAGAACCTGATGAGGTGATGCCCCCAAATACACTGGCAGTGATCAGGGCGCTGACAAATGTTCCAGGAATACTTATCACGGCGGCTCCAGATAAGATTTTCATAAGGCTTTTTCCCCTGGTAAAAGACATTTTATGAAAAACGATCCCTGCAAGATAGCCCGAGATCATCTGAACGGGGAGATAATAGAGGGCGTAAACATCTGTAGTCATGCCTCCGATCAGGTTGCTGATAATTCCCGGGATCATCCCGTAAACAGGGCCTGATACGGCTGCAGCAAACATCGTTCCAATGGAGTCGAGATAAACCGGCAGCCGTAACAGAAGGGCGATCTGTGCGCCTACAAGATTGATCACAGCGCAAAGTGCAAGGATACACAGCCGATTTACAGAACTTTTTCTCACAGTGCGCCACCTCCCATCACCTGTTCTAACACCGGCAGACTTGCCTTTTGCGGCACTTTCAGTACCCGCTCAAAAAACATCTGCATAAATGTCACCGGAGAGGTATCGGTCAGAATATGGCTGTTTTTATGTCCTTTCCAGAAGTCGAATCCATCTACCACGCTCTGACCGATACAAAGTCCCCCGGTCTCAATCCTTGTGCAGGCATCCATTCCGCTGCAGAGTGTGCGGTCGATAAAATAGGCGACGGCAAGCGGATCGTTGATGACACAGCCGATGATCCCTTCCTGCATCCAGTGGAAATCAAAATAAAAGCGGGTGATCCTCTTTATGCGCTCCCCCATCAGTGGATTGACACAGCACATATATTCTAAGATATTCGGGGTCAGGACAATCTTTCTTGTCACATCAAGACCGACCATATGGATCTTTTTGTTCTGCAGGATCGGAAGTTCTTCAAAGGCGCGATATACGATCTCTGCGGCATGCGGGTCGCACCAGTAATTGTATTCTGCGACCGGGGAGCAGTTCCCGTGACTTTTGTAACTTCCTCCCATACTGACCAGTTCCCCAAGTCCAGCAAGACACTGCGGGGTTTCATGGATCACCTTCGCAAGATTTGTGAGAGGTCCAAGTGCAATAACAGAGACCGCCTCTCCATTTCTGGCGGCATCCATCAGTGTACGGGAAAGAAAATCTACACCGTTTTTTTCTGTTGTCTGATTGTCAGGTTCAGGGTAATGAGATTCGCCAAGACCATCCTCCCCGTGGGTATCCATAGCATCCACATAAGGGCGGACAAGTGGCTGTTCTTCTCCAAGATAGACTGAAATGTCCGGCCGGTTCATCCATTGCAGGATCTTAGCTGCATTTGCTGCGCCTTTTTTTGCCGGTACATTGCCTGAGACAACTGTGATCCCTAAAATATCAAGTTCCGGTGAGCAGAGTGCCAGCATTAAGGCAAGTGCGTCATCGATCCCGGGATCGCAGTCAATAATGACTTTTTTTGCATTCATTCTCCAATCTCCTTTGCTTTTTATTTCTGTGATCGTAAAAAGATCACGATACGAGATACTTGGTTTTTTATACTGGGAAGTTCACGAACCAGTCCAGAGAGCGGGATGCTCTTCTGATTTTATAAATGCGAAGTAGAGTATAGCACAGAATCTGATCACTGTACAGAGCATTTGCACAAAATATAGAAAATCAAAAAATGCTTTACACTTTTTTTACTTTTTCTTTGCGATTGATTAGTCTGTCACAGCTATACTGAAAAACAATGAAACAAAGTATGCCGCTGATTTTGCGGAGAATGGGAGGGTATCATGAAAAATCAAACAGAACGGACAGAAAAAAACAAAATAGCCGGAAGTTTTACGACAAAGCAAATGCTGATAACCATCGCCGGTGGGATCTGTATTTTACTTTTGGCACAGAACGCAGCACTTTTGATTGGAGCTGCCGCTGTTTCCTGCGGTATTTTTCCGGCAGCGGGGAATATACTGGCGGGACTTCTTTATGCATTTTTTACATGGAAGGGCGTCTGCCTGTTTCTTAGAAAAATTATGAAACAGCAACCGGAGCAGTTTTATATTCCCAAATTTTCTATCTCGGTAAAGTGGCTCTTTCTCGCATTTGCCATGCCGCTTCTTCTACTGGTCATGGCGATGATCGCAGGCGGTCATTGGGAGATACAGTACAAAAATTTTGAGAAGGTGCCGGAACTGTTGACTGGCGGTATCTTTTTCTTTGGCATTGGCGGAGGGATCTCAGAAGAACTTGTTTTCCGGGGACTGGTCATGGGAAGCATGGAACAGAGATTTTCCCCCAAAGTGGCTGTTTTACTTCCTTCGGTTCTGTTTGGAGCACTTCATCTGATTGGAATCTCTATGGATCTTTTCAGTATTATCCAGCTTCTGGCAGCAGGAAGTATCGTTGGAATTTTATTTTCTGTTATTGTCTGCAAAACCGGATCGGTCTGGAACAGCGCATGTGTACACGGAATCTGGAATGCGGTTGTTATCGGCGGAATCTTATCAATCGGAAATCACCCGGAGGAAACTGCCATCTTTCAATGGAGGATGAATTCCGGGCACAGATTGCTTACTGGCGGAGACTTCGGAATAGAAGCATCGGTTCTGTCTGTCGCAGTATATCTGATTTTTACAGGAATCGCATTAAAACAAAAGAAAAAAATGTGAAACTGCGGGAAAGTCTCTGTTTTTATTGGAATCTTTTTCATAAAAATGTTATAATACGTTCATACGACTGTGTACCGGTTCCTGCCGTTTTCCTCCGGCAGGGAAGCTTGTGCATATGGCAGAAGATATTTTATCCAGTGTGTCGTAAAATCACTTACTTTGGAGCGTGTCAGGATGACAAAAGAACAGTTTCTTCTTATTTTTTATGGGCAGCGCAGCATTATTTTAGGAATCCTTATCTGGCTTTGTATCCATTATTGCCGGAAAGGATTTTTTCGCTTTTCTTTTGAAAAAATGATCGACTGCAAGGGAAAACAGATACTGGAAAAGAAAAAACATTTCCTGGAAATGTCAGTGAACATCCTGCTTCTTCTGATGATTCCGTTTGTTTTCCTTCGCGTGCTGCTTCCGGCGGCAAAAGATCTCCCTTACGCGCTCAAAGACCAGTTTATTTTCTTTGAGGGAGCAGCCGAAGAGGGGAGCAATATCCACTCAGAAAATAAATGGGAGGATTACAGCATTTCCATAAAGGATGCGCAGGGAGCTGTTATTAGGGTTGTACTTTATGGAAAGAATGGAGTCGATACCGGAGATTTTATTTCAGCAGAGTATCTTCCGCATTCCAGAGAAGGTATTTTACTTTCCCGCCAAAGGTCAAAGAGTTCCGATCCGCAGTCCAATGTTCTTTCTGGGCAAGTAGATGCACTACCACAGCCCGTACGGATCAGTATCGCTGTAGTATGGATCCTCTTGTTTGGAATACTGCTCTTTTTGGGTAGGAAGCAACGCCATACGGAAAAACATCATTCCTATACCAGCGTCATTCTGGTACAGATGCCCCCAATTCTTTTTGGAGCGATTTCTGCCTTTCTCTGGATTTTCGGAATCTTCGGTGCACTTGGTATGTTTGGATTCGTCACACAGGCATTTCAGACTGGTGCTGACACACTTTATGCAGGACTGATTGACGGATGTGTACTGCTCTTTGCATATCTGCGTCTTTATTGCCGGAAAAAGCAACTGCTGATCAAGGGAGAATATATTCGGATAGAAACATTGTTTCAAAAAGCTGCCTTTCACAGAGATGATGTGGCATATCGTTTCACGGGACTGGATCATGACAAAATTATTTTTTATCAAAACGGAAAAAAGCTGACTTTTGTAGATCCTTCCTATACGGGATATGAAAAATTACTTTGCTGGCTTGAAAAAGGAAAAGAAAGAGAGGTTTTTCAATGAAAAAGAAACAATCAGAAAATGTATCAGAGAACCGTCGGGAAGAGTTTGATTTTTACAGATGTAATCCGTTCCAGGGAATCTGGCGCAGCCTTGAAGCTTTGGCTGTTGTTATGGGAATCATCTTTTTTATCGCATTCATAGGATGTCTTTTTTGGAGAAGGGATGATCTTGTCGGAAGTGCCAAATTGCTGTTTTCTTTCTATATTCTGATGATGATCGGACTTGCAGTCTTTATTGGCGGAGGGGCATATGTACATCTTCGGAAGGTAGAACGTGCTGTCGGAAAACGGTATAAAGACCGAACGGATTTTGAGTTGCCGGAGCATCAGCGGGAATGGTTTACAGAATATTCGGTCAGCGCAGGATTTCAGGTATTTCACCGCAACTATTTCAGGGAAATCACTTATATCGGCTGCGAAAGAGAACCGGGGGACAGAGGATCCGGTTCCCAGACATACTATAAAGTATTTTTCATCGACTGTAATGGGAAAAAAGGTTCTTTCCGTTTAAATCACGATAAAAAAGAATTGTACCGTTTTGCTAAATGGTACGGAATGGAGAAGTATCAATGGAAGAATATTACGGAAAAGGAATTTTAATCGCCACTTTTGGGATTCTGTTATTTTTTGCAGGAAAGCTGTGGGATGGGCAGAGGAATATTCCATCTTATGAGGAAGATCCGGTATCCTTTCAGCAGAATAACACAAAGGAACACCATTATCTGATCCGAAATGTTCAGGAATTTTTCACCATTTTATGGGGATGCCTGTGTGCAGCTTTATGTATTACTTTCTTAATGTCTGGCATTCGGAATAAAATTTTTTCCGGAATTCTTTTTGGAATGCCTTGTCTGCTCGGTGTTCTGAATGTTTTAGTATGGAAAGTGGAAGTGCGGGGAGAAGATATTTGTTACCGCTCCACTTTTGGAACGGTCAGGCATTATTATTTTTCACAGATTACACATGGATGCTACAAAAGAAGCGGTGCGTTTCGAGTATACAGTGGCAGAAAGCGGCTGTTTACATTTGATGACAATGTAGCTTATGAGAGATTTCTGTCTGAACTGTATTCCAGAAACATTCCGATTGATTCACTTGGAGGAAAGTATCCGGGGACAAGACGCAGCAGGATTGCTGCCTCTTTTTCAACAGTGGTGTTCAATGGAATCATGTCCACCTGTGGAATGATCCTTGGTTTTACATTTTTTACAGCGGAGGACATTCGTTTTTATTTTTGGGGCATTGTGATTATTCTTATCAGTCTTTTGCAGTTTTTTATCTGTTATTTTCAGTGGATCGATGTAGAAAATGAGAAGTTGACGTACAGATTTTGCTTTCTTTGGCGAAAAACATTTTCAATTTCTTCGATAACTTCTTATCGGCAAAAGAAATTTTGGGGATTTGAAATTTTATATTTTTATGCGCAGGGAAAAATTCTTGCCTGCATTCCGATGAAGTATGACGGAGCCACATGGCTTCTTGCAAAGGTTCAGAAAAATATTTCTGAAAAGAAGAAAACTTCACATAATCTAAAACAAGAAAGGAGTGTCTGTGGCAGATAGTCTGCTGCAGAAAAACGACAACATGCAGAAAGAAAAAATAACAATTCAATATCAGGATCTTATTTCATCCGTACCGGTAACGATCACTGAAAAGGAACAACAGATGGTAAACGGCTACTTAAGAAATGTCAAACTGTTAAAGCTGGTTACGATCAGTACCCTTGTGCTTTTTCTGTTCACTGTGCAATTTCAAATTCCTGGACACATGTTATTGTTATTACTTGGGATGGCTTCAGTATTTCTGTATTTCCGTTATCGGAGTAATTCTTCCACATTGTTCCGCAATGTTCTTTTTGAACAGTGTGACACGGAAAAAGCACTTTCCCTTTTTATGGCACTATACGCGCATACCAATACGAAAAAAGCGTCTGTATGGACCATTAATTTTTACAATATTTCCCGGATACTGAGCCATTGGGGAAGATTTGAAGAATTGCCGCATATTCAGGCTCTTCTGAAAACTTACTGTGACACGCCCGAAGGGGAGGCATATCAGTATGCGATCGGTGCAGATCTTGCACTACATAATCACGATCATGAGGCACTGAAACAATGCTGTCAGGAATTAACAAGATTAGGAGAATCCTCTCAAGTGCTCAAATCCTGCGGATGGACATTGAAACAACGGATCGCATATCCAAAACTGCTGCAGCTGTATGAAGAGGGAAATTATACAGAACTGTATGATCTCATTGCAAAATCAGTTTCTCCAAATTCTTCGCTATGTTCAGAGGTCATAAAGCAGTACGCTCTGTATCGGATTGCAGAAAGAACAGGTGAGACCGAAAAAGCAGAGGAACACCGCGCATTTGTACTGGAGAACGGAGGAACAACACGGTATCGTACAGAGTTAATGGAAGAGGGAAAAAATGAGAACGACTGCGAATTACTCTCCTAGAAAGTGAGGAACAATATGGAGCAAAATCTGAAGGATTTTTTAAGATTTGGTTTATCTGATCGTATCTCAAAAAAAGAACTCTGGAAAATGCATGCGGCAATTTTCTATATGGAAGCACTTGTGACTTTTGCCATGCATCTTATGGAAACACCACTTTGGACACAGATTTTTCTGTTTGTTATCTGGGGGATCTCTGTGTTGCTGACCTGTTCCCGGCAGGAAATTCACGGAAAACGTATTTTCTTTACTTACGGAGTCATGTCACTTCAGGTGGAAATACTTTTTTTCTCGTCTGCAACTTTTTTTCTTTGGATGATTTTCGGCGATAGAAGAATGTGGAACATTCTGATTGCCGGAATGATTTGCTTTTTTCTTTTGATACATATAGGATATTTCTGTCTGACTTTTTATCTGATCCGAAAGGGCGCCTATGGAGCGACAAAAAAAGTTTCCGGAGGAATTTGTTTCCTCTCCTTTGCCTCTCTTGGTATCCTTGCAGGAAAACTTCTTGCAGTTATAATGGGGCAGGAAATGCTGTATTGTTTTATAGCCTTTTTAATGTATTTTGCCGCAGCACTTTCTGCATTAGGATCGATGCATCTTTTCAAATATGTGGTGTATTGCAAATATGAAAAGATGGAAGAAGAGAAACAGAGAAAAGAACAAGAACAAAAAGAGCAACGGAAATTAGAAAAAACAAAAAGACAAAAAAAGCATGGAAAAAGGCAGCTTGACAAAAAAGGAGAATAGTTGGAAGGAAGGGAAATTTTATGAGGATTCAGTATGAAATGATCATCCCGCTCCAAAAGGAAACATTCTGTCGGAAATTAAAAGAAACTACGTACCCTCTTTGCATGGAAAACGAAGCTTACCGGGATCAGATCTTATCCGGGTTTTCAGATGATCGTATTCGGCTGAGAGCGTCTGCCGGTATTATGAAAGGCAGTGGAATTCTATTTGAAGGGACCATGACAGAAGAAGCGTATGGAGTGCGGATTGTCGGAGCATTTCGTCTTCTCCCGAGGGTAAAAATTTTGTCATTACTTTTTCTCTCCGTGTTGACTGGCGCTATCTTTTTTATCGCAGGAAGCAGCTTTGCTCTGATGCTCCTGTTACTTCCGGTAGTGGGATTGTTTTTGTATCTGTATCAGCATTTAGAAACTATTTTTCACACGGAGAGTGGTGATGAGCGGATTTTTCGATATATCCGGGAAGAACTGCAAGGAATGATCGTGCAAAAAATTTAGAAGAATGCCGCTAAGATCAAAAATGAAACTATACATTTTCTTCTCATTGCCCTTTGCATGGAAAAGTAAGAACGTAATTATTTCAAAAAAAGGAGAATCTAAAATTATGAAATTTTTTCAACAGTTGTTTCAGAAAAAGAAGGAAAAAGAATCGTCCGGTTCAAAGACTCCACAGCCGGTAGTCTGCAAAGCATCACAGCTGGTCGATATTCTTTATACACAAGATGCTGAAAATGTGCTTCTTGATATGATTATATTTGAAAAAGATGGGATTCGTCACCGGGAGGGGGCTTCTTTATACCTCCATCCGGATACGAAAGCACCTTCTTATGTATTTGACCGGAATATTTATCCCACACTTTCAGATATGATTTCAGATACCTGTCTTTCTGAATTGGAAGCAGAGATTACGATTCTTGGATTTGGAGAAGATACAAAATGTCCGACAGAAGATAAGGAAGACTGTTATCCGGTTGTTTATGATCTGCGGATGTCAGAGGACTATCGTGCATTGTATAA
>CAUWEA010000051.1:0-20458 GCA_963557735.1 uncultured Faecalimonas sp. | reverse complement strand
ACTGACTTTTGCGTTCTATGACAATCAGAAGGTCGGAGGGCTTTTGTCTCGTATTACGAGCGATCTGTTTGACATCACAGAACTTTTACATCATGGACCGGAAGATATCGTGATCTCTGTCATCAAGCTTGTAGGGTCTTTTGCGATCTTATTTAGCATCAATGCAAAACTGACACTTGTCGCATTTGCATTTATTCCGGTCATGATCGTGTATGCAGGATATTATAACCGGAAGATGAAGCGGGCATTTAAGAGAAATCGTGAGAAGATCGCGGATATCAACAGCCAGATCGAGGATAGCCTTTCAGGGATCCGCGTCGTAAAATCATTTGCAAATGAGAAAATCGAGATGAAGAAATTCCAGGATGGCAATGACCGGTTTGTCGCTGCAAAAAAGATCAGCTACCGCTATATGGGCGCTTATAATTCGGGGCTTGGTGCGCTGACAACACTTGTCACGGTTGTTGTTTTGATCGCCGGAGTACGTTTTATGGCGGCAGGAACCGTTGCGGTGACCGATCTGATCACATTTCTTCTGTACATCAATAACTTTACAGAGCCGGTGAAGAAATTAGTCAACTTTACAGAACAGTTCCAGAATGGATATTCCGGTTTTGAGAGATTTCTTGAGATCCTGGCGATCGCACCGGACATCAAGGACAAAGAGGATGCAGTCAGTGTGGACCACCTCGAAGGAAAAATTGAGTTTGAGAATGTATCCTTCCACTATGAGGACAGTACGGAAAATGTGCTGGATCACATCAATCTGGATGTGGAGGCAGGAGATTACATGGCGTTAGTCGGACCGTCCGGTGTCGGAAAGACTACGATCTGCAGCCTGATCCCGCGGTTTTATGAGGTATCAGAAGGGGCGATCCGAATTGACGGCATTGACATCCGGGATATGAAGCTGGATGATCTGAGAAATAATATCGGGATCGTGCAGCAGGATGTCTATCTGTTTGCAGGAACGATCATGGAAAATATCCGCTATGGAAAACCGGATGCGACAGACGAGGAAGTGGTCATGGCAGCGAGAAATGCAAACGCCCATGAATTTATCATGAGCTTTCCGGAAGGGTATGATACCGATATCGGTCAGCGCGGCGTGAAACTCTCAGGAGGACAAAAGCAGCGTCTGTCGATTGCGCGGGTATTCTTAAAGAACCCACCGATCCTGATCTTTGATGAGGCGACATCGGCGCTGGACAATGAGAGTGAGAAAGTGGTGCAGCAGTCCTTAGAACGTCTGGCAAAGAACCGTACGACATTTGTGATCGCGCACAGACTTTCCACGATCCGAAATGCAAAGCGGATCCTTGTGCTGACCGAGAAGGGAATCGAGGAAGAAGGAACTCACGAGCAGCTGCTTGCGAAAGACGGCGTGTATGCCGATCTTTATCAGATGCAGTTTCGGAGAGGGATCGAGTGTTAACAGTGCGGAGATTGCCTGAAAATGTGCTTCCGAAGAAAAATGTGTTTCCGGGGAAGCAGACAGGCAGAAAAAACGGAAACAGATGAAAGCAGATTTTAGAAGAGGTGGAATAAAATGATAACGATAGACTTTCAAAGACCGTCTTTGGAGGACAAAGAACTTTTGACATCCTATTTTCGGAATTATCCGTCAAGAAGTTGTGAGCGCACATTTGTCAACGTATATTTGTGGGCGAAGTTTTACCAGGTAGGCTATGCAATGGTAGAAAATACGGTAGTTTTCCGGTCAAATGAAAATGGGCTGTCTTTCGCCTATCCGGTCGGGGCGCCGGATGATGTGAGACGGGCGATCGAAGTGCTGATGGAATACAGCAAAGAGCAGGGATATCCGTTTACGATGTACTGTGTTACAGAAGAAAATTTTGCGCAGCTGGAGGAGTGGTATCCGGGACAATTTGAAATCGAGTATTATGTGTATGAGTCCGAGAAGCTGGCGACTCTTTCCGGCAAAAAGCTGCATGGTAAGCGGAATCATATCAATAAGTTTAAACTGGTTCATGAAGACTGGTCCTATGAAAGAATCACGGAAGAAAATATTGAAGAGTGCTTCCAGATGGCGCTTCAGTGGAGATGTGAAAATGGATGTGAGGCAGATGAAGAGAAAAATGCGGAGATGTGTGTGACATTGAACTCTCTGCGCCTCTACAAAGAACTGGAACTGACCGGAGGTCTTCTGAGAGTAGATGGAAAGGTAGTTGCGTTTACTCTGGGAGAAGAAGTCAGTGCGGATACCTTTGTCGTGCATATCGAGAAAGCATTTGCAGAGATCCAGGGCGCCTACCCGATGATCAACCAGCAGTTTGTAGAACATGAATGCAGGAACTACAAATATATTAACCGCGAAGAGGATACCGGCGCAGAAGGACTGCGAAAGGCAAAACTTTCATACCGTCCGGTATTCCTTGTGGAAAAAGGAACTGTGACAAAGAAGGAGAGGACAGCATGATCGCAGAAAAGATGAGAGGGATGGTGGCAAACAGTTCCGCCATCCGCGCAATGTTTGAGGAGGGAAACCGCCTTGCAAAGCAGTACGGAAGAGAGAACGTGTTTGATTTTAGTCTCGGCAATCCAAATGTGGAGGCGCCGCAGGCAGTCAAAGAGGCGATCATTTCCCTTGTCACAGAGGAGAAGCCCCTGGAACTTCACGGCTACACAAACAGCAATGCAGGGTATGAAGAAGTGCGCAAAACGGTGGCAGCGTCTTTGAACAAGAGATTTCAGACGAGATTTTCTGCCGAAAATATTATTATGACAGTGGGGGCGGCAGGAGGGCTCAATGTGATCCTGAAAACGCTTGTCAATACGCAGGAGGAAGTGATCGTTTTCGCACCATATTTTGGGGAATATCGGAGTTACACTGCAAATGTGGATGGAGTTCTCGTGGAGATCTCACCGGATACAGAGAATTTTCAGCCAAAGCTGGATGAATTTGCGGCAAAGATCACACCGGGGACAAAGGCGGTCATTGTCAATACGCCGAACAATCCGACCGGAGTGATCTACTCGGAACAGACGATCCGGGAACTGGCGCGGATCATGGAAGAAAAACAAAAGGAGTACGGGACGGATATCTATCTGATCTCCGATGAGCCATACAGAGAGCTTGTCTTTGACGGAGCGGAAGTACCTTATCTGACAAAGTATTATAAAAATACGATCGTGGCATATTCTTACAGTAAGTCACTGTCTCTTCCGGGAGAGCGGATCGGCTATCTTGTCATTCCCGATGAGGTGGCAGACAGCGCGGAGGTGATCGCGGCAGCGGGCGTTGCAAACCGGATCCTGGGATTTGTCAATGCACCGACCCTGCTTCAGAAAGTCGTGGCAAAATGCATTGACGAGAAAACAGATCTTACCTATTATAATAGGAACCGGGAGTTGATCTATGATGGACTGACCGCGTGCGGGTTTACATGTATCCGGCCGCAGGGAGCCTTTTATCTGTTTATGAAATCTCCGATTGAAGATGAGAAGGCATTCTGTGAGGCGGCAAAAAGATACAATATCCTCCTTGTTCCGGGAAGTTCTTTTGGATGTCCGGGATACGTGCGGATCGCCTACTGTGTGGCGTATGAAACGATCGTCGGAGCGCTTCCGAAGTTTCAGAAACTTGCAAAACAGTATTTTAAAGAGCGGGGGAAATAAGATACAGCATACGCGGACAAGATATGAAATTTTCGTAAATCAGAACGAAAATGTTGAAAAAAAGAAGGATTTATGCTAAATTTTTTAGCAGAGCGCATTGGAAAGGAGATGGATAGATGCTGAAACAGATATTGCAGGGGATGGTTGTCGGAATTGCCAATATCATTCCGGGGGTCAGCGGTGGTACGATGATGGTTGCTATGGGTCTTTATGACAGGCTGATCCACTCGATCACCCATTTAAAGAGCGAATTTAAGCAGAGTATGAAACTTTTGATCCCGATTTTTGCAGGGGCAGGGATCGCAATCGTAGTATTATCGAAACTATTTGAATTTTTACTGGATACTTATCCGATCCCGACGAATTTCGCATTTTGCGGACTGATTGTCGGAAGTCTTCCGTATATTGTAAAGAAGGTGAAGGGACATTCTGTGACGATCGGGAAGATCATTCCGTTTCTTGTCTTTTTTGCAGTTGTGGTCGTGATGGCGATGCTCGGAGAGACCGGAGGAAAAGCGGCGGACGTTACGTTTGGTTTGGTCAATGTGATCAAGTTATTCTTTGTCGGTGTTGTCGCGGCGGCTACGATGGTCGTGCCGGGAGTCAGTGGTTCGATGATGCTGATGCTGCTTGGATATTATGATGTGATCTTAAAGACGATCAATTTATTTGTAGATTCTCTCGTAAAATTTGATATGGCAGGGCTGATGCAGGGTGTCGGCGTACTCGCACCGTTTGGGATCGGTGTTCTGATCGGAATCGGAGTGATCGCAAAGCTGATCGAATTTATTTTCTCGAAGGCAGAGGTCCACGCGTACTATGGAATTATCGGTCTGATCGTCGCATCGCCGATCGCAATCCTGATGAAGACGAACTGGTCAGGATTATCTGTCGTGACGATCACAGTCGGAGTAGTGACATTCGGACTTGGGTGGCTGGTAGCCAACAAGCTTGGCGGAGAGTAAACAAACGGAAAAGCTCCTTTTTGGGAACTGTTGGAAAATGAAAAGATCATTTTGCAGCAGTTCTTTTTTTGACTTTTATCAGACGGCGGACAGTGTTCCCGGTAAAAAAAGATCAGGAAAATAATGTTAGGAACCTTGCAATTTAAAATTTATAGTGTTATAATAAGAAAGTAAGGTATCTAACAATTCATGTTGAGGTACCTTGTTTTTACGAAAAATTTGGAAACAGGAGGAATGTGAAGTGATAAAAGAACTTTCAAAATGTATCAGAGAGTATAAGGCAGCTTCGATCAAAGCACCCATTTATGTATCGCTGGAAGTCATTATGGAATGTATCATTCCATTTATCATCGCGCAGCTTGTCAATGAGATCAAGGCGGGATGCAGTTTTTCTGTGATCGCAGTATATGGATTGATCCTGCTTGTGATGGCAGCGGTTTCGCTGTTGTTTGGTGCGATGGCAGGTACGGCGGCAGCGACTGGTTCCTGCGGATTTGCGAAAAATTTAAGAAAGGATATGTTCTACAAGATCCAGATGTATTCGTTTAAGAATATCGACCGCTTCTCTACATCGTCTCTTGTGACGAGGCTTACGACAGACGTGATGAATGTACAGATGGCATATATGATGATCATCCGTATCGCGATCCGGTGTCCGCTGATGCTGGTCTTTTCTTTTGCGATGGCATTTATCATGGGAGGAAAGATGGCATGGATCTTTGTGATCCTTGTCCCGGTACTCGGTGCGGGGCTGGCGTTGATCATCCGGCTGACAATGCCGTTATTTCGCAAGGTATTTAAGAAGTATGACCGTCTGAACAATTCGATTCAGGAGAATGTAAAAGGGATCCGTGTCGTGAAATCTTATGTCCGTGAAGAATATGAGAAGGAAAAATTCGGAGCGGCAGCAGACGATATCTGTCAGGACTTTACAAGAGCGGAGAGAATCCTGGCATTTAACAATCCGCTGATGCAGTTCTGTATGTATGCGGTAATGATCTTTGTACTTTCTTTCGGCTCTTATACGATCATCACATCAAGAGGGCTTGATCTGGATGTGGGACAATTTTCTGCCCTGCTGACATACAGCTTCCAGATACTGAGCAGTCTGATGATGATCTCCATGGTATTTGTGATGATCACAATGGCAAGTGAGTCTGCAAAGCGTATCGTGGAAGTGCTCTCAGAAGAAAGCACGATCAAGAATCCGGAACATCCGGTCTATGAAGTCAGAGATGGTTCAATCGATTTTGATAAGGTGAATTTCAAGTATTCCAAAAATGCGGAGAAGATGGCGCTTGCCAATATCGACCTGCATATCAGATCCGGTGAAACGATCGGTGTCATCGGAGGAACCGGCTCTTCGAAGTCTTCTTTGATCCAGCTGATCTCCCGTCTGTATGATGTGACAGAGGGATGCGTCAAAGTCGGCGGCCGCGATGTCAGGGAGTATGATCTGGAGACGTTGAGAAATCAGGTGTCTGTCGTATTGCAGAAAAATATTTTGTTCTCCGGTACGATCAAAGAAAATCTCCGGTGGGGAAATAAGGAGGCAACTGACGAAGAACTGATCGAGGCATGTAAACTGGCGCAGGCAGATGAGTTTATCAGACAGTTCCCGGCAGGCTATGATACCCATATCGAGCAGGGAGGAACGAACGTATCCGGTGGACAGAAGCAGCGTCTCTGTATTGCGAGAGCGCTCTTAAAGAAACCGAAGATTCTGATCCTGGATGATTCGACGAGTGCGGTAGATACGAAGACAGACGCGTTGATCCGTCAGTCATTCCGTGACTTCATTCCGGAGACGACAAAGATCATCATTGCGCAGAGAACTTCTTCCGTGCAGGATGCGGATCGGATCATTGTCATGGACGGCGGCACGATCAATGCAGTCGGAACACATGAGGAACTTCTGAAACACAATAAGATTTACAGAGAAGTATATACATCTCAGAATAAGGCAGGTGATGACGATGAAAAATAAGGGACCAGGCAGAGCAAAAAAAGGAACATTGGGGCGTCTGATCAAGACATTGTTTGAGTTTTATCCGGTGAAGATGCCGATCGTGCTGTTCTGTATTATTTTCAGTGCGGTTGTCTCTTCCATCCCGGCTATTTTCATGCAGAACGTCATCGCGATCGTCGAGACAAGCTGGAAGAGCGGGGACTGGGAGGCAGTTTCCGGAAAGATTTTCTATTATGTAGGTTTGCTTCTTGTATTTTATATCCTTTCCATTTTGTCCGCGATCACTTACACGCAGATGATGGCGGGGATCACGCAGGGATTTTTGAAAAAGCTCCGTGTGAAAATGTTCAATGGAATGCAGAACCTTCCGGTCAGATATTTTGATACCCATAATCATGGAGATATCATGAGTTATTATACAAACGATATTGATACGCTTCGCCAGATGGTGTCGCAGAGTATCCCGCAGCTTCTGATTTCTTCGATCACGGTGCTGACTGTCTTCTCGATTATGCTGTACTTCAGTGTGTGGATGACGATCGTCGTTGTGTGCGGTGTGATCCTGATGTTTTTTGTGACAAAGAAGGTCGGAGGAAATTCTGCAAAATACTTTGTGCGGCAGCAGGTCGCACTTGGAAAAGTGGAAGGATTTGTAGAAGAGATCATGAATGGGCAGAAGGTGGTGCAGGTATTCTGTCATGAGAGAGAAAGTGAGAAAGACTTTGACCGTCTCAATGAGGAACTGTTTCATGATGCGGAAAGTGCAAATAAGTTCGCAAACATTCTGATGCCGGTATTAGGAAATATCGGAAATATTCTGTATGTTGCCGTTGCGCTGACCGGAGGGATCCTGCTTCTTGCCAAAGCGCCGAATCTGAGCCTCTCCGGCATGGCGATCGGAATCAGCATTGTTGTTCCGTTTCTGAATATGACAAAGCAGTTTGCAGGAAATATCAGTCAGGTGTCAAACCAGGTCAATTCCGTCGTGATGGGACTTGCAGGTGCAGAACGTATTTTTACATTGATCGATGAGGAACCGGAAGTTGACGAAGGTTATGTGACACTGGTCAACGCAAGAGAAGAAAACGGAGAGATCAAAGAGTGTGAAGAACATACCGGAACATGGGCATGGAAGCACCCGCATCAGGATGGAACCGTGACTTACACAAAACTCACCGGAGATGTCCGTATGTTCGATGTGGACTTTGGCTATGTGCCGGAGAAGACGGTACTTCACAATATCACATTGTATGCAGAGCCGGGGCAGAAGGTTGCGTTTGTAGGTTCCACCGGAGCCGGAAAGACAACGATCACAAATCTGATCAACCGTTTCTATGACATTGCAGACGGAAAGATCCGCTATGACGGAATCAATATCAACAAGATCAAAAAAGCAGATCTGCGCCGTTCTCTCGGTGTGATCCTGCAGGAGACCAACCTCTTTACCGGAACGGTTATGGATAATATCCGCTATGGAAAGCTGGATGCGACTGAGGAAGAATGTATCGCAGCTGCAAAACTTGCGGGAGCACATGATTTTATCACCCGTCTTCCGGAAGGATATCATACGCCGCTCACAGAAAACGGAGCAAGCCTTTCACAGGGACAGCGGCAGCTGATCGCGATCGCGCGTGCGGCGGTTGCAGATCCTCCGGTTATGATCATGGACGAGGCGACATCTTCGATCGATACACGTACAGAGGCGATCGTACAGCGCGGAATGGATGCGCTGATGGAAGGAAGAACCGTATTTGTCATCGCACACCGCCTTTCCACAGTGCGTAACTCAGATGTGATCATGGTGTTGGAGCATGGACATATCATCGAACGAGGAGACCATGAGACACTGCTCGCACAGAAAGGAAAATATTATCAATTATATACGGGAGCATTTGAGCTTGAGTAGGATGTTCAGCAGAGAAATGTTTCGGTAAGAAAAAGTCCGGAAACCTGAAAAAGTGATCAGGGATTCCGGACTTTTTTGGGTTCAAAGAGGGAAAACTTAGCGGGTTAAAAGTTTTTTATAGCTGTTCTCGATGCAGAAGGCTCCAAGCGGCGCCGTTAGAAGGATTGCGACAACTGCAACGGTGAGCACGAGATTTCCGCAGGAAAGTCCAAGAGAGAGCGGGATCCCGCCAATAGCCGCCTGGACAGTTGCTTTTGGAGTGTAGGCGAACATGCAGAAGAGACGCTCTTTCTTGGTAAGATCTGTGCCTGCAAGACAGAGAAAGACGCCTGCCATCCGAAAAAGAAGAACAAGCAGGAGCAGAACAACAGCGGTTCCTCCGGCTGACTTCAGATAGCGGAGATCGACCGTCGCGCCGACAAGGGAAAACAGCAGGATCTCTGCTCCGGCCCACAATTTATTAAATTTAGAAGAAAGACGCATTGCCAGTGTCTGATTCTTCTGTTTAAGGGCAACACCGACCGCCATCACTGCAATCAGGGAAGCAAACGGGATCACATCTGCGCAGACATCTTCCAGCGTGACAAGCAAAAAGGAGATACAGAGGAAAATGATCACTTTTGCAGTATCCCGGATGTGGATCCGGTAAAAGAAGGATGAAAAAAGAAGACCGATCCCAAGTCCTGCCGTGATCCCGAGGAAAATGGAGACCGGGATATTGAAAAAACTTCCAACAGACACTGCATTTCCTTCGGCAAGCCCGGTAAAGGCGGTAAATACAACGATCACGAATACATCATCGACGGAAGCTCCGGCAAGGATCAGCTGTGGGATTCCTTTTTTTATGCCATATCCTTCCTCTATAAGCCGCACCATGTTCGGAACGATGACAGCAGGGGAAACAGCGGCAATGACAGCGCCGAGAATCGCTGCATCAAGCAGTGTGATGCCAACTAGTTTTGGTGCGAGAAGCATCATGCCTGCCATTTCAAAGCAGGCGGGAACAAAACACATCAGGATCGCGGGGCGTCCCACCTTTTTCAAATCTTTCAGATTCAGTGACAATCCTGCACGGATCAGAATGATGATCAGGGCGATCTTGCGAAGATCAGCAGATATGGACAAGATCGAGGAATCGATCAGGTTGAGTGCATAAGGACCTAGAAGGATTCCGGTAAGCAGCATTCCGGTCAGCGCCGGGAGATGCAGTTTTTTGCAGAGGGCGCCGAGTGTCATGCCAAGTAATAACAAAATAGCAATACTAAATAACATTTATGTTTCTCCTTTTCGATAGACAATGATAGAATTACGCAACAAAAAAGCTGATGAGTCCTGCAAACAGCAGAAGTCATCAGCGATCAGGGGAGGTATACTCCTCCTGGCGGTTTTAGTAGTTACTAAGGGAGAACTTCATTCCCTTGTTAAAGAATAGGAGAAAAAACTGCATTTGTCAAGAATTGATTATCGCTCCGCTTCGCCACAGAGTTCTTTTTTGACAGCGAGAAGTAACAGGAAAAGTGCGATTGCAAGGAAAATGTGGGAGAGCCCGGCAAATCCTGAGAGCATTCCGTTTAACATGCGTGTCATTGGGTACTCTGTTACTTGCACGATTCCGCGCACAAGAAGCGTGACTGCCATGAGCGGAAAGGCGATGTTATAGATGATAAAAAATTTATGAAACAGTTTCTGATCTCCAAGTGCGGTAAATTTACAGATAACTGCAAGCAGAAGAAAGAGCAGTGTTCCGAGCAGAAGCAGGTGTCCGTGTACGACACCGAGAGTTGTTTTCCCGGTGAAATCAAATAGTTTTGTAAATTCCCGGTAGAAAACACCTCCCGCCATAGAACAGAAAAAATAGATGATAGAAGCCGTCATTAATGTTTTAACTGTGTTCGTGTTTGCTTTCTTTTGTGTACTCATAGAAAATAGAACCTCCTGATAGAAAAATAATGGGTGAAAAAAGTTAATTTACAGCTGCAGTTTTTTCGGGATCATGTAGTTTTTCCCAAATGTAATTCCTGCAAGAAACAGCGCTGCGCCAAGTCCGGTATAAAATACAGCGATAAATCTGTCCGGCAATAAGTGGAACGTGCGGATCGTGATTCCGAATGTGATCATAAAAGCCATGATCAGAAAGGATTTCAGATCAAAAAAGTTAAGAAAAAACTGTCGTTCTTCCTGATAATTCCGAATCCGGTCTGTGTGCTTTACAGTCAGTTTGTGAAAGACCATAAACCAGAATAAAAGAAATACAAGAAGAGAAAGCGCAAAATTGATGATGCCTTTGTAAGCGGCATAAGTTTCAATCCCGATGCGCAGAATATTAAATCCTGCGATCATCCAGATGATCGCTGCGAGAAGCAGCAGATATCGTTTTTTAATCTTCATAAGGACACCTCCTGTCAAATAAAAGAATGAACGTTGTTCATATTCGTGTATAATAAAATTCTTTTCTTGCCATGGGAAAGCTTCCGCTTCCTAAAACATGATAGTTCGTAAGCATAGTAGTTAGTGGGCAGAAGCATAGAGACAGCGGCGGACGATCTCGAGGATCCCGCGGTAGTCTTTCTGAAAATGAAAGACAGAGGAGACAAACAGTTCCAGCACATAGCTGATAAATAATTCAGGTGTAAGCACTTCGTTAAATGCATCATCCCGGATCTTTGAATCTCTCTGCAATACTTTCAGAAGATTCACCTCTAAGTGTCGGAAATATTTTTCCATCATCTGATGTCCGGCGGTCTGGTCTTCCGAAGCAAAAAGCATCGCATGTCTGGAGAAAAATTCCGGGTACATCTGACTGCCCCTCTGCACACTGTCAAAAAGCCAGGTCAGACATTCCACAAAATTCGAAAAAGCACACTGGCTTGCAGACATATGGAAAATATCTTTCCAGATATTCTCGATCGTGGCACAGAGAAGTTCTGATTTAGAGGGAAAATAGTTGTAGACAGAGCCGACTGCCATACCGCATTTTGAGGCGACGGAGCGCATACTGATCGCTTCCAGTCCCTGCTCTTTTGCAATCTGTTGGCAGGCGGCAATGATCTCTTCTTTTGAAGTAACTGCTTGGTTCATAAAAATCTCCTTCTAAAATGAACGTTGTTCAAGTTTAAAATAAACGATTAGAAGAAATTTGTCAAGCAGAAAATTATTCTTTCTGGATCGCATGTGCACTAAGTCTTGTTTCACCCCACGGGGAACTTAACATTGCTTCTCCGTTGACGATTCCTGCCTGCAGGACTTCGATCGGACCGAGTACATCGGCAATCGGAATTCCGTCTACATAGACAGAGCTTACAAATTCATCAAAAGAAGTGTACGTCTGGTCATCGAATACGAAACGGATTTCTTCTTGTTTGATGTTATCTTGGAATTTTTCTTCTAAACCTTCTACGCAGGCGCCCATGCGGTGTGTTGTGCCTCCATAGCGGAATTCGATGAGTTCGAATGGCCAGGATTTGTCATAATCGCTCTTGATGATGGCAAGAACATCCTGCATAGAGATCCATAAAGTTTTTGGATGTTTTTTAAAAAATTTAAACATTGTGATAGACTCCTTTCAGCAGTAGGTTTGTATGAAGTAGCAGCAGGAATACTGTGATTCCATAAATAAGTTTGTTAAAAATAGAAAAAACATATAATCTTCTATGAAAAAGTTTTCAATATTATAGCATTTTTAACAAGAAATTGGTACCGGTAATTTGATTTTCTTATTCGATAGCAAAGTTTTCGAAATACAGTGAAATAAAAAAGATACTTTGTGCAAAATTGGGCGGCGGATTGTTGAAAATATCTATAAAAAGACAAAAAAATGTTGAAAAAATAGTAAAAATAGTGCATCATACAAAGAAGAAGGAGATGTTGCAAATGTAAAAAACAGATAACCGTAATTTGAAAGAAGAAAAAGAAGTTCGTTACTACTAGTATTACAACACGTGGAGGCAGCATGAAGAAATATAGTCTATTCAAAAATCTGAAATTTTCCCTGCATTTATTAACTGAAGAGCGGTTTCAAAGTGTTTATGGATACTCCTTTGTCCATATTGTGCTGGGAGTATTATGTCCGCTGCTGTTTGCGGTATTTCCGGGCTATGTGGCAGGGCTGATGACAAAGGGCGCAGATCTGGAATCTGCTGTTGGAAAACTGGTGCTTCTGATTGCGGGAATCCTTCTGCTGCAGATGGCAGATACATATGCAATGCGGATGTATGAGCAGATTTTGTTTCTGTTCCGGAATCAGCAGGGAAGCCGTCTGATGAAGAAAGCGCTGGAAATCCCGTATGCTCTTTGCGAGAGTCCGGAGGGCCAGAGGCAGTTTGAAAAAGCGAGAAGAGCGGTCTATGAAGGAAATGAAAACGGGGTGGAAATGTTTTTAAAGCAGTTTGTGGAAATGTGTATGAATCTTCTTGGGATCGTGACTTATGCAGTGGTGATCGGCGCCACCAGTCCGGTGTTTATCCTTTTTCTGCTTCTATTTACCTTTCTTGGGATCTTTGCAAGTACAGTGACTGGAAAAAAGGATGCTTTTGTGCAGGAAAAGTTAAGTGAGGTATATACAAGACTGCAATATCTGTATCAGACAGCGCTGGATCAGAAGGGAGCAAAAGATATCCGTATTTACCGGATGCAGAAGTGGCTGTTGGAGGAATTTGACACACTGCGGAAAAAAGCGCTGAAACTGCAGAACAAAAGTGCGATATATTACTTACTGTTTGACCATCTGGAGCGGATTCTGGCATTTATGCGGGATGCTCTTGTATATGGGGCGTTTCTCTGGATGATGTATCAGGGAAAGATGACGGTGGAACAATTTATTATCAATATCGGGATCGCAGCAGGGTTTAACGGCTGGATCATGAGGCTGTTTGACAATTTAAAAGAGCTGATGCGAAACAACACGATCGTAGGACAGTTCCGTGAATTTTTAAGCTATGGCAAAGAGAGCACGGGAGGGACAGAAGAAGCGCCAAATCCGGGAAAACCGCATACGATCGTGTTTGAGCATGTCAGTTTCCGGTATCCGGGCGCAAAGAAAGCGTGCATCCATGATCTGAATCTTACGATCTACAGTGGAGAGAAGCTGGCGCTGGTGGGGATCAACGGAGCAGGGAAGAGTACCGTGGTGAAATTGATCCTGGGACTTTACCAGCCGACTGAAGGAAGGATTCTTCTGGATGGGACGGATATCAACAACATCGGGCGGGAACGTTATTTTGCGGAAATTGCAGCTGTATTTCAGGAAGTATTTGCGTTTGCGGCGGCGATCGCGGACAATGTGGCAGGGGTGCCAAAGGGAAAGCAGGATACAGAAAAAGTAAAAGAAACGCTTGCAATGGCAGGTTTGTGGGAGTTTGTGCGGGAACTGCCAAAGGCAGAAGAGACCAGTATGACAAAGGCGCTGGATCCGGAAGGGATCAGTCTGTCCGGAGGGCAGATGCAGAAATTGATGCTCGCGCGGACACTTTATAAGAATGCACCGGTTGTGATTCTGGATGAGCCGACCGCGGCGCTGGATCCCGTTGCAGAGAACGAGCTGTATCAGAAATACAGTATGCTCACAGAAGGAAAGACGAGTATCTTCATTTCGCACCGGCTAAGTTCCACCAGATTCTGTGACCGGATTCTGCTGTTTGATCACGGGAAAGTCATGGAAGAGGGCACACACGAAGAACTGATGAAACAAAACGGTGCTTATGCGAAGATGTATGAGGTGCAGGCAAAATACTACCGGAAGGAGGGTAGCAATCCATGTTTGAAGAATTAAAGTTTCACAAAACGGGTGTTTATCTTCTGAAGATGTTACAGCAGCTGGACCACAGAGCCATAGCGGTTTCAGCCAGTTCGGCGCTTCTGGAGTCCTTTTCGTTTTATGCCGGGTTAATCTTTTCGGCAAAGATCATCGATGATCTGCTTGCGCAGGCATGGGATCTGGCAGCAGTACATTCGGTAGTATTGATCCTGCTTAGCTTGTTCTGCGGACTGCTGCAGAACCATCTGTCAAAAGCAATGGCGGTGAAATATCAGATGTTGTATACGGATCTGAAAATCTGTATGCGGAAAAAGGCGCTGTCTATGAGCTTTGAGCAGTTTGAAAATCCGGAAGTGACAAAAAAGATCTATCTGGCAGAGCGGACTATCGACATGTATGGTGGTCTGGAAGAAGTACTGTACCTTTATCAGCAGCTTTTTACCTGCGCGGTTTCTGTAGTGACCGCAGTCGGTATGGTCATTTCTATGTGTTTTGCAAAAGGAGAGATGAGCAGGGGCAGTGTGGTGATAGCGGCGGGCAGTTTTCTGATCGCGGTGTGTCTGGTCATGAAGGCGACCATCACTTCCAGCAGACGGCTCTTGAAACAGCAGAATGAGATCTATTCGGAGCATGGGGATGCGGAGGAAGGACTTTCCTACTATATGGACCGGATTTATGGGAATCCGGAGGCGAACAAAGTGTCCCATCTGTATCAGATGAAGGAGATGCTTCTGGATAATTTCAATGGGTTTCTAAAAGAATCCTCGGGGTTATATAAGAGAATGCGCACGGCAAGGAGAAAGCAGGAACTGACCGGGCAGGCAATCAGTATGCTGTTTACGCTCTATTCTTATACATTGATCCTGATAAAAATCGGAGGAAAGGCGATCAGTGTCGGATCTTTCAGTCAGTATGCCGGAGCGATGACGAGATTTATGAATGATATGACAACGATCATCTGGACAAACGGAGAGATTGCAAGAAAATGTGAGTTTCTTCAGGGACTGATTGATTTTATGGAGATGGAGGAAGAGCGAAAAGGAGGCATGCTTCCGATTCCATCGGGGACAGAACAGTCTTGTGAAATTGAGTTTCATGATGTAAGTTTTCATTATCCGGGCAGTGAGATTCCGGTGCTGAAACATATCCACTGTAAAATCGATGCCAATAAGAAAACCGCGGTTGTGGGGAAAAACGGAGCAGGTAAGTCGACCTTTATCAAACTGCTCTGTGGTCTGTATCAGCCGACAGAAGGGACGATCACCTTAAATGGGACAGATATCCGGGAATACGATCCGGGAGCGTATTTGAACTTATTTGGTGTTGTCTTCCAGGATTTTGAACTGTTTGCGTTTCCGGTGGGAGAAAATATTGCAGCCTCCAACAGCTGGGAAGAAGACAGAGTCTGGGATTGTATGAGAAAAGCGGGAGCAGCTCAGGCTGTGGAGCAGATGCCAAAGAAATTGCAGACGGTTCTGGCTGCGGACAGTGAGGAAGGATCCGGTGTCAGCGGAGGAGAAAAGCAGAAACTGGCGATTGCGCGTGCACTCTATAAAGACGCGGCGATCATGATCCTGGATGAGCCGACTGCGGCGTTGGATCCGCTCAGTGAATATGAGATTTACAGGCAGTTTGATGAAATGGTAAAGGACAAGACAAGTATTTTTATCACTCACAGAATGAGCAGCTGCAGGTTCTGCGATGATATTATCGTATTTGATTCCGGAGAAATTGTGGAGAGAGGCAGTCATGAAGCGCTCTTAAAAGAGCAGAAGTTGTATGCACAACTGTGGAATGCGCAGGCAAAGCATTATCAGAAATAAAAAGTAAAAAAGGGGAGGGAGTTCTATGTCGTTGATCGAAGTGAAGAATTTAAGTTTTTCCTATCCGGGAAGCAGTGATTTTGTCTTTGAAAAGGTATCCTTTCATCTGGATACGGAGTGGAAACTGGGAATCGTCGGCGGAAACGGGAAAGGGAAAACAACGTTTTTAAAACTGCTTCAGGGAGCATATGAGTATAGCGGGCAGATACAAAATCCGGTTCCGGTGAGATATTGTCCGGGAATCCTGTCGGTAAAAAACGGCGGAGAACTGGCAGTGACAGTTCTGGAAGAACAAGATCCGGATTATGAATTGTGGAAGGTGATCCGGGAATTGCATGAACTGGAGATGGAAGAATCGTTTCTCTATCAGCAGTGGGAGACTTTAAGTCCCGGCGAGCGGACCCGGATGCTGCTGGCAGTTCTCTTTTCGGGGGATGACCACTATCTGCTGCTGGATGAGCCGACCAACAATTTAGATGAACAGTCGCGGGAAATCGTAAAAAAATATCTGCAGCGTAAGAAATGTTTTATTCTGGTCTCCCATGAGCGGGATGTACTGGATGCATGTGTGGATCATATTTTAGCGATCAACCGCAGCAGCATTGAAGTATGCAAAGGCAATTTCAGCAGCTGGTATGAGAATAAAAAGAACCGGGATCAATTTGAACTGGAACAGGACAGTAGGCTGAGAAAAGAGATCAGTCGTCTTCAACAATCCGCAAGAGAATCGGCAAGGTGGGCAGAGAAAATAGAGGGGACAAAAATCGGGTTTAACCCGATCGAGGAAGACCGCTGGAAAGATTCCCGCTGCTATATCGGCGAGAAAGCAAGAAGGATGGAAAAGCGTAAAAAGAATCTGGAAAGAAGGACGCTGCGGCAGATCGAAGAGAAGAAAGAACTGTTAAAAGATGTGGAAACAGAGCATGAACTGAAACTGTTTCTTCCCGAGAGACAGAAAGGAACGTATCTGTGGGCAGATAAACTGAACATTGCGTATGGCGATAAGGTGGTCTGTGAGAATATATCATTTACAGTGGAAAGTGGAGAGCGGGTATTGCTGTCCGGGAAAAACGGATCCGGAAAGACGAGTATTTTAAAAGCGATTCTGGGGGAAAGAAAAAATTTAAGCGGAGAACTTGTAGTGAAAGGTGGAATTTCTATTTCATACGTTCCGCAGGAGTTTCATCTGTATACCGGCAGTTTAAAAGAACTGGCGGAAAAAAGAGGGATCGATCTGACGACGCTGATCAGCGTCCTATGGCAGATGGGATTTGAGCGGAAACAGTTTGAGAAAAGACTGGAGGAGTTCTCAGACGGACAACGGAAGAAAGTACTTCTGGCTGCCAGTCTGTGCGAGCAGGCAGACCTCTATATCTGGGATGAGCCGATGAACTTCGTAGATCTGTTCACCAGGATCCAGCTGGAAAATCTGATCTTAAGCTATCAGCCGACCATGCTGTTGATTGAGCATGATCCATACTTTGCAGTAAAAATTGCTACAAAAGAAATTAAAATGAATATGTAAAGAAACTTCAGAATACGATCAGACGAATCAAAAAAGATCGAGAAACGGAGGGAAACTTCATGACGATTGAGGAATTGATAGAGGATGAAAGAAAACTTATCAATAAAAATCTAATCTGACAGCTGTCGGATGACTAAATTCTATACTGCAGGCTCATAGAAATGGACAGGAGCCTGCAGGTATCAAATCAAAAACAATAGTTTTGTATCAATGCCATGAAAGAAATACGAGGAAAGCAATATGGGACAGACAAAGCAAAACGGCAGAAATGCAATTGAGGTATGCCATCTGACAAAGGATTATGGCGGTGGAAAGGGAATTTTTGACTTATCTTTCTGTGTCAGGCAAGGAGAGATTCTTGGATTTCTCGGGCAAAACGGTGCCGGAAAGACGACAACGATCCGGCATCTGCTTGGATTTCTGACACCTGAGAAAGGAAATGCCAGTATTCTGGGAATGGATTGCAGAAGGGAGGCGGAAACGATCCAGAAATCGCTTGGATATATTCCCGGGGAGATTTCGTTCTTAGATGATATGAGTGGAATCCAGTTTCTTCAGTTTCTCGCAAAGTACAGAGGGATGAAAGATTTTTCCAGGGCAGAGGAGCTGATCAGAAGATTTGAGTTGGATCCTTTCGGGAAAATACGGAAGATGTCAAAAGGGATGAAGCAGAAAATCGCGATGGTCGCGGCATTTATGGATGCCCCGTCCGTGCTGATCCTGGATGAGCCCACAAGTGGGTTAGATCCGCTGATACAGAAGAGATTTACAGAACTTTTGCTGGAGGAAAAAGAGCGGGGAGCAGCAATTCTGATGTCATCACATATTTTTGAGGAGATTGAGAAGGTCTGTGATCGTGTGGCGGTGATCCGGCAGGGAAAGCTTGTTGAGGTGCAGGAGATGGAAGAAGTGAAGCGGCAGAGGAAGAAAAGATTTCTGGTAACTTTTGAAAGTGAGATCGAAGCGGCACGGTTTGTCCTGGAACAGTCAGAGGCGGGAGTAGACATTCAGAAAGAAGAAAAGACGAAGGTGGAGATTGCATTTGATGAGTCGAATGAACTGAATCGATTGCTTCATACACTTGGAAAGTATCGGCTGTCCGATCTCGAATCGGCATCTGAAAGCCTTGAGGAATATTTTATGCAGTTTTATGGAGGGGATGCAGATGATCAATAAGACATTATTTGCAAGGGAATGGAAAGCAAACTATAAATTACTGCTGATTTTTCTGGCAGTGCTTACGATGTATATTTCTATCATTGTCTCAATGTTCGATCCGAAGCTTGGGAGTGTGCTGGAAGAATTTACAAAGGCAATGCCGGAGATGATGGCGCTGTTTGGAATGGCGGGCATGACGACAACTTTAGTCGGATTTCTCTCCAACTATCTGTATGGAATGTTGTTGATCGCTTTTCCGATGGTATTTCTGATTCTTCTGTCGTTGAGGCTTGTTGTAAAATATGTAGATCGAGGTGCAATGAGCTACCTTTTGTCAGGCGGGAGTTCCCGGTCCTGTCTGATCTGGACACAGATGACAGTGATGTTGACGAATCTTCTGGCTTTGGATGGATACTGTATACTTTTGGGAATCGTCTGCAGTGCGTGGATGTTCCCCGGCAAGCTTGATGTGCGGGCATATCTCTCACTTAATCTGGGGTTGTTCTGTCTGCATATTTTTCTTGCAGGATACTGCTTTATGATTTCCTGCATGTGCAATGAGAGTAGAAAGGCAGCGCTTGCCGGGGCAGGGATTCCGGTTTTGTTCCTCTTGCTTCAGATGCTGTCGAACATGGAAGGAGCGGCAGGGTGGCTTAGATACCTGACATTATTTTCCTTGTTTCAGCAGGAGAAGCTGATCGAGACAGAAATGACGGGATATCTTTTGGCAATAGGGCTGTTTGTTATCGGGGCAGTTTGTTTCTGGGTTGGGAAAAGGAGTTTTGAGAGGCGGGATCTTCCATTATAATAAAAAAGAAAGGGATGTAAAAAACTTTCCTAATAAAAAATTGCCCAGACCGTAAGGTCTGAGCGATTTTGTAGTACAATTCATTATGCTACGAAATGAAAATATTGATGAGAATTATCAGGATTGTTTGGTCACAGACATTGCTATTGATTGATAGAATCCCACAATTCCAATGCTCTATCAATCATTGGAAGAATTTCCTCTTTTCGTTTTCCTAACAAATCATTTAGGTGTTTCTCTTGTATATCGGATAATTTTTTTGATGTATCAGTGGTATTTCCATTTTCGTCTATTTCAATTTGACCAGGATATAATGACAAAAAAATTTTTCCGTTTTCATCAATCATTATCGTAATATCTCTATCACCTTTACGGGCGGTGAGCAGAAAGTTATCAGTGTCCAGCTCATATTTTCCGATAGATTTAGGGGTTACCAGATAATCAATGCCATCTTCTGTTAAAGCATAATTGCCCTGATATTTTTCGATAAATGTTTCTGTCAGTTCTTTCCTGAAACCGGCATTTTCAACTTTAGTATACATAGTAGCGTGTTGGATTTTGCATAGACCTGCATATATACTTGTTACAACAGCTAGAATGAAAAGAAACGTTATCAAACAGATTGAAATTTTTTTGTAAATCTTGTCATGATCAATTTTTTTTACCATGAGCATATCCTCCTTTAACATGGTATCAAGTGAAATTTCAAATTCATCACTGATTTGAACGAGTGTTTGCAAATCAGGATAACTTTTTTCGTTTTCCCAATTAGAAACAGTCTGTCTGGTTACATGGAATATTTTTGCAAAATCTTCCTGAGTCATATTTTTTTGTTTTCTTATTTCGATAATTTTTTTACCGATGTTCATGTCGTTCCCTCCTTTGAGTACATTATTAAATTTACAGATAAAAA
>CAUWEA010000050.1:0-20607 GCA_963557735.1 uncultured Faecalimonas sp. | reverse complement strand
CGCTGAATGGACAGAATGGTTCTTCCAGTACTATGTATGGCAGGCAGGCGGAGACCTCACAAAAGAAAATGAAGACGGAACTGCTGAACTTACTTTCACAGATCCTGCTGTCATCGAAGCTGCTGAATATTATCAGAAATTAAAAAGTGAAGGAGTTCTCCAGAGCGACCTTACTTTAAAATTCAACGATCTTGTTAAAAACTTTGGTATGGGAAAAATCGGTATGATGCCATTTGCAGGCGACTGGGTATCTGAGGCGATCACAAATGGAATCGATCCGGATGACATCGGACTTTGCCTTCCACCGGTAGGACCTTCTGGCGAACAGACAACAGCAATCGCCGGTGACTGCTATGTGATCAACGCTAAGACAGATCAGGCAAAGAAAGATGCTGCATGGGAATACATCAGCTATATGACCGGAAAAGAATACCGTTCTTCTTACTTTGAAAACCTTGCAACAAAAGGCGCTCCAAACCCGGTGATCATCCCTAGAGATGATATGAGTATTACAGACTTCTACGAATTCCCAGAAGAATACGCGGAAGTACTGGAATCTGCAAAATCCATCGGACGTCTGGAATTCTACGGAAAAGCAGACTTTGGAACTTATGTTGATAAGGCTGTGCAGAAGATTCTGACAGATCCAAGCGCAGACCCGGAAAAAGAATTTGCAGAAGCACAGAGTCTCTGTGAAAAAGAAGCATTAGACAAGTTTAACGAAGCCAACAAAAAATAATAAATAATAATACAGTAAAAGAGGAGGCAGTTACCCGCCTCCTCTTTTACTATAATGACAGATGCACAAGAACATCTCGCAGAAAGGAGCTGTCATTTTATGAATTCTTCTGAAAAAATCCCGGGATATCTTCCTGCCGACTCTTATATGGAATTGTCAGGCAGGCTGTTCCGGGATATTTATACTTTGTTTTGTGGCAGGCAGAAATGTCCGCCCCTCTATTCTTTTGGACCGGCCGTGCGGGAATGCTATCTGCTGCACTTCTGTCTTGATGGCTGCGGGGACTTCTATGCCAACGAACGGCACTACCATATTGAAAAAGGGCAGGGATTTCTGATCTGTCCAAATGAACTTACGTTTTATCAGGCAGAGGAACACCTTCCATGGACCTATGCATGGATCGGACTCGACGGAGAGCAAGTTGACCAATATCTGAAGCTTGCCGGTATTTCTTCACAGCATCCGGTATTTCACTGCCCCCATACAGATCTGATCTGTTCCTGCATTGATGATATGATCGCGCATCAGACTTCCGATATTTCCTGCGAGCTCTACATCCAGAGTATACTGATGCGGATGCTGTCCGATCTGACCGAAACTTCCGGGCATGCTGAAAGAAAAGAAGGAAATGACTACGGCATCTATATCAGCCGCGCCATTTCCTACATTCATAAAAACTATCAAAACCACCTGACCGTGCAGGAAATCGCAAATTATCTTTCCCTAAACCGTAGTTATCTGACAGAGCTGTTTCTTCGTACACTCCATCTGTCCCCTCAGCAGTTTCTCATAAAATACCGCATCACAAAAGCTATGAATTTCCTCATGAACACTGATCTGGGAATAGAGCATATAGCCTGCTCCTGCGGTTATGCAAATGTATATTCTTTCTCAAAAGCTTTCAAAAAAGTAGCCGGGATCAGCCCTTCCCAGTACCGCAAAGAACAGACAACGAAGCGTTCTGGTTATCTTTTATCCGGTGATACTGCTTCAAGGACATACAGCCGGGACTGATAATCTCCATTTCTTCCGTTGTACCGTTCTCCGTTCTGGCCGGCTGCTGCATCTGAAACAACAAGACCTGCCTGCATCAGCTCATCTCCAAAGAGTTTTTCTTCCCGGTCGCTGATCCGGTAGACAAGATCCTCTTTCAGTCCTTCCAGATGCAGCCGCTCAAATCCTTCATTGACCGGCTCAAGCACACGGTAATATCCGACCAACGCCTGCTTCTGGTCTTCTGACACCACCATCCATGCTGTGACATTGCCTTCAAATGGACTTTTCAGACGATAAAATGTTCCCTGCTGTATCAGTCTTCTATGCTTCTTCATAAATGCAATCTGTTCTCTGACCTCTTTCAGTTCCTCTTCTTCCATAGAAGTGATATCGAGTTCATAGCCAAACGTACCAAAATAGGCCACATTCGCCCGCGTATTCAGCGGAGTATTCCGCAAAGCCTGATGATTCGGCACAGCAGAAACATGGGATCCCATGCTGCTCACCGGATAAACAAACGATGTCCCATACTGGATCTTCAGCCGTTCTACGGCGTCCGTATCATCCGAAGTCCAGCACTGTGGTGCATAATAGAGAAGTCCCGGATCAAATCTTGCCCCTCCACTTGCGCAGGATTCAAATAAAATATCAGGAAAACGCCGTGTCAGTTTTTCATATAAACGGTATACCCCGAGAATATATTTATGGAAAACAGCGCCCTGTCCTCCTGCCTCTGTTCCATGAGAATACACTTCCGAAATGCTGCGGTTCATATCCCATTTCACATAAGAAACTGGAGCCTCCGCCAGTATCTGTTCCATCTGTCTGTAAATTCCCTCCACGACTTCTTCTCTGGAAAAATCAAGCACAAGCTGATGTCTTCCGACAGAGACACTTCTTCCCGGCGTTGACAATATCCAGTCCGGATGTTCCTGGTACAATCTGCTTTTTTCATTTGTCATCTCCGGCTCAAACCATAATCCAAAGCGCAGTCCCATCGCCTCAATCTTCCTTGCAAGCCCTATAATGCCTTCCGGAAGCTTCTTCATGTTCGGATACCAGTCTCCGAGCGAAGTAAAATCATCGTTTCGCTCTCCAAACCATCCGTCATCAAGCACAAATAATTCAATTCCCAGTTCCTTTGCTTTTCTGGCAATACTGAGGATCTTCTCCTCATCAAAATCAAAATACGTTCCTTCCCAGTTATTGATCAAAATCGGTCGTTCCTGATCCCGGTATGTTCCCCGTGCCAGTCTTGTCCGATATAACTTATGGAAAATCTGACTCATTCCGTTAAGGCCGTCTTCCGAATAGACCATAACTGCCTCCGGCGTCTGGAACTCTTCTCCTTTTTTTAATTCCCACGCAAACCGGTCCGGATGGATCCCCAGCATAACTCTTGTCACATTGTAAGTATCCACCTCTGCCTGGGCAAGAAAATTCCCGCTATACACCAGACTAAAACCAATCGCTTCCCCGGAATTTTCTGTTGTTGCTGCCCGCTTCAATGCAAGAAACGGATTGTAGTTATTGCTGCTGGAACCTCTCATACTGTAAACTGCCTGGATACCATGCTCCAGCTTCCTTGTCTTTACTGCACGTTCCCGTCCCCACGCTCCGGTCAGTTCAATCATCTCATAATCTTTATCCGGCAGATCAATACTAAGACTCATTGCACGGTCAAGAAGAATGCCTTCCTCCCCCAAATGGTGAAATCTTGCATTTCTCGTAATCACCGGAAATTCTTCGTAAATCGTATACGTCAGTATCAGCTCTGTCCTGATCAGCGTATCTTCCAGTGTCACTTCCAGCGTTACCGCCTCACTGTCCTTTTCTGTATAAGTAGCAGGAAGTCCTTCCAGTTTTGGCTTTCCTTTGTAGATTTTATGTGTTTTATAGGTAAATGAAGTGATTCTGCTTCCATTTTTCTGCAGGATCTCCTGCGCTGGATATCGCATATCACCATTTCCATATGACGGATATTCTTGTCTGATATGTTCCATTGAAAATGTACTGTCATCTTCAAATACACATACAGACATCGGTCTGTCCCTGAACTCCAAAAGATGATTAAAACTCTCACGATCTCTGAGATGCTTTCCAAAATACAGATGTCCCAGCTGTTCATTTTTTAAAATTGTAAAAATATAGCTGATTTTGTCATTGAACAGATGAAAATTCCTGCTCTCCTCATGATAAACTACGGGCATGCCATTACCTCCTTCTCGAACCGGTTTAAAGTCAACCAGAATTTATCGCTCCGGTTCTGTATTCTCTTCTGTTCTCCATTATATCGGAATCCTGCTTCAATTCAATTTGTAAATGTCAGTAATATTTATCCAAATGTCAGATTCGTCTCTACCGGTCTCTGCACTCCCGCGGGGTGATCCCGGTAAAATGCTTAAATGCTTTGCTGAAAGATCTTGGATTATCATATCCGACCATTCCACAGATCTCAATGATCTTATAATCAGAGTCCTTTAAAAGTTCCTGCGCCTTCTGCATGCGTACCTCTGTCAGATATTCTACGAAATTTTCTCCCGTTTTTTCTTTGAACAGACGACTCAGATAATTCGGATGCATGTAAAATTGTTCTGCGAGCAGATTCAGACTGATATTTTCACTGTAATGTTGTCTGATAAAATTCTGTATGTCACTGATCACACCGCCACCTACATTCTGGTCGGCAGACCGCTCCATACATTCCAGGATCCATTCCAGGTAAGAAGACATACAATGCAGGACTTCCTTTCCTTCTGCACACAATAAAAACTGCCTGAGCGCCTCATTTAGCCGCTCATGGAGACCTGTTTCCTCTATTCCGATTTCCTTTAAATATCCATTGACTTCAATGACGATTCTGATACAGATTGTCTGCAGTTTCAAAACACTCATCTGTTTCTTCTCTTCCAGATCCGACAAGGTCTGGCGCATCCATTCTGCTGCATTTCTTCGTTCTTCCGGTGTATGCAGCTTCTGTAAAAAGGATGTGATCAGCTTTGGCACTTCTATTTTTTCTTCTGCATAAAGTTTTTCAATATGTTTGTAAAAGATAATCTTTTTATTATCATCCGCCAGAAGATAGCGCATTGCGCTCTCTGCCTCTTTCCACGCTTCCGAAAGCCCACAGATTCCTTTCTTTTCTTTGCTGACCGCAAGCGCCCAGTATTTTTCTTCCCTGCACACCTGCTCAGATACCGATACAAAATAATTCAGCTGCTCCTGCGTCTGAAATGGGATCAGTGCAAAGAGGGAGCGGTTTCCACTGTCCAGCACGATCGCATCCGGGATCACTGCCAGAATCCGTTCTTTCATCAAGTCTTTCTGCCCCTGCACCTTCGTATTATCCGCTTCACGCTCTGTCATAAAGATCGATACACCATGCCAGGTATCCAGATTGGGAAGTCCGTATCTCTCAATATCGGCGCTTGCATACCCTCTTGCGATCGACAGAAGGAGCCCCTCCATCTGTCTTGTATGCCCAAGCCTCTCTTCCACAATTTTGTTCAGTGTTATTCGCATCCGGTCAAGAAACTGCTCAATCTCCCGAAAATTGACAGGCTTTGTCAGATATTCCACTGCTCCATACCGCATAGCCTCTTTTGCATAGTCAAAATCACTATAGCCACTCAAAATGGCGCACTGCACATCAAATTTTTGTTCTTTGATCTCCCTTAGTAAGTCGATCCCTGACTTTTCCGGCATCCGGATATCCGTAAATACGATATCAATATGCATTTTTTTCAGAATCAGAATGGCCTCATCCACACTTGTTGCCGTTCCTGCTACTTCAAATCCATGTTCCTCCCATTTTACAAACTGTGCCATTCCACGGCACACAATTTCCTCATCATCTACGATCAGAACCTGATATATCATGTTGTTTCTCCTCTTCGTACAGACTTTTCATATTTTCAGAATGCATTCGGACTGGAAGTATGATATCCACTTCCGCCCCCTCCCCTTCCATGCTGCTGATCCGGATCCCGTACTGCTCCCCATAGAAAAGCCGGATTCTCTGATTAACATTCGCCATTCCAATATTTTTTCCAGAATCGATCTCCTCATCCATCTGTCTCTGTAATCTGTCTCTTTCTTCCCCCGTCATTCCTTTTCCATTGTCTTTTACTATAATCTTCAGCTTGTCCTCCTGCCCGGTCACAGTAATTTCGATCCAGCATCCCTTCGATGCATCCTGAAATCCATGTACAACCGCATTTTCTAAAATCGGCTGCAACATAAATTGTGGAATATAACATTCTTTTACCTTCGGATCTATGCTGATTTTTAACTCAATCTTATCCCGGTGCCGAAAATTAATCACTTCCAAATACACTTTTGCGTGTTCCAGCCCTTCTGACAGACTTATTGTATTTCCTCCGGTACGCATTCCCATCCTGCAAAGCTGGCTGAACTGCTCGATCATTTTCGTGACTCTGCTCTCTCCATTCGCCTCATACATCGCTTCCCACCGGATAATATCAAGCGTATTATAAAGGAAATGCGGATTAATCTGCATCAGCATCGCATCTAACTGTGCATTCTTCCAGCTAAGCTGCAGTTTCTGCCGTCTGATTTCCGACAAATAGACCTGTTCGATCAACTGGTTCGTTCTGTCTGCCATATCATTAAACCGTTCTCCAAGCAGCGTAATTTCATCCTTTCCACTGTTCGGATAACGGACCGTCCACGTTCCCTCTCCCGCCTGATCCATCACATGGATCAGCTTGCGGATCGGATCTGAAATACTGCATGTCACATAATAAGAAACCGTAAAACATGCAAGTACAACACAGATCAGCACAAACACACAGACATTCCTCGTGCGGTACGTCCCGGCAAGGAGCATATCCATATCCCCAAGATATACAACAGCCATTTCTGTTCCCGGGATTCTTTCATAGGAAAGTAATACGTCTCGCCCTTCTATCTTTCTTCTTGCACAGTCCTTTTGCTTTTCTTCCAGTTCCTCAAAAATTTTCTTATCCTTTGGAAATGACGGTGCATAAATACTTGGATTAAATCCCTGCACAACACTGTCCTTGCCTGCAAGGAACATATTTCCGTCCACTCCTCCATCATATCCATCTGCCGCAGAGTCAAAAGCCTTGATATCAATATTCATAAAAAGTACCCCTGAAAATTCTCTCGTATACGGCTCATAGACAGCCACTCCAAGCGTTACGATATTTCCAAAGCCATAGATACTCTGTTCATTTTCATAAAACGTTTCACTCTGTCCCGCATCTTCAAACCAGACCGGATATCCATTTTTCTTCCTGGTCTTCTTGTAATATGGCTTCTCATAAAATTCTGTCAGGTTCCTGATTGTTCCTCCTCTTCGATAGCCATTTTCTTCTACCATATGATACTGCTGCTCATCCGTTACAAACTGTACATTCTTAATATATTTTCTCTGACGGCTCATCTCGTATAATTTTTCTTCGATCAGAGAAGTATTTTCTTTGTCCGGATTGTCTTTCTTATTTTCTTCCACAGCCTGGAGGATTTGCGGATCATCGTAAAACTGCAGCGCGATATCCTCATATTCCCGCATGATATCTTCCATTTTCAGGCAGACATTTTGCACCTGGATCTCTGCATTCTGCTTCAGATTCCAAATAATTTCTTCTGAATATTTATCGAAACTAAAAAAGGCAATAAATGCTGCTGAACCAAGCAATAACACAAGAAAAGAAAGATTCAGTCTCTTAAAAATGTTTCCTTTTCTCAGTACTGCCTGAATCATCTCATTCCACTTTCTGCAGAGCTTCTTCCATCGTCTCATTCTATGTACATCCTTACTGCCGGTCTGCCCACGCAAAGATCTTTTCCTTTTCTTTTTCTACCGAAGATCCACGGATCGGCAGCCCTTCCCTGAGCTCTGCCCCTGGTGCAAGCTTTCTGATATCTGCCTCACTTCTTCCCATTTTACTTCCTTCATTTGTACAGAACGGACAGATTATTTTCCCTGAAAAATCATTGTCCTCCAGAAAAGTCCACACCGGCATCGGCATTGTTCCGCACCAGTTCGGATATCCAAGATAAATCCGGTCATAATCCGAAACGGATTTTTCTTTCTTTAACTTCGGTCTTGCATTCTCAAGCAACTCGTTTTTCGATACTTCCACACACGCTCTGTATCCGAATGGATATTCTGTCTCTGACTCAATCTCAAATAACTCCGCATGTTTATATTCTGCAATGAGCTCCGCTGCAATTTCTGTATTTCCTTTCTCCAGCGTAACAATATTTCCATTGGAATAATTCTCTCCTTTATGCGAAAAATATGCTACTAAAATTCTTTCATTTCTCATTGTTTTTTCCTCCTGTCAAACAGACTTTTTTCTATCTCTGTCTATTTTAACAGAAAACAGCCTGGACGAGTCAATAGCGAATGGAAAATTTATAAATTTTCCGTGAATCTATTTCCAACATCTTGTTTCTTTTTCATAAATTGCTATAATGAAAGAATAGTCTTTACTTTTGGAAAAAGGAGGATCCCCTATGAAAACAACTACAAACTGGGAAACTATTGTTGATACACTGATTCAGGAATTTGAGCAGGACGGATATAAAAAGGGCGAGAAGATGCCAAGCGAAAGTAAAATGGCAGCCCGCTTTGACACAACCCGCGCAGAAGTCCGCCGGGCATACCTGCACTTAAAGGAACAAGGCTACATTTACTCCCAGCAGGGATATGGCAGCTTTTTCTCTGGGAAAAAAGAAAAAATCCGGCTGATCTTAAATGACAGCCAGAATTTTACAGAAAAAATGGATGCGCTCGGAATCCACTACCGCACAGAAAATGTCGGTTTTGAGCGGATCAAAGACAATATGATCGTTTCTGAGATGTTTGAACTGTCTGAAGAGGAAGCAGATTTCCATGATATTTATAAACTGACACTGCTTCGCTTCGTCGATGATGAACCAGTCGCGATCCGCGTCAGCTATCTCCCGGATTATGCATTCCCGGATCTGGCACAGCACGGCTCCTCACTCACATCTCTTCGTGATTATATGCACGCATGCGGCTACAGCGATTTCACAGATGAGAACTATGAATTTTCTGTCTCTGCACTGGATAAAAAAGAGCGCGCCCTCTTCGACATCAAAGGGTTTGCTTCCTGTCTCGTTATGAGTTCCAGATGTGTAGATCAGACAACCGGACGCGTACTGGAGGTTGCCAGAACAATCTATCGAAGTGATAAATTCATCTTTACCTTCTAATCGTAAGTCTCCGGCAACAGACAAACACAAGCCAGATAACAAGGATCTGCAAATGAATACTCATGATTTTCTATATACAACCGGTGCGTTTGCAAAGCTGAACGGAATCAACAAGCGCACCTTGCATTATTATAATGAAATCGGACTGTTCTGTCCGGAAGTGATCGGAGAAAACGGCTATCACTACTATACCTGCTTCCAGACTGCCCGGCTGGAACTGATCCTGACGCTCCGGAAGCTTGGTCTCTCCGTCGAAGAGATCCGCCAATATACAGATGCCCCTTCCGGCGCATCCTTTACCCAGCTTGTTTCGGAAAAGAAAGAACTGATCGATCACTCTATCCGGCAATTACTTTCCGTGAAGGCTTTTCTCCAACAAAAATCAGACAAGCTGGCGCTCGGACTCTCAGCCGAACATGGAAAAATCGAACTGGTGACCCTGCCAGAGCAGAAACTCCTTCTCTCTGCACCGATCACCGGAACATACAACGGCAAAGATTTCGCAACCGCCGCGGACTTTTCCCGCCGCTTAAAAAATCTGTTTGGTCTTTACGATAACTTCGGCAGCCGGATCTCCCTCGAAAATATCAGACAGAAAAACCTGGATGGCTATGACTGCTTCTTTGCCTACGACAGAGAAGACAGCACACAATTCGACTTCCTCAGACCAGCAGGAAGCTATCTTCGCACCTTCTGTATCGGAAGCTGGGAAAAACTTGGCGCTATCTATCAGTCAGTCGATACCTTCGCCCAGGCAAATCAGCTGGAACTTTTCGGCTATGCCTACGAAGAAGGGCTCAATGAAATCTCCATCGCCGATCAGGACGATTACATCACTATGATCACCATCGCATACAGACAGAAATAACCTTCATTTCTGTCTATTCCTTTTTACCAGATCATCTGCGGAAAATGCATGCATTCTCCCGGTACTGCCAGCAGTAACAGCACGAATAAGACCAGTAATACCACTCCATAGATCCCGAATCTTCTCCGCTCATAGCGAAACCGCTGTCCTTCCTCGTATCCGGAATACCAGAACAGAATCACAGCCATGACTCCTGCTCCCTGAAAAAGTACCATCAGATCTCCAAAACAACGAAGAGCAAATGCAAGCAGGATCACAACAGCGATCCCTGCAAAGATCAAAATTTTCTTTCTGCGCGACAGTTCCTTCCCCGGATGTTGTTTTCCATGCGCCTCCCTGATCTTCCCTGCAAGAAAGCTGAAAAAATACCCGATCCACAACAAGATCCAAAAATAAAAGGTAATGCTTCTATGAAAGGCATTTGCGCTGTCCACGCTCAGATACTTTGTCATATCTAAAAATAATGTCTCTAAAAAAGTAGCGCACGACAGCCAGAATCCAGATAACAGCCAGCGTTTTGCCTCTGTCATCTGAACCTCAAACTGTCTGCATTTCTTTCGGTTGCCTGCATTTCTGCTTATTTGTACACACAGATACAAATCATAAACTCCTGATACAAGAAGCGGTGTCAGATACAGCAGCCGGACACTGTACACAGTCCATGCCAATAGTCTGTCTGTAAAAAATATCCCGATCCCGACAAGCAAGAGCCAGACCCACATCTCCCGTTCTTCTTTCTCCTGATTTTCCATTGTATCCTTCCTCTCTGCTACAATCTATGTCTTTTATATGACATTTCCAGTTCTCTTTATCATAACAGAAAAAAGAAGAAATTTCATTCCTTTTTGAAAAAGAAAAACACAGCGACAAGATGAATACCTTTTATTCCGTGTAATACTGTGCCTGTGCGTTCCACAGCTCATAGTATTTCCCATTTGTATCGGCAACAAGAGACTCGTGAGACCCCTGCTGAACAACCGCACCCCCGTGGAATACAGCGATCTCATCGCAGAACTTACACGAAGAAAGACGGTGTGAAATATAAACCGCAGTTTTATCACCGGCAATCTTGTCAAACTTTCCATAGATTTCCGCTTCCGCGATCGGATCGAGCGCTGCAGTAGGCTCATCGAGGATAATAAACGGAGCATCCTTATAGAGTGCACGGGCAATGGCGATCTTCTGCGCCTCGCCACCGGAAACGTCAACACCATCCTCTGACAGACTCTTATAGAGCATCGTATCCAGTCCCTTCTCCAGATTCGCAAGGCGCTCTCCAAATCCAGCATCTGTCAGCGCCTTCTGTACCCGGTCACGGTCATAGTGCATACTCCCCGCAACATTGGCACCGAGCGGTTGGCTGATCAGCTGAAAATCCTGGAATACAACAGAGAAAATATGCATGTAATCGTCATAGCGGTACTTGCGGATGTCGATACCGTTTAACAATATCTTTCCTTCCTGCGGATCGTACAAACGACACAGCAATTTGATGAAAGTTGTTTTCCCACTTCCGTTTTCACCGACAATGGCAAGTCTTTTTCCAACCTTGAATTTCATATTCACATGACGAAGCGCCCAAATGTCGGAACCGGGATATTTGAAAGATACATCTTTAAATTCCACTTCATATCTCCGGTCAGATCTCTTTTCCGTCGTGAGACTTCCCTGGTACATTGCATTTGGAATGTCAAGAAATTCAAATGTTTTATCCAGATACGCTGTGTTTGTTTCCAATACTCCGATCAGATCCGTCAGTGCAAAAATATTAGATACCATTGCCGTTGCGGCGCCTACATACTGGGTAATGCTTCCTACATCGAATGCACCGCCCCACGCTTTCAGGCAGGTAAACACATAGATGAAACCGGTAATGAGCGTAGTAATACATACGCCAAGGATTGAATAAATACCCATTTTCCCTCTGTGCTGTTTTGCCATGGCGCCATTTACTCCAAAAGTGGAATTTCCGCTCCAATAAGCACTGACAAGCTTCTGCTGGTCATTCATCCGGATATCGATGCTTCGTTCCTTATCCATTCCGACAAAACCAAAATGCCCAAACAACCGGTTTCCGAATGTAGCTTCTTCAGCATGATCGCTCCAGCACTTTGTTGCCATCGCGGTAAGTTTTCCTGCAAGGATACTGATTCCGACGATAAGAATTGCCAAAACAACGATAAATGCAGGATTATTCAGTACAGTAAGCCAGCCGGACGCATCCGGCACCGGAGAAGTAAACAGTGTAATTGTCAGTGCGATTCCACTTAAAATACCAATGACACCAGTCACAGCGCTTTCATAGATTTCATGGACTTTCATCAATCCCCAGCCAACCCAGTTTTCATTTTGCTGAATCTGTGCCCGGAGATCGTGGTTCTCTTGTTTATCCAGTTCTGAAAAATCGAGAGAGAACATTTTGTGGATGAACAAAATGTCTTTTCTGCCCCATAAATCATTGAGCAACGTATGGCGACGCCGCTGAAGAACTGCCTTCAAAGCGGAGACCGTCCCGACGCATAGTACACTCGCGATCACCCATTTCCAGAGAATATCCGCTCTGCGAAGAGTTGCAAGTTCTTTCAAAATCTGTGCTGAGAAGAAGACGGTTATGTATGGTGTGATCGCACTGGCGACACAATGCAGCGTCAGAACCGGGAAGAGCTTTGGGGATACTTTATGAAGTTCCTGAATCCCACGCAAATGCACAGCAGCAGAATGACGCATATTTACCTTTTCTTTCATTTTCAGAACTCCTTTCCTTCTTGATAATAACGACTTTGCACATCAAAGAGATTTGCATATGCCCCGCCCAGCGCCAGCAGGCTTTCATGGGTTCCTTCCTCTTTGATCCCTCCATCAGCGACAAAAATAATGCGGTCACAGAACCGGGTAGAAGCTAACCGGTGGGAAATAAACAGCGAAGTTTTTCCCTTTGTCATCTCACTATATTTCATATAAATATCATTTTCCGCAATGGGATCAAGCGCTGCTGTCGGTTCATCCAGCAGCAAAATCGGACCATTCTTATACAAGGCTCTTGCCAGCATAAGTCGCTGCATCTGACCGCCAGAGAATAATACACCATCCAGATAGACTTTACGGCCAACGTGCGTTTCCAGTCCTTCCGGTAACTTTGCAATCGCAGAAGTAAGTCCTGCCTTCTCCACGCAGTCCGCAATTTTATCATAGTCAATGTCTTCCGTTGTCTGCGCGATCTGCTCTGCGACCGTAACATCCAATACCGAAAACTCCTGAAAAACAGCGCTGAACAACTCATAATATCTTTCGCGATTGAAATTGCGAATATCCCTTCCATTCAGCAAAACAGTTCCTTCCGTAGGATCCAAAAGTCCACAGAGCAGTTTGACCAGTGTTGTTTTCCCCGCGCCATTCAATCCAACGATCGCCAGTTTCTCCCCTGGATAAACCGTCAGATTTAAGTCATGTATCGTATCCGTCTCCGCTCCGGGATACCGAAAAGAAACATGTTCCAATTTCAGTCCATAACTCTCTGCTGCCGGAATGTCCTCACCAGTTTCAAACCGGAACGGTTCAGGATAATCCAAAAATTCACGGAGACGTGAGATATCCAGACTCTCCTTATGCAAGGTACTCATCTCCTGCAAAATTCCCATAACCCACGTCGTAAACGTAGTTACAGCCGTGAAATACAGCAAAAATTCCGAGACGCTCAGTCCCTGGTCAAGCGTCATGTTGATCAGATACACATAGGCAATTCCATTGCGGGCAATCGTCAGAACCGCCTCCGTAATATCAGCAAGCACCTCCACACGTTCACAGCGGAGACTGAAATCTAAATATAGATTATGGATCTGATCCAACAGTTCATTAAGCCAGTTCTGTAATCCAAAGATGCGGATGTCTTTCGCCAGTTCTACCGATTCGGACTTATTCCGAAGATAATACTTCTTCTGAAAATACTGTTCTTCCTCATCTCTGCGGGCATAACGCCAGTTGTCCGTGTACCGGGAAACGAAAAATCCTGCAAAGCAGGTGGCAATCACAACAAGCAGAAGGATCCCATCGACCCGGGATAGGATCGTTACATAGACAAGCAGTCCGCCGATATTTTTCAGCAGCATCGTCAGTGTCTGCCAGATGTGCTCTGTCGCCTGACTATTGCCCTCGCAGGCAAAATGTGCTTTCTCCCGCATTTGAATAAACGCTGCATCCAGTGTATTCGGGTAGGAAGTCTCGTTGCACTTTTTTGCAACCTTTCCAATAATCGCAGCCCTTACGTCCACACGGGCAAACAGCGTATTTTGCTTTACATACTCTTGAAAGCCATTGATGATAAACAAAGCTGCTGTAAATACCCCTATCGTTGCCAAAAGCATCCACATCGGAGATCTTTGCTCAACCCGCGCGAGAACCTCCGGGGCAATATAAAGCTGTGTCAGATTCAACAATACTTCTAAACTTGCAGTCAGCACACAGAACAGCAGGACACGCTTTCTGTTCTCCCATGCTATTTTTACCATCCAGCTGATATTTTGGACAGTATTATATTTTGGTTTTTCTTTTACCTTCATATTTCCTCACCTCACAAGCATATCATAGCAGAAAAAATCGTCCCCGGATCATTTCGGGGACGAATCGTCATTTCCGGGGGATAAATGGCAGCTATCACACCTGCGGAAGCAGTATTTCAGTTGTAAATGCCCCGTCCTCACTATTACGGCTGATGTATCCTTCCATCCGTTCCACAATCGCATCGATCCGGACAAGACCAAATCCATGTCCTTCCCCCTTCGTACTGTGAAACAGCGTTCCTTCTTTTTTCATCTTCTTACCGGCCGTGAAATTGGTAAAAGAAATGTAGAGCTGTGTATTTTTCATATCCATATACACACGGATCAGGCGCTGATCGGGAGGGAGCTTCATGCTTGCCTCAATGGCATTGTCAAAGAGATTGCCAATGATACAGCACAGATCGATTTCCGAGGACTTCAGCCTGACGGGAATGTGTGCATCCGCCACAACCTCGATTTCTTTCGCTTTCGCAAGCGAGATCTTGGAATTGAGTATAGCGTCCGTCATAGGATTTCCAGTCTTGATAACTGTATCAACAGTAGTCAGATCTTCATCTAGCAGGTCAAGATACTTCCTGATCGCATCAAGATCACCGCTTGCAGCATATGCTTTCATCGTCTGGATGTGATTCCGGTAATCATGACGCCAGCCACGGATCTGACGGTACATATTATCAACTTCGCGGTAATGCGTTTCTATCAGCTCGTTCTGATAGGCGGCAATCTGCTTTTCTATTTTCTTTGAAAACAATCCCATACTCTTTACCTCATATTGATAATCGCCCGGTTAATGCCATCGTATGCTCTCCGCGGAAGCGGAATGGCAGTCCCGTCGCTCAGTTTGATTTCTACTTTCGTTACACGGCTGATCTGCGTCAGGTTGATGATCGTGGAACGCCCCGCCCGGTAAAAACGCTCGTCAAGCTGTTTTTCCAGTTCGCCCAGTGTCATTTTCACCGTAACGTCAGTTCGCGCATGAATCGTAACGTAGTTGCCGGACACCTCTGCATATCGGATCTGATAAACCGGCACACGCACCATCTCACCGCCAATTTCAAAATGCAAAACCTTCTCGTTCCTGGAAAGCTTCTCTGCAGCACGGTCAAGCACCGAACAGAGTTTTTCTTCTTTTACGGGTTTCATCAAATAATGGAGTGCCGCAACCTCATATCCCTCCAAAATGTAATCAGAGTAGCCCGTAATGAAAATAATCTGAACGGTATCATTATTTTTGCGAAGTTTCTTCGCCATCGTCACGCCGTCCATACCTTCCATTTCAATGTCCAAAAGCAAAATATCATAGTCGCTTTCCTCTGCATAGTGAAACAGAAAATTTTCCGCAGAAGGAAAGGCATCAGTCTGTACCACATGGCCGGAAGCTGCCGCCCAGCGGTCAACCATATTCAAAACATATTGTCTGTCTACATCAGAATCATCGCAGACTGCAATTTTGTACTTCATGTTCGCACCGTCTCCTTTTCAGACTTACTCTCAAACCAATTATAGATTTTACGCTTTAGAAAATTGTCTTTTTACACAGGGCAGTTCAATATCATCCTGCTTTTTGATGATTCGATCGATATACTGACCTATGATCCCATCCCTCTTTACACCAATAAGCTCGTTCTAAGACAAATAAGATAATTTATTGTACCGCACTATTTTCGTTTTTTCAATATGTGCAGCAGGGATGCATTGTAAACATTTTTAGGTCAGAAAAAATAAATCATAGATATTCTTACAATACCTGCCTGCAATATAAATCTGCAATCAGGCTACACTTAAAACTCGCCTTTGGTATTTATAAATTAAACAGCTTCCCATACATACCGAACAAAGTCCAGAAATGATTTGGGCATAAAAACCCAACTACAATCGGTTTATTTTCGTGGCTGCTATGATGGTGTAGGATATTTGAAAAAAGCAGGAATTTTGTAATGGACTGATTGAGGAACGGCGGTGTTGGTGTGAAGCTGATGCCGCCTTTTACATAGATATCAGTTATGGAAATTCCATCAGGGAACTGATATAATTATAAAAATGGAAGGAGGTAAATTATGGTTAATAATTATTTTGTTCAGTGTAATGCTTGTAAAATGAAGATAAATCTTCGCACCCAAATGGGATTATTCGATATTCCCTTTCACGTTCATTGTCCTAAGTGTCATTCAACAATATATGGGAAAATTTTTGTAGAAGATAATAATATTAAGGTAGAAAATGCGGATATTACACAATGTGATGATGAGGAATTTTATTCAGTTGAATTATCAGCAGAATTTCCTACCAGAAAAGCAATTTACAAAAAAATATGTGAAGTTGAGCTTTCTCCATACATGAGAAATCACATTTTTTACGGAAGTGATGAAAAAGCAATGAAGAAAACCCAAGAAACCATGTATTTTGCTAATTTTGTTAAGTCTGGATTGAGTGAGATGAAACAAAATTTTGAGTTGTTTTGGAATAATCAAGAGATGATACTTTTTCCAAGAATTAAGGATATGGTTAATCAGTATCCACATATTCCTTTTTCAGAAGTAAATAACAACTTTGATGCAGCGGTAGCGTTACACCAACTCTTGCTTACCACAACAGGAATTTCAATAATTATTGGTAAAGAGAGTTTAGGAGAGTATACAGAAATAGGGAAATTAGTGATTGGAAATACAGATCACATTACCCAGATTATTGAATTTATCACTAATAATAAGATTGATTTTAATAACATTGAAGCAAAGGGATTCAAACTAATTGAATTATTTGCTAAGGTATATGAGCAATTGATTCCTGTAATAGCTCTTAAAAATGGAGATTGCTTTGAAAATGTAGATAAAAATCAATTTGGTATCATGACAGCTAATTTCGATGAACTGACAGATTTCTATGCTAAGAGTTATGAATGGATATTTGATAATCTTAAAATGATTTTGGGTCTTAATAACATTTTTGTTCGGAATGATTCAGCAAAGTGTGTTAATGGAAAGACATATCAAGATTTCATTGGGGAATCTAATGGAAATAAAATGAACAATGGATATATAGATGAAAAAGAACCATTTAGCAGACCTATTAGTAGTTTAAAGAATCGAGTTAGGAACGCTATCCAACATTTTGATAGTGACATTAATTATGAAACACAATTAATTACGTTCAAAGATAGAAACAAGTCTGTTGAGCTGTATTTAATAGAGTTTGCGGATTTATGTATAGAAAACTTTCGCATTATGTTTTATGTATTAGAGCTAGTGTATAATTTGAGAAAACTATCTTTTATGCAAAAAGGAATAGTTCCGAGCTTTGTTACAAATAAAATAATGATGGATGAGCAACAGCATAAGAAAAAGAAAATTGGAAGAAATGAACCTTGTCCGTGCGGTAGTGGAAAAAAATATAAGCGATGTTGTGGAAGATAATGTTATTTTTACATAGTTAGCAGATGGAAAAAATTATATTCATATGGTATGATTTTAAGAAAACTATGAATTTTAATGGAGAAAGATAGAATGAAATGTATTTACTGTAATTCAGAAACAGAACTTACTTCATCTGATATAATCACATATGCGGTTACAGGTGCAAAATTAACCAAAACATTTGTTTGTAAAACACATAATGCATTTACAAATGATAATTATGAGAAAAAATTTGTAGCTGATTTGGATTTTTTCAGGAATCATTTAGGTCTTACAACTCGTGACGGAAAACCAATTCAGTATAAGGCAGATATATCAGTTGATGGAACAGAGCTACACAATGTTAAAATCAGTAATAGAGAGTCTTTATATGCGCCTAAAGAGGTTGTTGCAGGATTTGATGATAGTGGCAATAAAATTTTAATGGCACCTATAGAAAAGTTAGAAAAAATCAGCAAGGGTAAAGCCTCCACGGTTGATATAAGCGATGTAACATTGCATAAAACTATTACGTCAGATAATTTCTTGGGATTTCATGCAGTTCACAGTATTGCTAAAATGGCGTATGAATGGTATTGCTATACTAACAATATCGAAGAATTTAAGGAAGAGTACAAAGATATTGTAGATTATATATTAGGAAATAATGATAGTGATTTCGTTGATATTATAATTGATGGGAATTATTATCATGCAATTGACCAATTATCTGAGATAGGAACAAATGCTTTCTTTCAATACGATGATGCTGATGGATATAGATATGTTGTGTTTGATTTTTGGAAAACGATTGCATATAGAGTGAGAATTTGCAAATTGCCTTATGGAGCAATAATTGATACAAATGCTTTTATTTTTGAACTATACTTGTACCATATAGATGAAAGTAAATCAAAGACGGTATTTGGTGCGTACTCTCTTGACAGTAAAAGAAATAGTACATTTATTACAATTAAGCCGAAAGATGTTACTGTTGATATATGGAGAGTATTCACAAAACGAATCGAAAAGATAATGTCAACTATGGTTTTGTCTATTCATACTTTGAAGAAAGAAGTAGATGACCTCTCATCAAAGTTAAAGAAGTATGATGCAAAGAAAATAGATGTGGCTCGACTATTAGGATTTGAAGAGAATAGTGTCGTGACCACGGTGGAGATTATATGCCAGTTATATTTCAATAAAGACAAATATGATGTGACGAAATTTTTCAATCAGAATTTACCAATAATCTTAAATCTGGAAGGTGATACCATATCGAGAACACAGGATGAAAAAATGGAGTTTTTAAAATCTTTAGTGGCGATGGATAAAGAAAATAAATTGTCTGAATATATATGGAATGGAATTTATGCTTTTAATGAAATATATGAGAGTGAAATTAATTTAACAAAATAGAATGCTATTTTACATAGCCGAGAGGTTTATCTTCTACGATAAGCCCCTCGGCTATTTCTATTTTCTGGAGGTGATGATATTTGAATGAGAAGTAACAAACCCTATGTACCCCTTGACCCTGCGGTTATTGAGCAGGCAAGACAGATTGACCGATAACGTATAATTAATTTCGCAAATTCAATTTTATAAAAATAGACATGGTCTATAGCCGTTTGGTAGAATAAAGTTACCACACAAAATTCACCATAGGAGGTATAGAACCATGTCCGATAACATTATACAACTCAATGAAGATTTAATAAAGCACGATTTAAAGGATCTTGTCCGCAGCAGCGTTGAAGAAACTCTAAATGCCCTGCTTGATAAAGAGGCCGACGAACTCGTAAATGCCCAGAAATATGAGCGTTCTGCTGATCGTCAGGGATATCGCTCCGGACATTACAAGCGAAATTTCCAGACTACTGCCGGTGACGTAGAGTTGAAAGTTCCAAAGCTGAAAGGAGTTTCATTTGAAACCGCCATTATTGAACGCTACCGTCGCAGGGAATCTTCTGTTGAAGAAGCTCTGATTGAAATGTATCTGGCAGGCGTTTCCGTACGGCGTGTCGAGGACATCACGGAAGCTTTGTGGGGAACAAAAGTATCCCCAGGAACTATCAGTAATCTTAATAAAAAGGCATATGAGCATATTGAGACCTGGCGCACACGCCCGCTCTCCGGCAGCTATCCGTATGTCTATGTTGATGATGTCTATCTGAAACGCAGCTAGGGTGGTGAAATCCAAAACGTTTCTATCCTTGTTGCGATTGGAGTCAGCAACGATGGCTGCCGTGAGATTATCGGTGCAGCTGAAGGTATGAAAGAAGACAAAGAGAGCTGGCGTTCTTTCTTTGTATGGCTGAAAGAACGAGGCTTAACTGGAGTCCGACTGATCATCGGAGATAAAAATCTCGGAATGCTCGAAACCATACCAGAAGTATTCCCAGATGCCCGTTATCAGCGCTGCACGGTTCATTTTTATCGGAACATTTTCTCTGTTACTCCACGTAACAAGATGAAGGCTGTAGCCATGATGCTAAAGGCCATCCATGCGCAGGAAAGCAAGGAAGCAGCACGGGAAAAAGCAGGGCAGGTTGCTGAAAAATTAAAGGAAATGAAGCTTAGCTCTGCTGCCAAAAAGCTACAAGATGGCATAGAAGAAACTCTAACCTACATGGATTTTCCAACCCAGCACTGGACCAGGATCCGGACCAATAATACCATCGAACGGTTAAACCGTGAGATTAAACGCCGCACGAAAGCAATCGGTGCCTTTCCTGATGGTCAAAGTGCCTTGATGCTCGTATGTGCCAGACTGCGTCATGTAGCCGGAACCCAATGGGGAACCAGGCGCTACATGAATATGGA
>CAUWEA010000049.1:0-20679 GCA_963557735.1 uncultured Faecalimonas sp. | reverse complement strand
AATTAGAACAAATTTTCCTCCTATGCTATGATAAAAACGCAGAATAAATATTCTGAGAAGAAGTAGTACAAGGAGTGAAAGTTATGAAGAGAGCACTTGCAGTCCTTCTGGCGCTCGGCTTATCAGTATCTGGTCTTGCCGGCTGTGGAAGTGATGAAAAGGAAGCAAAGAAAGAGGAAGATGGAAAGACAGTTATTAATTTCTGGTGTCATGAGAATAAGCCGTGGATCGAGGCATATGAAGAGACGATCAAGAGATTCGAGAAGGAACACCCGGAATATGATGTGAAGCTGTCTCACTATCCGTTCGATGTCTATAATCAGAAGATCCAGACAGCGCTGACATCAGACAAGGGGGAAGTGGATATCATTGCAGTATGGGGAGGAACCGCGCCGAATTTTATTGAGACGGATGCGCTTGCAGAGGTTCCTGAAAATATTGTGAAAGAATTAGAGAGTGATTACCTGGAACCGACGCTTGGCGTTTTCCAGAAAGAAGGAAAATACTATGGAGTTCCGATGGAATTTAACTTAGAGTACGGTGGAATGATCGTAAATAAAAAACTTTTTGAGGAGGCAGGACTTTCTTATCCGGAGACATGGGAAGAACTGCGGGAAACTTCTAAGAAAGTTGCAAAGAAAAATGGAGAAGTTATGGAGATGACGGGATTTGACATGATCGATTCCGATGCGCTGATCTGTAATTATCTGTCCATGATCCTGCAGCAGGGAGGACAATACCTGGAAGAGGATCATTCGATCAACTTTGCGACACCGGAGGGAATTCAGGCAATGGAAGAGATCGTCAGCATGGTGAAAGACGGTGAGACAAGTCTGGAATCTCTGACTTCCGGCGAATATGCATTTAATAAAACTTACCAGGACAAAGGCTTTATGGCGTCTGTCGGTTCCTGGGGAATCGGGGAGGGAACCGGTTCGTATGATCTGACATATGGGGAAGACTTTGAATATGTGCCGGTGCCGCTCTACGGAGATGAAATGGCATTCGCATCTGAGACCGGATGGGGGATCATGGTTCCGGAAAACAGTGCGCATAAAGATGCGGCATGGGAATTTATCGAATTTTTCAGTCAGCCGGAAAACCTTGTAAAACATAATATTGCATGTAATCAGCTTCCGCCGAGAAAATCACTGTTGGACAATGAAGAATACAGAGAGGCGATGCCAAATATCACATTCCTTCTTGACATTATGGAAAAAGGCCAGTGGATGGGGCCATATAACACATCTGCGATGAGAGATCTCTTCAATGAAATGTTCATTTCTCTGTGTCAGGAGGAAAATCCGGATATCGAGAAGGCATTGAAAGAGGTGTCAGAGAAGATTACGGCAGAATGCCAGCTTGGGTATGAAACAAAATAGATGGCAGGATCCGGGGATTCACAGTTGGTGGATTCCCGGTTATTTCTATAAAAAAGAGCAGAAAAGAAGAGGTAGAAGAGAAAATGGAAAGGAAAGAAGATAAGGGAAAATGAAAGATAGAAAATTTGTTTGTATAGTCCTGCTTCCAAGTTTTGCCCTGCTGTTTTTATTTGTCGTGTTTCCGCTGTTTTATGGCCTGGGAATTTCCTTTTTTGACTATAATCCGGCGCGGGACAGCAATCCGTTTCTTGGAATAGAAAATTATATCCGGATGTTCCAGGATCCGGTATTCCAGAAAGCAGTGGTCAACACGCTGGTGTTTGGAATTGTGGCAGTATTTCTAAATATTGTGATCACATTGTTTTTGGCCCAGCTGATCTCTGTACTTCCATCAAAGCGCTGGAAGACAGTTTTCAGGACAATTCTGTTCATCCCGTGTATTGCACCTATGGTAGGAACAGCGCTTGTGTGGAAATCAGGGATTCTTGAGACAGACGGCGGGCTGCTCAATCGTTTGATCGGAATTTTTGGAATCGCGCCGAAGAACTGGATGATGACGACAGGAGCGCTGCTTGCGATCATTATTGCATATACGCTGTGGGCAGATATCGGTTACAATGTGGTGCTTTTTTCGGCAGGATTGGAAGGGGTTCCAAGAGAGTTTGACGAGGCGGCAGCGATCGACGGGGCAGGACCGGTCCGGAGATTTTTAAAGATCCGGCTTCCACTGATGGGGAGGACCTTTGCATTTGTTGCGGTAATGACGATGGCAAACTATTTTCAGATGTTTGCACAGTTCCGTGTGATCGCACCAAAGGGAGGCGTAGACTATTCTGCGATGGTACTGACAAATTATATTTACCGTCAGAGTTTTACAAACTATGATATGGGTTACGCCTCAGCGATTGCAATGGCGCTGTTTGTCATCGTGTTTATCGTCGCGCTGATTCAGAATCGTATGATGCGTTTAGATTGGAGTTATGAATAATGAAGAAATATGGTTATAAATGGTATCACTATGTGATCATCTTATTTTTGACAGCGTTCTGCGCAGTCATGATGTTTCCGATGATATGGATGTTTCTGACTTCATTCCGCACAAATGCAGATATCAGGATCAACAGGACAACGATGATTCCGGAAACATGGACACTGGAAGGATATATCAAAGCATTCACAGAAGCGCCGCTTGGCAGATGGTTTTTAAACAGTATCCTGATCACGGTGATCGTGACGGCAGCAGTGATCTTTACGAGTACACTGATCGGATATGTGTTTGCAAAATATGAATTTAAGATGAAGAAACTATTGTTTTTGCTTTTGCTTGCAACGATGATGGTGCCGGGGCAGGTCACAATGATCCCACGATTCCTGATGATACAGAAGATGGGGCTGTTTAATACGCAGTGGGCGCTGATCATTCCGGGTCTGGTCAGTGCATTTGGCATCTATCTGTCAAAGCAGTTCATTGAAGATATTCCGGACAGTATCTGTGAGGCGGCAAAGATTGACGGAGCATCTGCATTTGGCATTTACCGGAAGATTATTCTGCCAAATATCCGTCCGGCAATCGGATCGCTCGGGATTTTCACGGCGATGATGTCGTGGAATGACTATTTAAATCCGCTGTTAATGTTAAATGACAAAGAGAAGATGACACTGCCTCTGGCGCTTGTGGTGTTCAGTACAGAGCATACGCAGGATTTGACGACGACGATGGCGGCTGCAACGATGATCATGCTGCCGATGATCGTGATCTTTCTTTTGTTCCAGAAGCAGTTTATCCGGGGACTGGCATTAAGCGGGATCAAATAGCGCGGGGATCCCATGGGATTCAAAAAATGATAAATAGAAAAAGTAAATGAAACGAATGGAAAAACGAAAGAGAGGAAAACAACATGGAAAAAGTAAGAGTGGCAATTTTAGGACTTGGATGGAGAGGAAAAGATACTTATGCGCCGGTGGCGAAAGAAGTGCCGGATCAGATGGAGATCGTTGCGATCGCAGACTTAGATCCTGAGAAGGTAGAAGATGTGGCAAAAGAATACAATGTTCCAGAGGAACACTGTTATCCGAGTGCCGAAGTCTTTCTGGAGCAGGAGAAGATGGCAGATGCTGTATTTATCTGTACGCAGGACAGACAGCATGTAGGACATGCGATCCCGGCATTGAAAAAGGGATACCATGTTTTGATGGAAAAGCCGATCTCACCGGATCTGGAAGAATGCAGGGAGGTGCTTCGGGTTGCAAATGAATGTAACCGGAAAGTCGTAGTCTGCCATGTACTGCGCTATACTTCTTATTACAGAAAGATCAAAGAGCTGTTAGATCAGAAAGCGATCGGGGATCTTGTCTCCATTCAGGGAAGTGAAAATGTAGGATACTGGCATCAGGCACACAGCTTTGTGCGCGGAAACTGGAGAAATAGTAAGGAGACAAGTCCGATGTTTGTGCAGAAATGCTGTCACGACATGGATCTGGTCGTCTGGCTGACCGGACAAAAATGCAGACGGCTGTCTTCCTTTGGAAATACGTTCCACTTTAAACCGGAAAATGCTCCGGAAGGTGCGGCAAAAAGATGTATGGACGGATGTAAGGTAAAAGATACCTGCCCATATAATGCAGAGCAGATCTATATTTATCATGAAAAAATCGGTGTGGCAAATGGAAATACGCATATGCCGAACAATGTACTTGCGTTGCATCCGACGGTGGAGACGATCACAGAGGCGCTGAAGACCGGACCGTATGGCCGCTGTGTGTATGCATGTGACAATGATGTGGTAGATCATCAGGTAGTGAATCTGGAGATGGAAAATGGTGTGACAGTAAGTTTCAGCATGTGCGCATTTCATAATAAAGGCGGAAGAACTACAACTTACATGGGAACAAAAGGTGAGATTTTTGCAGATATGACAAATGGTACACTCGACATCCAGCTGTTTGGGCAGGAGAGAAAGCCGGTTGAATATGATAAGGAAGCAGGATACAGCGAGGGCGATAAGAGAGTTGTCTTAGATTTCCTCGATATGCTTATCCATGACAAAGAGCCATCCGGATCGATCACAACACTGGAACAGTCTATGGAAAGTCATTTTATTGCGATCGGAGCAGAAATGTCAAGAGTAGATGGCGGACGCTGCATTGAAGTCGAAGAACTCCGCGGCTAATCAGCAGATGAAAAAAAGGGGGGATGATCTTGCGCCAGAAAGAATATGAGAGGAAGCAGGTGAAGAAAGCAATCTGTGGGATCTGTGCATCAGGCTGCCCGATGGATGTGCATGTGGAAGATGGAAAGATTACTTCGGTAGAAGGAAGCCGGGATCTTCCGGGGCAGCGGGGAGGACTCTGCGCGAAAGGAGCAGCGGCAAGGCAGTACATCTACAACAAAGAGAGACTTCTGTATCCGATGAAGCAGGTTGGAGAGAAAGGCTGCGGGCAGTTTGTGCGGATCAGCTGGGAGGAAGCATACCAGACGATCGCGGAGAGATTGCTGACTGTCCGGGAAGAATCCGGGGCACGCGCGACTGTTTTCTATGCGGGTTATCCGAAATGGTACCGGCCGGCGCTCCTTCGTCTTGCAAATGCATATGGTTCACCGAATTATTGCACAGAATCAAGCACCTGCTTTCAGGCGTCGAATATTGCATGGAAATCAATTTATGGAACTAATATTTGTTTTCCGGATCTTGCGAACTCCAGTACTGTTATGCTGTGGGCATCGAATCTGTACCACTCGAATATGCCGATGGGCAGCATGTACCGGGGAATGAAAGCGCGCGGCGTGAAAATTATTGTAGTAGATCCGAGAAATACAGTTACGGCAGGAGAGGCGGATATTCATTTGCGCCTGCTTCCGGGGACAGATGGGGCGCTGGCACTTGGGATGGCGCATGTTATGATCGAGGAAGATCTGTATGATCATGAGTTCGTGGAAAAGTATGTACATGGATTTGAAGAATACCGGGCATATGTGAAGCAATTTACGCCGGAATATACAGAAACGGTCACCGGGGTTCCGGCAGAGAAGATTTCTGAGGCGGCAAGACTGTACGCGACAAACGGTCCTGCCGGGATCATGTTTTCAGCGGCGACTGTCGTGCATCACATCAATGGCGTGCAGAATTACCGGGCAGTCCATATGCTTGTAGGGCTGAGTGGAAATTATGACAGAAAGGGAGGGCATCTGACAAAACAGCCGGTTTCCGCCCCGCTGAATGAATTTGGGAAAGTAAAGCGATATCATGGTGAGGAAGCGATCGGAGAACGGGAATTTCCGATATGGTTTGATCTGCCGTGCGAGGAGGCACAGTGCACCAAACTGGCAGATTACATTTTAAACGAAGATCCATATCCATTGAAGGCACTTGTGGCATTTGGGATGAACCACCGCATGTGGCCAAAGCCGTCACATCTTCAGAAGGCGCTGAAAAAGCTGGATTTCTATGTCAATGTAGACCTGTTTTTATCGGATTCCAGCGATATGGCAGATATTGTACTGCCGGCTGTAACTTTCATGGAGAGGGAAGAGATACAGTCGATGCGTGGAGGAATGGTCAGACTTTCTGAACCGGCAATCCCGCCGCTTGGAGAGGCGAAAAATGATATTCAGATCATTCAGGAGCTGGCGCGCAGAATGGGACTCGAAGATCCGGTGCTTTTCGGAAGCTATGAAGCATATATGAACTATATCCTGGAACCTTCCGGACTTTGCGCAGAAGATCTGCGCGGGCATCAGGAAGGGGTCAGGGCGAAACATCTGGTCTTTGGAGATGAGAAAAGCTATGAGCGTGAGGGATTTTCAACACCAACCGGAAAGGCAGAATTTGTCTCCACAGTGCTGGAAAGATACAGAGACTCCCACGGCTATGAAGGGCTTCCGGTTTATCGGGATTTCAGGGAAATAAGTGGTGTGGACCGGGAGCAGTATCCGTTGATTCTGAATACCGGTTCCAGAAAACCGCAGTATTTTCATTCACGGATGAACAGAGTTCCGTGGATTGCAGCTTTGGAGAAGGCAACTCTGGTGGAAATGCATCCATCGGATATGGAAGCGCTGCAGATTCGGGAGGGAGATGTGGTGACAGTCTTATCCCCGAGTGGAAGTATGGAAGGAATTGCGGCAGCAGCCAGAAATAATCTGGCGGGAACCGTACATATTTATCATGGAAATAAAAAGGGAGAGGCAAATGAACTGATTCCTCTTACCTATCTGGATCCGATCTCAGGATTTCCAGGATATAAAAGTTATTTTTGCAATGTGAAGAGAAAGGAAGAGGACAATGCCATATCTACTGAAATTTGACAGGGAGAAATGTATCGGATGTTATGCATGTCATATTGCCTGCCTGGATGCACACCATGATATTGAAGAAGTGGTGCCGAGCTTCCGCACATTTCAGAAGGTGGTAGACGCATCTGGAACATTTGAAAAAACAGTCTGTCCGGGGTGTATTCACTGCGGAAAATGTGCAGCTGTCTGTCCACAGAATGCAATCTATCAGGAAGAGGAAACCGGATTTATCCTTGTGCGGCAGGAATTGTGCAGCGGGTGTGGGAGTTGTGCATCAGTTTGTCCGCTCCAGGTGATCCGCTTCCATGAAAATGGAACGATGGAAAAATGTGACGGCTGTATCGATCGTGTCAGGGAAGGGCGCGAACCTGCATGTGTCCGCGTATGTTATCTGGATGCGATTACATGGGAGAAGACGGATGAGTGAACAGAGAGGATGGAGACAACAGAAGACAGAAGTTGCAGCGTGTATTTTAGCAGGAGGAAAGAACAGCCGGATGCATGGCAGAAAGAAAGCGTTTCTGCCGGTGGAGGAAACTGTGTTCTGGAAGAAGATCGCCGGGGCTCTGGTGGGAGTTGGAAGACTTTATATTTCTGTGGAGGACAAGGCATTGTATGCGTGGGAGGAAGGAAGTTCTCCCGAAGAGACATTTGGAGATATGCTACTTGTGAAGGACATCGAAAAAGAAAAAGGACCTCTTGGAGGGATATACAGTGTGCTTACTGCCTGCGAGGAGCAGGCAGTCCTTTTTGTGCCGTGTGATATGCCGGAAATAAGCAAGCGTATGGTAGAGTGCCTGCGCAGACATTGGAAGCAGGAGAACAGACCAGTCTTTTTTAAAAGAGAGAGGAAGATCTGTCCGTTTCCGGGCATCTACACGAAAGAAATGCTCCCGCTGATCCGCCGGCAGATCGAGCAGGGAGATTATAAACTGCAAAATCTGCTTGGACAGATGAGAGAGGAAATGATGCTTCTGGATCCTGGAAATATACAGCCTGGAAATGTGCAGTGGGAGAATATCAACACAGAAGAGGAATACCATCTGTATTTAAACAGAACAGAGAGAAAAACATCAGAGATGCAGAGGATTCCGGTTCGGGAAGCTATTGAGAAAATGTTAGAGAACGTGCATCCGATCAGAGAGTGGGAGGAAATCGCATTGTTGGAACTTCCTGGGCGGATCCTGTGGGAAGATGTATGCAGCAGGTATGCACAGCCTCCTTTTCCAAGATCACCGTTAGATGGCTATGCGATCCGCAGTGTGGACACTGCAGGGGCAAATGAAATGGATGGGATCTTTCTGCGGGTGATTGACACGATTTATGCAGGGGAAGTTTCCAGACAGACCGTGGGAGAAAAGCAGGCGGTACGTCTGATGACCGGAGCGCCGGTCCCGGCAGGGGCAGACACCGTTATCCGTCAGGAGGATGTGCAGGAGGTCTCAGATGGAATTTATCTGTTTCAGGAACAGCATGCTTATGAAAATTATTGCAGGGAAGGAGAAGATTATCCGGCACATAGCTGTCTGCTGAGGAGAGGGGAGCGTATCGGGGCTACAGAATGTGGGCTTCTTGCCTCAATGGGATATGCATGTGCAAAAGTTGTGCGGAATGTACGCGCAGCAGTCATTACGACCGGAAATGAATTAACTGATCCAGGAAAAGTCTTAATGCCTGGCAGGATCTATAATTCCAATCTGTACCTTATCTGTGGCCGTCTGTCAGAACTTGGTGTACAGATTGTATGGACAGAAACAGTGAAGGACGATGCCGCGGCATTGAAGCTTGCGATCGAAAAAGCGCAGGAGCAAAAAGCAGATCTGATCCTGACAATCGGAGGCGTATCTGTCGGGGAAAAAGATATTGTGGAAGAGACATACCGAATGCTCGGGGCAGATATCTGTTTTCATGGAGTGCAAATGAAGCCGGGATCCCCGGTGATGGGAGGAAGTTATCAGAACATTCCGGTTTTAAGTTTTTCGGGGAATCCATACGGGGCTTTTGTAAATATGGAATTATTTGTGCCGCCGGTGTTGGAACAGCTGACCGGAGGGAGTTATTATGAGCCGGAATACCGGGAGGGGATTCTTGTGGAAACTTTTGAGAAGACCAGTAATGTGCCACGATTTGTGCGCGCGCGCTGGGAAAATGGAATAGTCATGTGGGAAGGGAAAAATGCATCCGGAACGTTAAGTTCTCTTCACGGATGTAACTGTCTGCTGGAAATTCCGCCCGGAACCGGAAAAGGAAGAAAAAAAGGAGAAAAAGTGTGGGTAAGAATGTTGGAAAGCCGCTGATCTTTGCTGTCAGCGGTTATAAAAATACGGGGAAGACAACGCTGATTCAAAAGATCATTCCCCTTCTCACGGAAAAAGGGTATGCGGTGGCAGTTGTGAAACATGACGGGCATGAATTTGAAAGTGATGTTCCGGGGACAGACAGCTATAAGCATCAGAAGGCGGGAGCTTATGGGACTGCTGTTTTTTCGGGCAATCAGTTTCTTGTGACAAAACGGATCCAGGAAGTTACAGTAGAAATGCTGCTTTCATTTTTTCCGGAGGCGGATATCATTCTGATAGAAGGAATGAAAGACAGCGATTATCCAAAATATGTCTGCACTTCCCCGAAAGGAAATGCAGAGCCGGAAGAGGTGGCGGAGCAGATCCTGAGATGCTATAGGAATCGGGAAGGTGTATCAGGAGAATAGTAAAAAGATATTTTGTTAAGAAAATAACAATAAAAAATGATGCGAAAAAAATGTTAAAAATTATACAAAAACTCTTTTCAAATCGTCAAAAAAGGTATATAATAGCAATATCAAATCAGAACAAGGAGAAATATCCATTCTGTTTACAGATTATTGGCAAGAAAAATAAAATACAATCTGTGAACAGCGATGACGGAATTCTATTATAGGAGGGAACCGATATGAAATTAGAGCAGAGCAACTTAATCGTAAAACGTGCACACAAAGAAGTCTATAAGACAGAAGACGGGATCGTGAAGATTTTTGGAAAAGAACATCCAAAGGCAAATGTATTTAATGAAGCATTGAATACAGCCAGAGTAGAAGCAACAGGACTTGACATTCCAAAAGTGAAACAAGTGACACAGATAGATGGAAGATGGGCGCTTGTGATCGAATGCAAAGAGGGAAAGACACTGGAAGAGATGATGAATGTCGATCCTGCTAATCTTGAAAAATATATGGAAGATTTCGTAGACCTCCAGCTTCAGGTACAGAGCAAGAGAAATCCGCTCCTGAATAAACTGAAAGATAAGCTTGCACGTCAGATCAACGAGCTGAAAGATCTGGATGCGACTGCAAGATATGAATTGCTTACAAGACTGGAAAGTATGCCAAAGCATGATAAAGTATGCCATGGAGATTTCAATCCAAGCAATGTGATCGTAAGTAAGACCGGTAAGATGACAGTGATCGACTGGGCACATGCAACCCAGGGAAATGCAAGCGCAGACGCAGCGATGACCTATCTCTTATTTGCACTGAAAGACCAGAAGAAAGCAGATCTGTATCTGAAGTTATTCTGCAAGAAGAGTGATACGGCAAAGCAGTATGTGCAGCAGTGGCTCCCAATCGTGGCAGCAGCACAGCTCTCCAAAGAAAATGATATGGAGAAAGAGTTCCTGATGAAGTGGATCGATGTATTTGATTACCAATAGCCAGTTGGGACTGAGACAGAAAATCAGAATATAGAAAAAGGATTCCGGAGGGTGGATTTCATGCCGCCCATAAGGAATCCTTTTTTTGAGAGCCGCCAATGGCGGCTCCATCATTTATGTACTTTTTTGTATCTATTATCGGGTTTCTCAATATTTAATTTTCAATCATTCTTATGGTAAAATAACCTCTGCATAATAAACACCGCTTGCGAGCGCCTCGCTGTGACTGCTGACGAAAATATCAATACGGTTTCCCTTGATGGCTCCGCCAGTATCTTCTGCAACGTATGTGTGTCCATTGATGATCACGGAACTTCCAAGCGGGATCAAAGAAGGATCCACCGCGATCGTTCTTCCTGCCTGGGCAGTCGTGCCGCTGGCAGTGATCCCATTACTGTATTCTCCACAGCAGAGTGAACACGGACAGTAGTGCGTAATCTTAAATACTCCAAGACTTGTACCACCTGAAGGCGGAGTTGTATTTCCGGAATCCGGCTGCTGCGGCCCTGGATCCGGGGATACCGGAGGGCTGACTGGCTGGTCAGGAACACCTGGAGATGGAGCAGGCTGCTGCTGTTGTTGCTGTTGCTGGGCAAGCTGCTGTTCAAGACGATGCTGTTCCTCGGCTGCTCTGGCTGCCGCTTCTGCCGCTGCCTTCGCACGTGCGAGCTGATCAGAGTAATTACTCAGTTCAGTGCTTGTCGAAGCTGCTTTTGCCTGCAGATCACTGCATTTCTGGTTCATCTGTGTCTGGAGTGTGACCAAAGCTTCCTTCTCATCTTCCAGGAGCATCTGCTGCTCTTGGATCTCCACTTTGGTATTATGCAGTTCGTCTAACATCTTACGATCGTAAGAACTGATGTTTTGAATGAAATCGGCTTTGTTTAACAAATCGGTCATATCTTCAGCAGAAAACAGTAATTCTAAAAAAGAAAGATCGCCGGCTTCGTAAATATATTTGATACGAAGCTTCATATCGCTGTACTGCTGAGCTTCTTTTGCCTGTGCATCTGCAAGACTGACTTTTGTAAGTTCGATCGCATTGGCGGTAGACTCTACTTTGGAAATGGTAGAATCCAGCTCGCTGCTGAGAGAGGACAGTTCTTCATTCACTTTTGAAAGTTCGCTTGAGAGCTCATCTGTCTTCTTCTCGAGGCTGTCGACCGTGTCAGTAGCATACACATTGGTGCATGGAAGATACATCGAAACTGCAAGTGTGCAGCCAAGCAATGTATGCATCATGCGCTTTACTTTTGTATTCATGCCATATTTTCCTTTCACATTAGTACATAACCTGTTCACCTATTATACAATAAAATCCTGAAATATGCAAATTAATAAAATGTAAACCTGCCAAAACGTATTCCCGGAACTGACTGGGAGGAAGGAGAGAAGTACAGGCAGCTGCCAATCGGATTCACACCGGAGATTGCATCACAGACTGCACTTTGGCAGGTTGGATGGACCTCGCCGGTAAGGAGGGCGTCCAGCTTTCCGTCAGATACGGAGGAAAACAGTGGCTCGGATTCGATGACACCGCGGATCGTAGCAGGGAAGAGCGGACTGCTGACTCGGTTTAAGATGCAGGAAGTCAGAGCAGTCATGGCATCATAGTCTCCGGTGCCGGCCTCACACTGGATGAGTGCGGCAAGGAGAAGACTTTCAGATGCAGATACAGAGAAAGACGGAGGAGGTGCAAAAGGAGGCGGGGCGATCTCATCGCTTTCGTCTTCGATGTCCTCGCCGTCTGCGGTATCTGTGATGTTCGTATCTGTTCCAGAGTTTTCTAAGTTCTCTGTCTCCTTATCAGAACCGTCGGGAGAAACAGAAAGATCAGGCTCCCGCAACCCGTCAGAGTCCAAATGGTCAGGGGAAAGGACGGTATCTGCCTGGGCGGCAGTCTGTCTTCCGGTTTCAATCTGGGAATCGGCACGGGCGATCAGACTGGAAATCCGGCTGGAAGTTTCCAGAACTGCAGAAGGAATCTTGCTGTCAGACTGTCCGTCCAGAAGAGAAAGCAGTTCTTCGTATTTCAGAGAGAGTATTTCGCGGGAGCTCCGAAGCAGATCGCATTGCTGTAAGAGGAGCGCGGCATCTTCTTCGATTGAACTGCGGAGACGGGAAAGCTCTTTGAGCTGTTCGCGGTCATACTTGATCAGTGTATGGATCAGTTCAGAGCGATTGAGAAAATCCGGAAAATCAGAGGCGCTCAGAAGCTGTTCCAACAAAGAAGTATAGCCGGTCTCATAGAGCCACTGGATGCGAAGTTTCATCAGCCGGTACTGCCGGGACTCATGGATCTGTGCCTCTGCGAGCAGAAGGTTCATTTCCTCTGTCTGATCTGTCATAAGCTCAAGGGAATCCGTGATGTCTGACAGATGCGCGCTGTGCGCGGCAAGCATTTCTTCTGAAAGAGAAGCGTCTGCTGCATGGACGGAAACCGGAGTTAAAAAACAACAGCAAAGCATCAAAAATAAGAGACCGGCAGAAGCAGAAACGTATCGTTTTTGAAAGTGAAAATACATGATAGTTCTTGGATCCTTTCTGAAAAATTGTGTCAGAAGACACATTGTTCTACATTATAGTACAAATTGATTTCTTTTTCAATGTCTGTTAAAATAGCAGAAAAGTTGAACTGTGAAATACAGTGAAAAAGAGTTCAAAAGAAGATAAAGAGGACAAAAGGAAAGGAAGGGATAGGAAAAGTGGAGATGGAATATAAATTATTAGGGTTTGATCTGGATGGGACGATCCTGACCGGAGAGAAGAAACTGACAGAGCGTACAAAGAAAGCTTTGGAAGATGCGGCGGCACGGGGCATGACCGTGCTTCCTGCTACCGGGCGGCCATTTTCAGGAGTGCCAAAGGAAATCATGGAAGTGAGAGGGATCCGCTATGCACTTACTTCTAATGGTGCGAGGATCATTGATGCGAAAGAAGGAAAAGTGTTGTATGAACAGCCGGTTCCGAAAGAAATTGCAGAAAAAATATTGGATATCTACGACAAATATGATACATTACAAGAGATTTATTTTCAGGGTGTCGGGTATATCAGTGAATCCGACCTGAAAAGAGTAGACCAGATGATGGAGTCCCCTGCGATGGCAACGTATGTGCGTTCGACCCGCAAGGCAGTAAAAAATCTCAGAGAGAAGATGCAAGAATTTCCGGGCGGGGTAGATAAGGTACATGCGATTTTTGCAGATCAGACAGAAAAGATGCAGGCACTCCGGGAACTGGAGCAGATGGAGAATGTAACAGTTACACGGGCATTGTCAAATAACATAGAAGTGAATGCAGACGGAGTGGACAAAGGAAAGGGGATGTTAAAACTGGCAGAGCTGCTTGGGATTTCCCGGGAGGAGATCATCGTATTTGGAGATGGGTGGAATGACATTTCCATGATCCGGGAAGCAGGCTGCGGCGTGGCGATGGGAAATGCGCAGGAAGCAGTGAAAGAGGCGGCAGATATTGTCACAGATTCCAATGAGGAAGATGGAGTGGCAAAGGTAATTGAAAAGATTCTTCAGAAAAGTCAGGAGGAGAAAGAATGTTAGAAATGTTAAAAGTAATCTTGCTTGGGATTGTGGAAGGGATCACAGAGTGGCTTCCGATCAGCAGTACCGGGCATCTGATCCTTGTAGATGAGTTTATTAAGCTTGGAGCGAGCGCAGAGTTTAAAGAGATGTTCAATGTTGTGATCCAGCTTGGAGCGATCATGGCGGTCGTTGTTTTGTATTTTCATAAGCTGAATCCGTTCTCGCCGAAAAAAACACAGAAGCAAAAGGCGTGGACGATCCAGCTCTGGATGAAAGTGATCGTGGCATGTATCCCGGCAGGTGTGATCGGAATCTTATTTGATGACTGGATGGAAGCGCATCTGCATAAACCGGAGATCATATCTGCCATGCTGATCTTGTACGGAGTTCTGTTTATTATTGTAGAAAACTGGAATAAAGGAAAGACACCGAAAGTGACGAAGCTGTCACAGCTATCCTATCAGACTGCACTGCTCATCGGAGGGTGGCAGGTGCTTTCGTTGATACCGGGAACATCACGCTCGGGTGCAACGATCGTCGGCGCACTTCTGCTTGGAACCTCGCGGTATGTGGCGGCAGAATTTACATTTTTCCTTGCGATCCCGGTTATGTTCGGCGCAAGCTTTGTAAAGATTTTAAAATTTGGTCTTTCCTTTACCGCGATGGAGGCGGCGATGCTGATCGTCGGATGTCTGGTAGCATTCGTTGTATCGGTACTTGCGATTAAGTTTTTGATGGGTTATATCAAAAAGAATGATTTCAAAGTATTTGGTTACTATCGGATCGTCCTTGGAGCCCTCGTTTTGCTTTATTTTACAGTGTTTGCATAAAATATGCATAAATTTGCAAAAACCACTTGATTTTTATGAAAAGCGTAGTATAATATGCAATATAGACGAATAAACATACAAAAACAATTCAAGTGGAGGAAGCGTTATGAAAATAAAGAAAGTATTAGGGATTTTAGTAGCAGGGACAATGATGATTTCTATGGCAGCATGCGGAGGCAAGGAAGAAGAGGCGAAGTCAGACAAACTGATCGTCGGTACAGAAGCCGGATTTGCACCGTATGAGTACATGAAAGGCAATGAAGTAGTCGGAATCGATATGGATATCGCAAAAGCGATCGCAGATGAGATGGGAAAAGAGCTTGAGATCAAAAACATGGATTTCGACGGAGCGCTTGCGGCAGTACAGAGCGGAAAGGTAGATTTTGTTGCAGCCGGAGTATCGATCAGCCCGGAGCGTGAGGAGGCGATGGATTTCTCACATGAATATGTAAATTCTACAGAAGTTGTCGTAGTAAATAAAGAGAATCCGGCAGTAGCCCCGGCAGGAGAAGCGCTGGCAGGTTCAGACCTGGATGGAAAAGTTGTTGCAGTGCAGCAGGGAAATATTGCAGATATCTGGGTGTCTAATAAAGACAACTGTAATCCGAAGGAAGTAAAGCGTTACACAAAATTTGCACAGGCAGCAGAAGACTTAAAAAATGGCAAGATCGACTGTATCGTTATGGATAAATATCCGGCAGAGGAACTTGTGGCAGCAAATACGGAGCTGGCAACATTAGACGGAACGTTATTCGAGGATAAATATGCGATCGCCGTGAAAAAAGGAAACAAAGAACTGTTAGAAGACATTAACAAAGTGATCGATCAGCTGGTGGAAGACGGAAAAGTAGAAGAGTTCACAGCAAATCATGTACAGAGTGAATAAGCAGACAAAGAAGCAACAGTAGTAAGACGAAAAAAACTGCAGGGGAGGCTGCTGCAAAAGGCGGATGTTCCAGAGTTCCCGAAAAAAGGGAGGTGGAAGATCCGGATTTTTGCGGCAGCCCCTTTGAGGGTAAATGAAAAAGGAGAGAACGAATGAAAGGAATTATTATGACGGGATTTTTTCAGAATTTCTCGGATGCTTTTTATAAAGCGGTGATCAAAGACCAGAGATATCTGGCATATTTAGATGGGTTGAAGGTTACGATCCTGATTTCCATCTTTGCGATCCTGATCGGAATTGCGATCGGACTTTTAGTGGCAGTAGTAAAAGTAAGTGCAGTACAGCGGAAAGAACTGTGGATTTTTAATAAAATCTGTAATATCTATATTACGATCATCCGAGGAACACCGGTGATGGTGCAGTTGTTGATCATTTATAACCTGATCTTTACATCCAGGGATACAAATGCGCTTCTGGTCGGGGCAGTCTGCTTCGGAATTAACTCCGGCGCGTATGTGGCGGAGATCATCCGTGCGGGAATCGAGTCGATCGACAAGGGGCAGATGGAAGCCGGGCGTTCTCTTGGACTGAATTATCTTCAGACGATGAAAGAGATCATCATTCCGCAGGCGATCAAAAATATCCTGCCGGCACTTGGAAATGAGTTTATAGTACTGATCAAAGAGACATCGGTGGCAGGTGTTATCGCCGTGACAGATCTGACAAAGGCAGCGCAGTATATCGGTTCTTCTACATACGATATTCTTCCACCGCTCTATGTGGCAGCAGCATGCTATCTCGTGATCGTACTGGGACTGACAAAGCTTTTAAATATATTTGAAAGGAGAATGGCACAAGGTGATCATAACTAAGAATTTAAAAAAATCATTTCATGGACATGAAGTGCTCAGAGGAATTGATGAGCATATTGAAAAAGGTGAAAAAGTAGTAGTGGTAGGACCTTCCGGTTCCGGAAAATCCACGTTCCTTCGATGCCTGAATCTTTTGGAAGTACCGACGAGCGGAGAGGTATGGTTTGAGGGGAATAATATTACAAGTAAGAATTGCGATATCAATAAATTAAGACAGAAAATGGGGATGGTATTCCAGCAGTTTAATTTGTTCCCGCATCTGACGATCAAGGAAAACATTATGCTGGCGCCGGTGAAACTTGGAGTATTGTCAAAGCAGGAGGCGGCGAAGAAGGCAGAAGAACTTCTGGAGCGCGTCGGACTTCCGGACAAGGCGGAGGCATATCCAAAACAGCTGTCAGGAGGACAGAAACAGCGTATCGCGATTGCGCGGGCGCTGGCAATGAATCCGGATGTGATGTTGTTTGACGAGCCAACATCTGCGCTGGATCCGGAGATGGTCGGGGAAGTACTTGGCCTGATGAAAGAACTTGCAGATGACGGAATGACGATGGTTGTTGTCACGCACGAGATGGGATTTGCAAGAGAAGTTGCAACGCGTGTTCTCTTCATTGACGAAGGACAGGTAAAAGAGAGCGGTACACCGAAGGAATTTTTTGAAAATCCAAAACATCCGAGACTGAAAGAATTTCTGTCAAAAGTACTGTAACGCCTGTGTACTGTCTCATTCACTTTCGGCATAATGGCACAGTATACTGATTAATATTAATGGGAGAAAGCAGAAACGTGCTCCGGGGAAATAAGAAAACCTGGATGAGAAATGTTTCTGCTTTTTCTTTTTTGCAAAGGCTATTAAAACTATATATAGATTATAAAGATTCGATAAAATGGATTGACTTTTGAGGATGTTTCGGAGAAGATGTAGGAAGAATAAAACAAAGGGGCGAAGAAAGATGAAGGATAAGTTCAGAAATTTTATGATAGGACGTTACGGGGTAGACTCTCTGAGCAAGTTCCTGCTCGGAACAGCGGTCGTACTGCTGTTTCTTGCGATGGGATTTCGCAATAATTTCTGTAATACGCTCGCGTGTCTGCTCGTTTTTCTCTGCTATTTCCGGATGTTCTCAAGGAACTGTCAGAAGAGAGCGGAGGAGAATCAGAAGTTTTTAGAACTGAGAGGAAAAGCGTCCGCATTTCTGGAACGCGAGAAGGGGTATCTGGAACAGCGAAAGACACATCATATTTATAAGTGCCCGTCCTGCAGACAGAAGATACGGGTGCCGAAGGGAAAAGGCAAGATCTGTATCACCTGCCCGAAGTGTCATACAGAATTTATTAAAAACAGTTAAAATAAAACGGTTAAGATCAGGAGGTATCATATGAGTATTTTATTTTTAGAGTATCCAAAATGTTCAACTTGCAAGAAGGCGAAAAACTGGCTGCAGGAGCAGGGTGTTTCATTTGAGGAGAGACATATTGTAGAGAACAGCCCGACAGAGGAAGAACTGAGAGAATGGCATAAGAAAAGCGGGCTTCCACTGAAGCGTTTCTTTAACACGAGTGGGATGAAGTACAGAGAGCTTGCGTTAAAGGACAAACTGTCGACGATGACGGAAGAGGAACAGTATAAGCTTCTGGCAACAGACGGAATGTTAGTGAAGCGGCCGATCCTTCTCGGAGAAGATTTTGCAATTCCGGGATTTAAGGAGAGCGAGTGGGCAAAAGTATGTAAGGTTGCGGAGTAAAAAATGAAGTATGAGAGAATTGAGAAGGGATATTTTCTGGAGCGTCTGAATCGGTTTACTGCACATGTAGAGATCCGAGGGAGAAGGGAACTGGTACACGTTAAAAATACGGGGCGGTGCGCGGAACTGTTTGTTCCGGGAGCGCTTGTCTATGTGCAGGAGTGCGACAATCCGGAGCGGAAGACAAGGTGGGATCTGATCTGTGTCAGGAAGGGAAGCCGACTGATCAATGTAGATTCCCAGATTCCAAACAGTGCGGTAAAAGAGTGGATCGAGAAAGGGAATCTCTGTGGAAAGCCGGAATTGCTGCGGCAGGAAGTGACTTATGGAAATTCTAGATTTGATCTGTATGCCGAGGAGGATGACCGCAAGATCTTTGTAGAAGTGAAAGGCGTGACGCTTGAGGAAGACGGAAGTGTAACATTTCCGGATGCACCGACAGAGCGCGGGGTCAAACATGTAGAAGAATTGTGCAAAGCAGTGCAGGAAGGATATGAGGCATACATTTTCTTTGTGATCCAGATGAAGAATGTCAAATATTTTACACCGAACAGAAAGACGCATCCAGAGTTTGCAGAGGCTTTAGAAAAAGCACAGAAGCAGGGAGTAAAGATCCTGGCATATGACTGTGAAGTTAAAAAAGACGAGATAAGGATCCGGAAAGAAGTTCCGGTACTGCTCGGCGCGCCGGAATTATCTGCGCTTGCAGATCCTCTCGTAAGATGGTTCCGGGAAAATAAAAGGCAGCTGCCCTGGAGAGAAAATCCAAGTGCGTACCGGGTGTGGGTGTCTGAGATCATGCTGCAGCAGACGAGAGTGGAGGCGGTGAAGCCATTTTATGACCGCTTTATGCGGGAACTGCCTACGGTAGAAAAACTTGCGGAAGCTGAGGAAGAGAAACTTCTGAAATTGTGGGAAGGTCTTGGATACTATAACCGGATCAGAAACATGCAGAAGGCGGCATGCCAGATTATGCAGGAATTTGACGGTGAATTTCCGAGAGATTATGAGCAGATACGGAGTCTTGCAGGGATCGGCAGCTATACTGCGGGTGCGATTGCGTCTTTTGCATACGGGATTCCAAAACCGGCAGTAGATGGAAATGTACTGCGCGTGCTGTCCAGGATCCTGGCAAGTGATGAAGATATCATGAAGCAAAGTACGAGGACGAAAATGGAGTATCTGCTGGAACGCGTGATTCCGGAGGAGGCGGCGAGTGACTTTAATCAGGGTCTGATCGAGCTGGGCGCTATTGTCTGTGTACCAAACGGAATGGCGAAATGCGGTGAATGTCCGGTGAGCCATCTGTGCAGAGCGAGAGCGCTTGGAAAAGTGATGGAACTTCCGGTGAAGTCAAAGGCGAAGGCGAGAAAGGTTGAGAAGCGGACGATTTTTATTTTCCAGGATGGAGAGAAAGTTGCCATACAAAAACGGCCGGCGAAAGGTCTTCTGGCAAGTTTGTATGAACTTCCGGGAAGGGAAGGACATTTCAGTGAAGAAGAGGCGCTTGCATTTTGCAGACAGATTGGTCTTTCTCCGCTGCGAATTCAATCGCTGGGAAGCGCAAAGCATATTTTCAGCCATATCGAGTGGGATATGATCGGATATAAAATGAAGGTGGATGAGTTGGAGCAGAAATGTACGGAGCAGATGCTGTTTATCCATCCGGAGGAAATTCAGGAAAAGTATCCAATACCGGCAGCTTTTGAGAAATATACAGATCAGATTGAAATTCTTCTGGGGCAGGAAAAATATAAGATGCAGGGGAAGTAACTCTGCGCGGAAAAGAAAAGCGAAAAGTTGTCCAAAGTGAGACCTTTTATGGGGAAAAGGCTGATGATTCAGTCGTTTCATAAAGTAAGTGTTTTACGATACATTAGATAAAAATAGAAATAAGGGGAAATACAACGGAGAAGATGTGTAAAGAGGATCTGGAAAACGGGAGTATCTCCGGATCCTCTTAGCATAGTAGAGGAAAATGGACGTTTCACAGAAAGTATTGTGCGAATGAACAGAATCCATTTTTTGCTCAGAGAAGAAAACTCTGAAGAAGCGCATAGGGTTTGCCACACATGCAACCGGCCCGTCAACTTCTATAAATTATTATAACATAATTTTAGAAAAAAATTTCCACAAATGTCCGGAAGAAGGAAGGTTTTTTGTTCGTAAAAGAAGAGAAAAAACAGAAGTAAGTGGATAGTTTTAGAAATTAGGTAAAAGACAAAGAAGAACTGTCAAAAAGAGGCAGATCAGTGGAGGAAAAGAAAAAAGGGTTTAGAAGCAGTGGGGAGCGGTATGCCTTCCAATATTGTGATGTTTTCCAATATTGTGATGTTGCTTTGCAATATTGGAAAATCACGGAGAGCGGTCGAAAGAGCGGCGAATAATTGTACGAATTGTACAAATAAAATAAAAAATAAAAAAACTATTGACAATTCGAGTCGAAGA
>CAUWEA010000048.1:0-20693 GCA_963557735.1 uncultured Faecalimonas sp. | reverse complement strand
AGAGCGTTTGGCTACGGACCAAAAGGTCGGGAGTTCGAATCTTCTCGCCCACGCTTGAACCTCTTGTTGATTATCAGCAAGAGGTTTTTCATTGCCATTTTCCCCAATAAGAGTTCTAAGTCAATAGTTAGGGTGAGCCATAAGTTCACGCGGTTTGTGGGTCGATATTTAAGCTTGCTATTTAAGAATAGGTTCAATGTGGAGCAATCTTGATAAGAAAACAATAAATTTTGAAAGAAAATGAAAAATATATAGAAAAAGTGAAAAAAGAATAGTATAATAGACATAAGAATCAGATAATTACTAACAATTGGAAAAGGCGGTGATTTTTATGACGAAAAATACAATTATTACGATTGGAAGACAATTTGGAAGCGGAGGTCATGAAATTGGTGAATTGCTTGCTAAGAAACTTGGGATTCCATTTTATGACAGAAATCTTGTCAAGATGGCTGCGGAAGAGCTCCATATTACAGAAGAGCAGGCAGAGATTGAAGATGAGAAGCAGTTAATGAACTTTGTATCCGGCTTTAATCTGATAATGGGTGCATATAATGATTTTATGACAAATGCAGAATTTTATGCACCAGTTGGGAAAGACCTCTATGTGGCACAGTCAGCAATCATAAAGAAACTTGCCTCCCAGGGTTCTTGTGTAATTGTCGGAAGATGTGCAGACTATGTATTGAGAGAATATCCAAGTTGCATCAATGTATTTATCTGTGCATCGAAGGAAGACCGAAAGTGTCGTGTGATGGACAAATATCAGCTGACCGAGCGGAAAGCGGCTGAGAAGATGAAGAAGATCGATCGTGAGAGAAAATATTACTACGAGACTTACTCCGGAAGAGAATGGGGAAGCATCCAGTCACATCAGATTCTTCTGAACAGCAGTCTACTTGGAAAAGAGAAGATTGTAGAATATCTTGCAGCTTTATATAAGGAGCAGCAGAGTTTGTAGGTAGTATTTTGTACAATTTAGAAATGTGATAACATTTATTGGAAACCGGCATTGTGCTGGTTTCCTTCTTTGAGAAAGAAAGCATTCGGAATCACATCGGAGGTCGCTTTAGACTCTAAGGTGTCATAGATCTCCGTGTGTTCACTATAGGGAGTCTTAAAATCAGGGATAGATAGAAGGGGAGTCTTAAAATCAGGTGTTAGATAGAAAAGGAAGAAGAGTTACAGGTGAAAATATGAATAAAGTAAAAAAAGAGAAAAAAATATCGATGACAGAAGGAAGCATTATAAAAAGTATCATGCTGTTTTCTGTTCCGCTTTTGATCGGAAATTTATTTCAACAGTTATATAATACAGCAGACTCTGTCATCGCGGGAAATTTTATCGGAAAAGAGGCACTGGCTGCAGTCGGATCGAGCAACTCTCTGATCAATCTGATCATTGGACTGTTTATCGGTATTTCTACTGGTGCTGGTGTGATCATTGCGCAGTATTATGGTGCGCGAGATGAAGAAAAGATGCAGTGGGCTGTGCACACTTCAATGATGTTAAGTATCATTGGAGGAATTTTGCTTACGTTCATCGGAGTGTTCTTATCCCCACAGATTTTAAAAGCGATGGGAACTCCGCCGGAAGTCATGGAGCAGTCGGTAATCTATCTGAGAATCTACTTTATGGGATCGCTGTTTAATATTACATACAATATGGGGGCGGGGATCTTGAGAGGCGTTGGAGATTCCAAACGTCCGCTTTATTATCTGTGCATTACATCTGTTGTCAACATTGTACTGGATATTGTATTTGTTGTAGTATTGCGGATGGGGGTAAAAGGAACCGCGATCGCAACGGTGCTTTCCCAGGTGATTTCAGCGATGCTTGTTGTGTGGACGTTATGCAGGGATGACGATATCTACCGGATGTATTTCAGAAAGCTCCGGATCGATGTACGAATGATGAAGAGAATTCTTGAGATGGGGATTCCAAGTGGACTGCAATCGGCGATCATTTCGTTTTCAAATGTAATCGTACAGTCGAATATAAATAGTTTTGGAGCAAATGCGATGGCTGGGACAAGCTCTTATATGAAAATTGATGGATTTGCAATTCTGCCGATCATGAGTTTTGGTATGGCGGCAATGACGTTTACCGGACAGAATATCGGAGCGGAAAAGTATGACCGGGTAAAGAAAGGGCAGCATCGGACGCTGCTGCTCAGCGAACTTTACTGTATGATCGCATGTTCGGTACTGTTGTTCTTCGGGAAACAGCTGTTGACCATTTTTTCATCGGATCCGGAAGTAAATGCGAATGGATATCTGATGCTGAAAACTGTGATGCCATTTTATTTCTTCCTCGCGATCGCACAGGTATACACCGGCGTATTAAGAGGAGCCGGGCGTTCTATGGCTGCGATGCTTCTCATGGTAGGAAGTATGGTAGGGATCCGAATGCTCTGGGTAGGCGTGATGACGCCAGTGATTCCGAAATTGTCGACTGTTTTATGGGGATACCCGGTGTCATGGATCGCAGCGGCACTCGGAGTTCTGATCTATATGTGGAGAGTGGAATGGCTTCATAGAGAGAGGAAAAAGAAAAGTTCATAAAAGGATGAGCAGAAAGATACGCCCTGAAATGGATCATTTTCCATTGCAGGGCGTATTGTATATGTGTGATGAAACGTGTTTCAGAAATTTGAAAGTATAAAAATATTTTATGCAAGTAATGTATCAGCAAGTTCAGAAAGCGCAGTTTTTGTCTCCTGCTTTACCGTGGATTTTATTGTGACGATATTTTCACAGATAGAGATATTTTTCAGTGTCTCAAAAAATGCTTTCATCTGTTTTGCAGCCATCGGCGCCCAGGATCCGTTTTCAATTAGGGCAACAGTACGTTTCTGATAATTTTTCGCCTTGAGATGATGAAGGAAGTCCTCCATACAAGGGAACAGACCGCCATCATAGGTTGCGCAGGCAACGACAAGCTTGCTGAAGCGGAATGCATTGGCAAGCGCCTGGGACATATCATCGCGGGAAAGATCCATGATCACGACATTTTTGGCGCCTTTTTCTTCCAGATCTTTCTTCAGAAATTCAGCAGCTTCCTTTGTATTTCCATGGATAGAAGCGTACGCGATCAGGATACCGTCATCCTCTGGCTCATAGCTGCTCCATGTGTTGTACTTGTCGATATAATAACCTAAATTTTCTTTTAAAATCGGTCCATGAAGCGGGCAGATCATCTGGATATCAAGTACAGATGCTTTCTTTAAGAGTGCCTGTACCTGCATGCCGTATTTTCCAACAATGTTCAGATAGTATCGTCTTGCCTCATCTGCCCAGTCTTCCTCCGCGTCGAGTGCCCCGAATTTTCCAAATCCATCTGCGGAAAAGAGAATCTTCTCGCTCTGCTCATAGGCAACCATAACTTCCGGCCAGTGTACCATCGGAGCCATGAAAAACTGTAAAGTATGAGAACCGAGGGAAAGAGTATCTCCTTCCTTGACGATGATGGAGCGGTCAGAGAGATCCAGATCAAAGAACTGGGAGATCATGCTAAAAGTCTTTGCATTTCCGATCACCTGGATCTCAGGGAATTTTTCGATCAGGGTTATAACGTTTGCTGCATGATCCGGTTCCATATGAGAAACAACAAGGTAGTCTGCCTTTCTGCCGCAAAGTGCTGTGTCAAGATTCTGGAGCCACTCCTTCGTTGCGCGGGCATCCACCGTATCCATGATCGTAACTTTCTCATCTAAAATCAGATAGGAATTGTATGAAACGCCGTTCGGAATGACATACTGACTTTCAAAAAGGTCTAATGTTTTATCATCTGCGCCAATGTAAATAACAGAATCTGAAATCTTTGTATCTTTCATAATATTCCTCCTATAAAATCTATGAGCTGGATATCCAGCTGTTGTGTCTGTACGTTGCAGTAGCAGAATAAATACATTGTATACAATATTAAATTATATAACAGATACCCATAGATTTCCACAAGTAAATGTAAAATATTTATTTCCGATGGATTCTGGGAAAAGATAGAGAGAGTTCTATGCAGAATAACGAAACAGGAAATGGAAAAACTTATGAAAAGTATACAAAAAGGGGTGGACAAATTAGCGGAAAAATGACAAACTTAGAATAAGTAGAAAGAAAAAGGACTTGAGTCCTTTTCTGTATCCTGCAATTTCGATATGATACAAGAAGAGTTATTAAATATCAACAAATAAGGACGGAAAAAGAATGGAAAATAGGAGAATTTTTTTAATCGTACTGGACAGTTATGGCATCGGAGCGCTGCCGGATGCCGCAGATTTCGGTGATGAAGGAAGCAATACATTAAAGACGATCACAGCTTCCGAAGCCTATGATACACCGAATATGAAGAAACTCGGATTATTTAATATTGATGGCGTAGACTGGATGAAAAAGGAAGCGAGTCCTGTCGGAGCATTCGGAAGAATGAAGGAGCGGTCAAGAGGAAAGGACACAACGATCGGACACTGGGAGATCGCCGGAGTTGTATCACCAAAGCCGCTTCCGGTATATCCGAACGGATTTCCGGAGGAGGTTTTAGAGAAGTTCAGAAAGGCAACCGGAAGAGAGGTTCTCTGCAATCTGCCATATTCAGGGACGGATGTGATCCGGGATTATGGCGAGGAACATATGAAGACGGGAGCGCTGATCGTATATACATCGGCAGACAGTGTATTCCAGATTGCAGCTCACGAAGAGATTGTTCCGGTGGAGGAACTTTACAGATATTGTGAGATCGCAAGAGAGATCTTATGTGGAGAACACGGTGTAGGACGTGTGATCGCCCGCCCGTTTATCGGGGAGGCGCCGAACTTTAAGAGAACTGCAAACCGCCATGATTTCTCACTTCTGCCGCCGAGGGACACGATGCTTGATGCAATTTTAGAGGCGGGATATGACACTTACGGAATCGGAAAGATCTATGATATTTTTGCGGGCAAGGGGATCGCGCGCGCACAGCGGATCCAGAACAATGTGGATGGGATGGAGAAGACCATCGAGATGCAGGAGAAAGATTTTAAAGGAATCTGTTTTGTAAATCTTGTCGATTTTGATATGTTGTATGGACATCGAAATGATATTGAAGGCTACGCCAATGCAGCAACAGTGTTTGACAGACAGTTAAAGACGTTCCTGGAGCGCATGAGACCGGAAGATATCCTGATGATCACAGCAGACCATGGATGTGATCCGGGATTTAAAGGGACAGACCATTCCAGAGAGCATACTCCGCTTTTGATCTATGGAGCAGACATTCAGGAGAATGTAAATCTCGGAACAAGAGAGACGTTTGCAGATATCGCAGCGACAGTGCTGGATCTTTTGCAGGTGGAAAATAATACAGACGGAACGAGCATGAAGGAACTGATCCTGAAAAAGTAGCAAAAGAAACAAGAAGAATACACAAAGAAAGTGAAAGGAAACGGAGGTAGGAGAGTGGAATATGTAATCGAGATGAATCATATCACCAAGCAGTTCGGAAGTTTTAAAGCGAACGATGATATTACCCTGCAAGTAAAAAAGGGTGAGATCCACGCACTGTTAGGTGAGAATGGGGCAGGAAAATCCACACTGATGAGCGTTCTTTTCGGCTTGTACCAGCCGGAAGAGGGAGAAATCAAGATCAATGGGAAGGCAGTTAAGATCAATAACCCGAACGATGCCAACGATCTTGGAATCGGAATGGTACATCAGCATTTCAAACTGGTACACAATTTTACAGTGCTTGAGAGTATTGTGCTTGGAAGAGAGACGACAAAATTCGGGACACTGAAGATGGATGCAGCCAGAAAAAAAGTGATGGAACTCAGTGAAAAATACAAATTTAAGATTGATCCGGATGCATATATTTCTGATATTACAGTCGGAATGCAGCAGAGGGTTGAAATCTTAAAGATGCTTTATTGTGACAATGATATCCTGATTTTTGATGAACCGACAGCTGTGTTGACACCGCAGGAGATCCATGAACTGATGAAGGTCATGAAACAGCTTGTGGCAGAAGGAAAGTCGATCATCTTTATTACACATAAGCTGAATGAGATCAAGGAAGTGGCAAACCGGTGCAGTGTGCTCCGGAAAGGCAAATATATCGGCACGATCGATGTGGCGCAGACTTCCAAAGAAGAGATGTCCGAGATGATGGTAGGACGAAAGGTGAATTTCCATGTGGATAAGCCTGAGATGAAGCCGGGAGAGCCGGTACTGGAAGTGAAGAATCTGACCATCGCATCGAAGCATGAGGGACAGCACGCAGTAAAGGACGTATCCTTCCAGGTGCGGAAAGGTGAGATCCTCTGTGTGGCAGGAATCGATGGAAACGGACAGTCTGAGCTTGTATATGGAATTACCGGACTGGCTCCGATCGAAAGCGGGCAGATCCTTTTAAATGGAAAAGATATTACAAAAGAAAGTATCCGCCGCAAATGTCTGGATGGAATGGCACACATTCCGGAAGACAGACACAAAGATGGGCTGGTGCTTGATTTTTCCCTGCAGGAGAATCTTGTGCTGCAAAGCTATTACACGGATCGCTTTCAGAAGCATGGTTTCTTAAAATTTGATGCGATCCGCAAATATGCTAAGGGACTCATCGAGAAATTTGATATCCGTTCAGGGCAGGGTGAGGATAGTATCGTACGTGGAATGTCCGGCGGTAATCAGCAGAAGGCGATCATTGCAAGAGAGCTTGACAGAAATCCGGAGATTGTTATCGCAGTTCAGCCGGTCCGCGGACTGGATGTAGGGGCGATCGAATACATCCACAAGCAGCTTGTAGAGCAGCGAAATGCAGGCAAAGCAGTACTGCTTGTTTCTCTGGAATTAGATGAGGTAATGGATGTCAGCGACCGTATTGTCGTCATGTATGAAGGTGAGATCGTCGCGGATGTGGATCCAAAAGAAATTACAGTAGAGGAACTTGGTCTTTATATGGCTGGTGCGAAAAGGAGTGTGAAGAATGAAAAATAAATGGAAAAATATCTGGCATGGAGACGGAATCGTCAATTTTAGTTCTTCCATTCTGGCGATTGTCTGCGGACTTTTATTTGGTTTTATTATTTTATTGTCCAGCAATCCGCAGCAGGCATATTATGGATTTATGATGATCATTCAGGGCGGATTTACAGACGGAATCCAGGGAATCGGACAGATGCTCTATCTGGCAACACCGATCATCATGACAGGACTTTCTGTCGGATTTGCTTTTAAGACGGGACTTTTTAATATCGGGGCATCCGGACAGTTCACTGCGGGAGCTTTTGCGGCAGTGTTTGTCGGTGTGAAATTTACATTTCTTCCTCCGGGACTGCATTGTCTTGCAGCGCTTCTTGCAGCAATCCTTGCGGGGGCGATATGGGGACTTGTGCCGGGACTTTTAAAAGCCTTCTTTAATGTAAATGAAGTTATTTCTTCGATCATGATGAACTATATCGGAATGTATCTTGTCAATATGCTGATCCAGAGAACCGTATACGATCAGGTAAAAAACCAGACGATGGCAGTTGCAGACAGTGCGAACCTTCCAAAGGCCGGGCTTGATAAACTGTTTCCGGGCACAAATATCAATATCGGTATTCTGATCGCGATCCTGTGTGTGATCCTGATCTACATTATTCTGAATAAGACAACGTTTGGATACGAACTGAAGGCATGCGGAAAGAATCCAAATGCAAGTAAATATGCCGGAATCAATGCAAAGAGAAGTATCGTCTTTTCTATGGTGATCGCCGGTGCGCTTGCAGGACTTGGAGGAGCGTTGTTATATCTGGCAGATTCTGGAAAATACATGCAGGTGCTCGACGTGATCGCGCCGGAAGGTTTCTCGGGAATCTCGGTTGCACTGCTCGGACTTTCTAATCCGATCGGAATCTTATTTGCAGGATTGTTTATTGGACATATCACAGTCGGCGGTTACAACATGCAGCTGTTTGATTTCGCACCGGAAGTAATCGACATTATTATTTCTGCGATCATCTACTGCGGAGCGCTGTCACTGTTATTTAAAAATCTGATCTATAAGATCCGTATGAAGAAATCGACGAAGAAGAATAAGAAGGAGGGCAAATAATGAGTGTAGTATATTTTGTTATTCAGCAGACAATGTATTTTGCGATCCCGCTTCTTATTGTGGCAATCGGTGCAATGTATTCAGAGCGAAGCGGTGTCATCAACATCGCGATGGAAGGTATTATGGTCATGGGAGCCTTTGTCGGTATTTTCTTCATCAATACATTCCAGGATACGATGAGCGGACAGAAACTGCTCCTGCTGGCGATCTTGATCGTAGCAGTTGCGGGGGGACTGTTTTCTCTGCTCCATGCGTTTGCTTCTATTAATATGAAAGCGGACCAGACGATCAGTGGTACAGCGTTAAACTTGTTTGCTCCGGCATTTGCGATCTTTACAGCGCGTATGATCCAGGGAGTACAGCAGGTACAGTTTACAGATACCTTTCACATTGATAAAGTTCCGGTACTGGGTGATATTCCGGTAATCGGGGATATGTTCTTCCAGAACTGTTATATTACAACTTATATCGGAATCGGAATCTTTATCGTGGCGGCTTATGTGATCAAACATACCAGATTCGGACTTCGTCTCCGCGCATGTGGAGAACATCCGGGAGCGGCAGACTCTGTCGGCGTCAATGTAGCGAAGATCCGTTACGCCGGTGTTATCATCTCTGGTGTGTTAGGTGGAATCGGAGGTCTGATCTTTGTTATCCCGACTTCTACAAACTTTAATGCCAGCGTTGCAGGATATGGTTTCCTTGCGATCGCGGTACTGATCTTCGGACAGTGGAGGAGCAATAAGATCTTAATGGCAGCATTTTTCTTTGGAATTATGAAGACACTGGCAAGTGCATATTCTGCAATTCCATTTTTGAAATCATTGCCGATTCCGAATGAAGTATATAAGATGATCCCGTATATTGCGACATTGATCGTGTTAGCGTTTTCATCTAAGAACTCTCAGGCTCCGAGAGCAGAAGGTATCCCATACGATAAGGGAAGCAGATAACAGAAAGGAGTGGCAGACATCATGAGAATGTATGATCTGATCATGAAGAAAAGAAACGGGGAAGCACTGACAGAGCAGGAAATCCAGTATATGATCCGTGAATATGTGGCAGGAGAGATTCCGGATTATCAGATGTCAGCGTTTCTGATGGCGGTATATTTCAAAGGAATGACAGAGGAAGAGACACTTGCGATGACGCAGGCGGTCGCACATTCCGGAGAGATGGTAGATTTATCAGGTATTTCTGGCGTGAAGGTAGATAAACACTCTACCGGAGGGGTTGGAGATAAGACAACGATGATCATTGCGCCGATCGTTGCGGCATGTGGTGTGAAGGTTGCGAAGATGTCGGGAAGAGGACTTGGACATACGGGAGGAACCGTGGATAAGTTAGAATCGATCCCGGGGCTTCAGACTTCGCTTTCCAGAGAAGAATTTTTCAATGTAGTCAATCAGACCGGGCTGAGTGTGATCGGTCAGTCTGGAAATCTCGCTCCGGCGGACAAAAAACTGTATGCGCTCCGCGATGTGACAGCGACGGTGGACAGTATTCCGCTGATTGCAGTGTCGATCATGAGTAAGAAGCTGGCTGCAGGAAACGACTGTATCCTTCTTGATGTAAAAACCGGAAGCGGTGCATTTATGAAGAGCATTGACGACTCTATCGCGCTTGCAAAAGAGATGGTGGCGATTGGAGAGAATGCCGGAAGAAAGACTGTGGCGCTGATCACAGATATGGATATTCCACTTGGACATAACATCGGAAACAGTCTGGAAGTGATCGAGGCGGTAGAGACTCTGAGAGGAAATGGACCGGAAGATCTGACAGAAGTCTGTGTGCAGCTTGCATCGAATATGCTTTTCCTTGCAGGAAAAGGTACGCTGGAAGAATGCAGAACTCTTGTGAAAGAAGTCATCGCAAACGGAGAGGCGTTAAAGAGATTCGCGGCGATGGCAGAAGCGCAGGGGGGAGACAGCTCTGTGATTTTTGATACGGACAAGTTTGAAAAAGCAGCATATCAGCACGAGGTACTCGCAAAGAAGAGCGGATATATTACTTTTATGGATACAGAAAGCTGTGGAATCGCCTCTGCCATGTTAGGGGCAGGACGTGAGACAAAAGACAGTCAGATTGATTTTGCAGCAGGAATCATCCTGAAGAAAAAAGTGGGAGATTATGTAAAGGCAGGAGAGCCGATGGCAGTCTTCTATGCGGATAAGGAAGAATTATTTGCGGCAGCAGAGCAGAGATATCAGGAAGCTGTGACGATCGAGGATGAGAAAGCAAAAGAGACTCCGCTTGTATACGCGAGAGTGACAAAGGATCAGGTAGAACGGCTCGCGTAGCAATTTGTATGCAGAGACAAGTGACCATTGGAGAGAGTGAAGAGAGGGTATCGCAGAGGAGCTGCTCTTTTGCGGATCCTCTTGGAAAATAAAAATGTTAAGAAAGGAGAACGTGATGACAGAAAAGGAAATCATGGGACATGTGGACCACACACAGCTGAAAGCATTTGCCACATGGGAGGACATTCAGAAACTGTGCGATGAGGCAGTGGAGTATCAGACTGCTTCGGTATGCATTCCGCCATGCTATATTCAGAGAGTGAAGGAGGCGTACGGGGATAAGATCAATATCTGTACTGTTGTAGGATTCCCTCTTGGATACAGTGTAACAGAGGCGAAAGTCGCAGAGACAAAGAAAGCACTCGAGGACGGTGCATCTGAGATCGATATGGTCATCAATATTTCCGATGTGAAAAATGGTGACTATGCGGCGGTAGAAAGAGAAATCGCAGCATTAAAGGAAGTTGTCGGAGATAAGATCTTAAAAGTGATCATCGAGACATGCTATCTGACGGAAGAAGAAAAAATTGCGATGTGCAAAGCTGTGACAGCGGCAGGTGCAGATTACATTAAGACTTCCACCGGATTTGGAACCGCGGGTGCTACACTTTCGGATATCCGCCTGTTCAAAGAACATATCGGTGAACATGTGAAGATGAAAGCAGCCGGAGGAGTGAAGACGGTGGAAGATCTGGAAGCATTTCTTCAGGAAGGCTGTGACAGAATCGGAACAAGTTCCGCAGTAAAATTGATTCAAGGTCATAAGACAAGTGAATATTAAAAAAGAAAAGGAGAACTTAATATGAAAAAGAAAATTTTAAGTCTGATCTTAGCGGGAGTCATGGTAATGAGCATGGCTGCATGTGCAGTGAAGAAACCAGGTGCAGAGGATACTGCAAAGGATGGTGACAAGAAGGATTCCAAAGGTGGATATGAGCTGGCGCTGATCACAGACGTAGGAACAATCGATGACAAATCGTTCAACCAGGGATCATGGGAAGGTCTGGAGAAATATGCGAAAGAGCATGACATCACTTACAAATATTACAAACCTGCAGAAAAATCTGATGAGGCATGTTTAAATGCGATCGATCTTGCTGTCAAAGGCGGAGCAAAAGTGATCGCAACACCGGGATTCCTCTTTGAAGTGCCAGTATACGAAGCACAGACAAAATATCCGGATGTATCTTTCATCATCATCGATGCACAGCCGGTAAAAGACGGGGAAGCGAAACTGGAAGACAATGTACTTTCTATCTTCTATGCAGAAGAGCAGGCAGGATATCTTGCAGGTTACGCAGCAGTGACAGAAGGTTACAGAAATCTTGGATTCATGGGTGGAATCGCAGTTCCTGCAGTTATCCGTTACGGATATGGATTTATCCAGGGAGCAGATGCAGCAGCAAAAGACTTAGGACTTGCAGCAGGAGATGTCTCAGTGAAGTACACATATGTAGGAAACTTCGATGCTTCTCCGGAAAACAATGCAAAGGCAGCAGCATGGTACAATGAAGGAACAGAATGTATCTTCGCATGTGGCGGTGGAGTTGGTAACTCTGTAATGAAAGCTGCAGAGACAGCAGGAAAAGTAGTGATCGGTGTCGATGTAGACCAGTCAGTAGAGTCTGATACAGTTATCACTTCTGCTATGAAGAACCTCGGAGATTCTGTATATGATGCAGTTGCAAGCTACTATGACGGAAACTTTGCAGGTGGAACAACACTGAACTTAAGTGCAAAAGATGACGGAATTCAGCTTCCAATGGAAACTTCTAAATTTACAAAATTTACTCAGGAAAAATACGATGAGCTGTACGCAAAATTAAAAGACGGATCAATCAAGGTAGAAAATGATACAGTTGCAGAAGATGCAACAGGTGTTCCGGCAGAGATCGTAAAGGTAGAACTGATCAAATAAGCGCATGGAATGCAAATATTTATATCAGGTGCTTCCGTTTCTGAATGAGATCGATAAAAAGAAACGGGAGCGGTTTGAAGAGTATTTTTACAGTGCACCGGTATGGCTGATGGATTCTTTTCAGATCGTAGAACTTGATGCCGGCGTGGTCTTTGTCAAAGAGAACACGCCGGTTGATACTATCTATATCATAGGACGAGGAATGATCAAAGCGACAGACTACCGGATCTATGGGATCACTTATGATTTTATGAGATTTGAAGGGGTCTATGCGATGGGCGGCATGGAGGTCATCATGGATCTCGACCGTTACTGTACAACACTTGAGACGGTCACACCGTGTACGATCGTAAAAATAGCAAAAGAAAAATATGCCCGCTGGCTGAATTCCGATATCCGTGCTCTGAAGCTGGAAGCAAAGATCATGGGACATTACCTGTTTGAGCAGGGCAAGAACAGTCGGGCGTTTTTATTTTTACAAGGGGCAGACCGGCTGGCGTTTTATCTTGTGGAAACTTACACAAAATACGCAAAAAACGGAGTCCTCTATGTGGACAGCACACGGCAGGAACTGTCAGAATCCTCCGGGCTCTGTGTGAAGACAGTCAACAGAGCGGTGAAGAAATTTGAGGAGAATGGCTGGATCACAAGAAAAGGCAGCAAGTTCTATATAGACAAGGAACAATACCATAAAATGAATGAAGTCGTATCAGAACTGATAGAGAGGTAGAATTATGAATCAGGTTTATGAAAAATTATTAAACTGCAGCAATGCAGTCAGGAGCAAAATCAAATTTCAGCCGGAAGTAGCGCTGATCCTCGGATCTGGTCTCGGAGATTATGCAAAGGAGATGCAGGTGGAAGAAACGATCGAGTATTCAGAGATCGAAGGCTTTCCGATTTCCACAGTTGCGGGACATCAGGGAAGATTTCTTTTTGGATATGTGAAAGGAGTTCCGGTAGTTGCAATGCAGGGAAGAGTGCATTTCTATGAAGGGTATCCGATGTCGGATGTAGTGCTTCCGGTACGTCTGATGGGTCTGTTAGGTGCAAAGACAGTTATTTTGACCAACGCGGCAGGCGGAGTGAACTTTAACTTCCAGCCGGGAGATCTGATGATGATCACAGATCAGATCACGACCGCAGTGCCGAGTCCGCTGATTGGGGCAAACCTCGATGAACTGGGGCCAAGATTCCCGGATATGAGTGAAGTATATGATAAAGGGCTTCGCCAGATCATCAGACAGGCGGCAAGAAATGTAAAAGTTTCTATTCAGAGCGGAGTGTATATGCAGTTTACCGGACCAAGCTATGAGACGCCGGCAGAGATCAGGATGTGTCGTGTGCTCGGTGCGGATGCCGCGGGAATGAGTACGGCATGCGAGGCGATGGCAGCAAGACATATGGGACTGAAGGTGTGCGGAATCTCCTGCATCACAAATATGGCAGCGGGAATGTCAAACCAGCCGCTGGATCACAAGGAAGTGCAGGAGACTGCTGACCGTGTGGCGAAGGAATTTAAGGCGCTTGTGACGGAGACAATTCGTCTGATAGGAGAACAATAGATGGATGAACGGGAACTGATCGAACATGCATATAAGGCAAGAGAGTATGCCTATACGCCATATTCAGATTTTCGCGTGGGGGCGGCGCTTCTTACAAAGGCAGGAAAATTATACTATGGCTGCAACATTGAAAGTGCATCTTATACACCGACAAACTGCGCAGAGCGAACTGCCTTTTTCAAAGCTGTCTCAGAAGGTGAGCGGGAATTTGAAGGGATCGCGATCGTCGGAGGCAAAGGGGCAGGACGCAGTGGAAATTTGTGTGCGCCATGTGGCGTGTGCAGGCAGGTCATGCAGGAATTTTGCAGACCGGACGAATTCTATATTGTGCTGGAAGATGGGAAAGGCGGATGGAACAAATATCTACTGGAAGAACTGCTTCCACTCGGATTTGGACCGGAAAATCTCCGATAGAAAACAGAATCAAAGAAAATGAAAGCAGAAAGAGGTACAGGAGTTCGCGCCTGTATCTCTTTCTGTTTTTGGAATGTTTTTGGATCAGATCAGTTTTTTCATCATCCAGAGCATATCTGCGTAAGAACCGTCGGCATATTTCATGTTATCAGGGAATGTGCCATAGGTCTCAAAGCCAAATTTTTTGTAGAGAGCGACAGCGGCAGCATTATTTGCAGCTACTTCCAGTTCTGCCTGCTCGTATCCAAGTTCCCTGGCGACAGAAAGTACCGTACTTAACATCATCTGTCCGATCCCGCAGCCCCAGTATTTCTGATACAGTGCGATCGCAATCTGACAGCGATGCTGATACCTTTTAAATGGACCGGCACCGGAAAGAGAGCAATTTCCGATATGACAGTTGTCAGCTGCTGCGATGAGCATCAGTTCCCGGGGATTATCGATCGTATTCTGGATAAAACGTTCTTCCTGCTCTGAGGTGAGATGAAATTCATCAGGCTCCCGGAGCAGAAAAGGAGTTTCTAAACTGGTGATCTTCATATAAGTGATCAGATTCTCGGCATCGGAAAGTTCGGCATTTCTGAGTGTGATGATCCTGCCGGTCTTATCTTCTTTTTCGATTGGGTTTATTCGCATATAACATTCCTCCTCATCTGTCATTTGAAAATATCTGAATTATAACACTGGGGATATGAATGTGCAATGCAGATAGCTCAGAGCAGATTTTTTGAATGAAATCATGGAAATGGAAAAATAGATAAAAATAAAAATGAAAAAGAATGAAAAACAGATAAAATAACAGTGAAAAATGTCGAAAAGAAATAAAAAATATCAAAAATAAGTAAAAATGAACAAAAAAACAAAATTTTTCTTTACAATAAATGCAAAGTATACTAAGATAAGGGTATTGACAAACGAACTGGAGGGATATGATGAAAGGGAATGTGATCGTAGGACAATCAGGAGGTCCGACAGCGGCAATTAATTCTAGTCTTGCCGGTGTTTACTGCACTGCGAGAGAGCGTGGGGCGAAAAAAGTTTATGGGATGCTGCATGGGATCCAGGGGCTGATGGAAGGAAAGTATGTAGATCTCTCAGACTTTATCAGAAGTGATCTGGATGTAGAACTATTGAGGAGAACACCGGCTGCATTTTTAGGTTCCTGCCGGTATAAATTGCCGGAGATTCATGAGAATCAGGAAGTTTATGAGAAGATTTTTGATATTCTGGAAGAACTGGACATCGAATGTTTTATCTATATCGGTGGAAACGATTCCATGGATACAATCAAGAAATTATATGACTACTCGATGGTAACCGGCCGTGGACATACGAATTTTCTCGGAGTGCCGAAGACGATCGACAATGATCTGGCGCTGACAGACCATACACCGGGATACGGAAGTGCGGCAAAATATATCGGGACGTCGGTAAAAGAGATCATCCGAGACGGACATAGTTTAAGATATGAACATGGTCTTGTAACAATCGTGGAGATCATGGGAAGAAATGCAGGTTGGCTGACCGGTGCGGCGGCGCTCGCAAAAGGCGAAGATTGTGAAGGACCGGATTTGATTTATCTTCCGGAGCTTGTATTTGATGTGGACAAGTTTGTTGCAAAAGTAAGAAAGCTGCTGGAGAAAAAGTATTCCGTTGTCGTTGCAGTTTCTGAAGGAATCAAGACAGCAGACGGAAAGTATGTATGCGAACTTGGATCCAGTGTGGACTTTGTGGATGCGTTTGGACATAAGCAGCTGACCGGAACAGCAAATTATCTGGCGTCTTTGATCGCGGGAGAAATCGGATGTAAGACAAGAGCGGTAGAACTCAGCACACTCCAGAGAGCGGCATCACACTCTGCTTCGAGAGTAGATATTCTTGAGGCAAGCCAGGTAGGCGGTGCAGCAGTGAAAGCCGGAGACGAAGGAGACAGCGGAAAGATGGTTGTGATGCTCCGTTTATCTGATGATCCATATCAATGTACGACGGAGGTAAAGGATGTCCATAAAATTGCAAATGATGAGCGCCTTGTTCCAAGAGAATGGGTAAATAAGGAAGGCACTTATGTGACAGATGAGTTTATTACCTATGTGCGTCCATTGATCCAGGGGGACGTATCTCCGGTTATGGTAGATGGAATCCCGAGACATCTGTATCGTCCGATCGATTAATGAAAAGAAGATCTTTCAAAGAATTGCGCAGCTGCGCATATCATATGGCAGTCTCTCTGTGTTGGGAGGCTGCCTCATAAAAACATTTCTAACAGAGTGCATGTTTTTGTCAGCACAGAATTCTTAGCTTTATTTAAGACATTAAAAACTCCTTATCTGAGCTGTGGGGAGTGTCAAGTCTACGGTGTGCATCCCATGTGGTGCAGACAGATCCAGTGATTCCGATGAAACAACAAAAGATGGTAAAAGAGAAGGGGGCATGTTCTTGCAAAAGAAAGAGTATGACATTATTAAAATGGTACAGCATGGGAAATATTGCGAGCGGATCCAGGATACGGTGTCCGGACAGCAGCTGATCTACTGGGTAAAGTATCATCCGCAGGTAGAGAAAGAATCATTATGGCAGCTGATCCGTAACTTGCTTTTGCAGATCACATGGTTCCATAAGCATGGGGAGAAGCAGACTTACGGGTATTTAACACCATACAGTGTCATCGTAAAGGAGGACGGGGAGATCTATCTTCTGGATACGGAAGCAGAAGACAGCAGACAGATCATGCGACAGATCCAGAGCAGAACGGTGAGAAACTATTTTGTCAATGCGGAGATTTACCGTCAGAAAGGAATTTGTGAGGCCACAGATATTTATGGATTCGGGAAGACGGTTCAATATTTGCTGTCGCAGAGTGAAACAAACCCTCCGCTTACCAAAAGAGAAGAGTATCGACTGGCAAAAATGATCCAGAACTGTCTGGAGTCAGATGGAGAAAAAGGATTTACCGATTTTCAGACCGTGCAGAAGTATTTTTCGAAATGGCATGTGAGAGGAAGCGGAGGTGAAGTGAAAAAGAAAACAGAGATCATAGGTCTTGTCTGTGCGGCTGGCATCCTTTTATGGGCTGTCATAGGACAAATATTACCCGGGGCATCAGATGGAGCGGTGACGGCTGTGAAAGAAAGGGAAAATACTGTGCAGAAAAAAGGGAGAAAAACAGATGGTGATACGGCAGACACGGAAGAAGGAGAAAAGACGGAAAGATCTGAAAAGCTGAGTGATGCAAAAGAAGATAATCAGATTGTGTACAAGATTCTTGAGGGAGAAAAAACAGTGGAGGGACAGATCGCGGCGATGGAAAAGTATCTGGAAGGGGTTTCTGACGATCTGGAAAAGGAAGAGATGTTCTTATGCCTGATACAGTATTATGAAGGGGAAGAAAAGATGGATGAGGCGGCAGAAATATGCAGGAAAGCCAGAAGAATGTTTCCGCACTCGGAATCACTTGCACTAAAATATCTGGAAGTGATATGGAAAGTGAAGGGAGTGGAGCCGGAAATGAAAGAGCGGGCGACAAAAAATGTGATCCAGGAACTGCCGGAACTTCAGAATACAGAGACATTTCGGACATTGAAGCAGGCATATGGATTCTGATAAAGAAAAAAACTCCCTGAAAAGGGAGGATGCCAGATGGTACGGATACGCATCTGGCATGTATTATGAAAAAGTTTTTCTAAAGTATGTTAATACTGTTAACGTCTGTTTCAAATGTTGTTTCATTTGATAGTCTTAGTATATGACATAGAAATGAAGAAATCATGTGAATCAAATGAAAAAAATTTGAAAGAAATATGAACAAAATATGAATGGAAATAACTATTTGCGGAAAGCAAATGCCGGAAGCCCATTTTCAAATGGTACTTCTACATTTCCCTGGATCAATGGAAGGGCATAACGGATGAATTCCTCCCCAATGTCAGATCCATCCTTTGTGATCCATGACAGTGGGACTCCTTTTTCTTGATTACAGATATTATTTACATCGGCAGTTGTACAAGTCAGTTTATACGGAGCATCGCCTGTTCGCTGGAAAGATACCATTTTTCCGGTCTCACCCCGTAGTGCGGCCTGGACCCCGTAAGTTCCGGCATAGACAGCCTCATTTAAGTCTGTTGCAGAGAGGCAGGCAGAGGAACATCTCTGACTGACATTGAGCTCTACGGAGCGGACTTTGATGCCAAGGCGTTCTTTTACGAGGTTTTCCAGATATTTTCCAGAGCCGGTAAGCATCTTGTGACCAAAGTTATCGACTCCGACATCACTTGCATATTCACATACAAAAGTACCATTTCCATCATTGATCCCTTCAGAGATACATACGACGAGGTTCGGGGTCATCTCCAGTGCTTCCGCCACTTTCTGTATGAAAGCATCCTGATCGAAAGCGACTTCCGGAAGGTAGATCAGAACTGGATTGTCGTTTTCAAATTTGCGGGCAAGGACACTTGCGGCAGTCAGCCATCCGGCATGACGGCCCATGATCTCTACGATCGTCACTGATTTTTTATTGTCGTAGACAGAAGCATCGATGGCAATCTCGCGTACGGTGGAAGCTACGTATTTTGCAGCGCTTCCAAAGCCCGGCGTATGGTCAGTCTCGACAAGGTCATTGTCGATCGTCTTTGGAATACCGATAAAACGAATATCGCTCTGGACAGAGGCTGCATAGCGGGAAAGCTTGCTTACCGTATCCATAGAGTCATTTCCGCCGATATAGAAGAAATATCCGATATTTTTATCGGCAAATTTTTCAAATAATTTCGGGTAGACGGCATCTGTCAGATCTTCCGGCAGTTTATAGCGGCAAGATCCAAGATACGCTCCAGGAGTTGTCCGGATACGTTCTAATTCTCCGCTCTCCGAAAGGGGACGCATGTCCATGATCTGGTCATTTAAGAATCCTTCAATCCCATTGACCATTCCAAAGACAGTATTGACGGTGTCAGTCTGGCGAAGACCTTCTGTCACAACACCGTAAAGGCTTCCGTTGATCACGGCAGTTGGTCCGCCGGACTGTCCTACAATTATATTTTTCATGTGAATTACCTCCAAAAAAATGATTATGCTTCTACTATATCGGAAATATAAGGAATTTACAATATAGCTGTTGGAAAATATGAGGAAATGGATTATACTATGGACAGACTGAAAATAAATGAGGTGAACGAAATGAAATATTTATCCATTGCGATTCCATGTTACAATTCGGAGGCTTATATGGACCGGGCAGTACAGTCACTTCTTCCAGGGGGAGAAGATGTGGAGATCATTATTGTAAATGACGGATCGACCGACCGTACACTAGAGATTGCAAGAAGGTATGAAAAAGAGTATCCGACCATTGTAAAGGTGGTGGACAAAGAGAACGGGGGACATGGAGACGCAGTGAATGAAGGGCTGAACCATGCGTCCGGTATGTATTTTAAAGTGGTAGACAGCGATGACTGGGTGGAAGAGACTGCATTGGAGAAGATCCTGGATGTACTGAAAGGATGGTATCAACAGGGAAGTCTGACAGACATGCTTATCTCCAACTATGTTTATGAGAAAGTCGGAGTGAAGCATAAGAAAGTGATCCATTATCGAAATGTGCTTCCCCAGGATCGGATCATCACATGGGGAGATATCGGAAGATTCCGGCTGTCACAGTATATTTTAATGCACTCGGTGATCTACCGGACAGAACTGTTGAGAAATTGTGGATTAAAACTGCCGAAACATACATTTTATGTGGATAACATTTATGTGTATTATCCGCTTCCGCATGTTACATCACTGTACTATCTTGATGTGGATTTTTACCGGTATTTTATCGGGCGGGAAGACCAGTCTGTCAATGAAAAAAATATGATCAGGCGGATCGACCAGCAGCTTTATGTGACAAGAACGATGATCGATATGTATTCTATGAGGAAGATTTCCAGCAGAAAACTGAGAAACTATATGATCAACTATCTTGCGATCATGATGACGGTATCTTCGATCATTCTAATACGATCTAAGACAGAAGAAAATCTGGAAAAGAAAAAGGCGCTTTGGAAGTATCTGAAGGAAGTCGATTACCGGGTATACTGGAAGATCCGATACAGTATTCTGGGTCAGACGATGAACCTTCCGGGAAATTCAGGAAGAAAAGTGTCTGTGCTTGCATATGAGGTGGCGAGAAGGATCATTGGCTTTAATTAGGCACAGTGTGTTTTTTGAAAATGGGATCATAGATGTATAAAAGATATTTCACAGTACATACTTCTGAGTGACGTGGTGGAGGAACTGCGAAAAATCCAGAAAGAAAGAGGGAGAGAATCATGGTACAGAGTCTGAAAAATAGCAAAACAAAGGAAAATCTCATGAAAGCATTTGCGGGAGAAAGTCAGGCAAGAAACCGCTATACATTTGGAGCAGAACTTGCAAGAAAGCAGGGAC
>CAUWEA010000047.1:0-20738 GCA_963557735.1 uncultured Faecalimonas sp. | reverse complement strand
GGGAGATTTGGGATTAAATGAAAGCATTTTAGTGGAAGACGAATGTGAAAATAAAGCAGCTCTAAATAGTAACGACCAAACATAAGGATGTCACCGATCGTTTGCTCCAGATCAATCCTGCGCTTGCAACGAGTGCAAGGAAAGTTTTAGATCAGAATAAATCGGAGCGGCATATCCGGGGTGGAATGGCAACAAGAGAAAAATATCTGCGTCAGCATTAGTGCATTTTAAGTATCGGAGAGAGTGTTGTGGTAGGAATATTATTTAGACAAAGGCATGAGCAAAATATAGGAATATTATAAAATGCAGAGTGTGAAGAAGGCAGCTGTTCCCTCCTTTCCTTAAAGTACTGGAAGTGTCATAGATCTGGTCTCTGCTCATGAACTATTTACTTTTTTATATTGAGACATTTTGAATCAGATTTCTATAATTTCTTCTGGAAAAATGAGTTATCAGCAGAAAAAATGCTGGAAAAAACTGGATAGATCTGATACGGAGAAAATGATTGCTTCCATAATAAATACTATGTTATATTATAAAATGGCACGAGAAAAAGAGAAAATGCAATGAAGTATTTTCAACTGCCAGAGATAATATACAGGAAGAGAGGAAAAGCATTTATGAAGCGAGTAGCATCACTCTTGCTTACAGCAACCTTGGTGCTGAGTCCGGAAGCAGCAGTCTATGCGACTGAGGAAATACCACAGGAAAATTCCGGTGTACAATCTGAAACGCAGGATATGCAGGAGCAGGAGACACAGAGTCAGAATCTGCAGGATCAGGATATACAAAATCCTGAGATGCAAAATACAGATTTGCAGACACATGAGATACAGGAACAGAACCAGAAGGAAATACAGAACCTCGGTGAAGTCCATGTCTCACTGGCTCCCGGAATCATACAGCAGAAAGCAACAAATTTTACGGTGAGTTTAAATGGGCAGGACAGTCAGACGGTTGAGCTGGAGGCAGATCATGGAGGAAACGCCAGTTTAAAGCAGGTTCACTTCAGAGGACTGCCGGCGGGAACATATCAGGTGACAGTGTCTGCACCGGGATTCGCAACTTATACACAGAATATTGAAGTGAATAATAAGTCTTATACAGTAAAACTGATGACCGGTTTTGTGGAAGGATATGTGTATGAAGCAGGGACATATCATCCGGGAGTAATTCTCGTTGGAGATGTGACGGGAGACGGTCTCGTTGATGACCAGGACCGTCAGATGATGATCGACACAATTGATGCAGGGCAGTCATCAGAGATGACAGATTTGACCGGCGATCAGAAAACAGACCTTGCGGATTTAGAATACCTTGCAAAGGGATATCAGGTGGCAGAGGACACGGCAGCCTACATTGAGCAGTCGGTATCATCGGCTGCTATTGAAGCAAAACCGGGAGGAAGTACGATAGTCAGCGCCGGAAGTCTCGAAGCGTTAGTGAAGGGAGAAGGAAGTGTTTCTTTAATACCGGGAGAAGGTAAGAGCATTTCTGATGAAAATCCGGTTTTACTGGAATTTGACTTTTCAGAAATGGCGGACAGGCAGACAGACGGAATTCTTATTGAAACAAGTGGAGAGAATCCGATTGCAAAAGGATTATTGGAAATCGAGTATATTGATGCAGAAGGGAAGGAAGCTCCTCCGGTAGCAGTTCCCATTGAAAACGGTGTAGAACATTTGCTTAGGAGCAGTGATGTTCATGTTTCCATGGATGCATCAGGAAATATCCAGATTCACTTAGGGGAGCAGGTGACTGTAAAAAAAGTCACGCTGACGATTCAGGGAATGCAGAATAATAATAATCTTGCAGAAATTTCTAAAGTAGAATTTGTAAATGGTATGGAGGACCGGATTCCGCAGCCAGCGATGGATATTCCGCAGAATCTTGCTGTCCAGGAGGGAAGCGCAGAATTTACAGTGATATGGGATGCATGCAAAAATGTGACCGGGTATGAGGTTCTGATAGAACATGGCGGAGAGCAGGATGTCCGGATGGTGAAAAGCAATTCGCTGCAGGTCACAGCATTCAATGAGCAAAAGCTGGTCAATGGCGAGGAATATCATGTAAAAGTCCAGTCGGTAAACGGAACATGGAGAAGCGGGTACAGCTCTTCTGTAACAGCGGTTCCACATGCGCAGGGCAGACCGGATGCGCCAGAGAATGTAAAGGCAGAAGGAAAGTATAAGAGTATCGAAGTTTCATGGAAGAAAATGAAAGATACAACATACTATAATCTGTTTTATAAGAAGCATGATGCAGAAAACTATGAGAAAATAGAAAATATCGCGGAGAACCGATACACGCTGCAGAATCTGGAAGCGAAAGTAAAATATGACATATATGTTACTGGTGTAAATGAACTTGGGGAGAGTGACCCATCCTTAAAGAGTACAGCGACTACAACAGATCTGGAGCCGCCGGTTATGCCGCATTATAAGCAGATCAACCGGGCGGCAGAGGGAACTGTCAGCGGACATATCCTCTCTGCAGCAAGAGGCCGTGGAACAATGACAGACAGTCCTCTTGATTCAGATGGAAATACCGCGTGGGGAATGGTTGATAATAATCCCGCATCCCATTTCTATATCGAGGACTGGGATGAGGGTGGACATTATCCAAATGATTTGAATGGGAGAGGATTTGCATTTGAATTTGACCAGACATACACAATAGATACGATCGGTTTTCAGGAACTTGTTCCTCAGGGAAACTTTAATACAGTATATCTGAAATATCAGGATGAATCCGGAGTAGAGCACGTTGTGGATAAAGATGCACTTTCCCTGGAAAAGCGAACAGATCAAAATGGAAAAACATATTATTTCATCCGCATTGCGGATCCAGTCCAGGCAAAAAAAATCAGTTTTGGTATTGGAAGAGATGATGGAAGAATGAAGATGATTACGGTTTCTGAAGTTGCATTCTATCATTATGATCCTCTGCAGGATGATATTATGGGATTGTATGAAGATGATCTTCACACAGTTCTGAAAAAAGAAGTCACAGAGAAGACGATCGAAGAACTGCGGAAACGTCTGGACACCAGAGATGAAGCAAGCGGAGAATACCATCCGGACCGGGAGAGACTGGAACGCGAACTGAAGAATGCGGAAGGGATTTTGAAAAATGAGCTCAGTGAGCCATTATTGATCCACAATGAAATTACGACGCGGGATGTAAACAGAGGATTCGGAGGTCTGAATGCATGGCAGCCTCTGGGTGTGATTGCGGCAGCCGGGGAAGAAATCACATTGTTTGTTGGCCACAATACGTTTCAGCCAGGGCAGAATACAAATCTTCAGCTTGTAGCAACACAATATCACGGGGAATCCGGCAGTGTATCAAAGGTTGTCGGGACACTGAAGACCGGAAGAAATGATATTAAGATCCCGAAATTATGGTCTGCAGATGAGGAGTCCGGGGGTGCATTGTATATCCAGTATACGGGAAATAATCCAAATGACAGGTATGCGGTGCGTATCAATGGAGGAGTGAAAGTTCCGGTTCTGGATTTATATGGTGTGACAGATCCAGATGAGCGCAGACAGCGTGCGGAAACCTATGTGACAGAACTGAAAACCTACACAGAAAAAATAGAGAGCCTCCATGAAAAAGTACATAAAAAATCTGAAAATGAATCTGTAAAATACGATTACACGGAGAAAAACTGTATTCTTGGGGCTACGGATATTTTACTGAATACAATGCTGTTTTCACTGCCGGCACGGCAGGTGGTAAATGGATGCGGGCAGGATCCACAGAAACTTCTGGCATCGATGGATGCGATGGAAGGGATGATGAATCTTTTCTACCAGCATAAAGGATTGAACAATGCAGCAGGCGATGAGACAGACAGATTTCCAAAAGGACATCTGAATATTCGTTACCAGAGAATGTTTGCAGGGGCATTTATGTATGCGGCAGGAAACCATATTGGGATTGAATGGAATGAGACAGCAGGAATGATGAGAGGAGTTCCGGTTCAGTCCGAAAATGGAAAATATGTAAGTGGTCAGTACTTTGGATGGGGAATCGCCCATGAGATTGGCCATAATATTAATCAGGGCGCGTATGCATATGCAGAGGTAACAAATAACTATTTTGCAGTGCTTGCCCAGGCGAAAGAAACAAATGACAGTGTCAGATTCCAGTACCCGAAAGTTTACGACAAGGTGACTTCCGGTACAAAGGGGAAAGCGGGAGATGTGTTCACGCAGCTGGCGATGTACTGGCAGCTTCATCTGGCATATGATTCGGGATATAATTTCAGAACCTATGAAAACTATGGAGAGCAGCTTGCCAATCTGTTTTTTGCGAGAGTAGACACCTATGCAAGAAATGCAGCAAAAGCGCCGACACCACAACAAGGAGTAGCACTGACATTATCCGGAAACAGAGACCAGGATTTCATGCGGCTTTCCTGCGCGGCAGCCGGAAAGAATCTGATGGAATTTTTTGAACGGTGGGGAATGACACCAGATCAGGATACAAGGAATTATGCGCAGCAGTTTGAGGCGGAGACAAGGGCAATTTATTATGTGAATGATGAGTCGCGCGTATACCGGCTGGAGCATGGGAAGAGCAGTCTGAACGCGGAAGGAACTATTGAGGCAGTAGGGGATGGTACAACAGTACAAGTGAATCCGGACAGAAAAAATCAGGTAGATTTTACATTGTCTTCCAAAAACATTCCGGAAGAAGATGTACTTGGGTATGAGATTGTCCGTACGATGACTTCCGGTGGAACGGTAGAGAAGGAACTTGCAGGATTTACGACAGAGAAGACGTTCACCGATCATGTTACAACAGTAAATAACAGAGTGATTACTTATGAAGTAACTGTGATTGATAAGTATCTGAACCGGTCGGCAGTCAGAACGCTGGCTCCGGTCAAGATTGAACATGATGGAAGTCTGGATAAGGAATTTTGGACAGTCACGGCAAAAGATATGAAGGCAGTCAGCAAGGAGGATGCAGGAGAAGCGGACGAGAATGCACCGTGTGCACCGGTTGAGAAAGATCCGGTATTACGCGTGGCAGATGAGAAGTCGGATACAACGTATACAGCTGTTGCCGGAGCTGATGCAGAAATTCTGCTTAATCTGAACAGAACCCAGACGGTTTCCGGATTTAAGTACACCGTGAGCGAAGGAACCCCGGTTCAGGAGTACAGCATTTATGTACATGCGGAGAATGGCGACTGGACTGAAGCAGCAGAAGGTGTGTTTAAAGATGAGAAAGTGCAGACCATTTATTTTACAAATGAAGATGAAAAGTATGTAAGCACATATAGTACAGATGCAGTGAAGCTTGTGATCAAAGGACAGAAAGGCAAAGAGATATCCATTTCAGAACTGGATGTACTTGGAGTTACCGGAGATAATATAGACTTCCGCAGTACAAATGATGGGACAGCGGCAGTGGGACGTCTGAAAACGGAATATAAATTTGGCGAGGGAGATGCGGATATCATTCCGGCAGGCTCAACTGTTTTTGTAGGATCCTACAAAGGAAATCCGGCATATAATGTAGTACTGCTCTATGATCAGGAAGGAAATATTGTCGGAGGAGCAAATGAGGATGGAAGCCTTAAGGCGCAACAGATCATTCTGGCGGATGTTCCGGAAGAGGGTGAGATTCAGGATACGGCGGATGGTACCTGGGTATACTGGATTGAACCGCAGGATAGTGCGGCGCTGGCGGGAAAACAGATTCATGCAGAACTTTACCGGGTAAATAATGCACAGACAAACGAAGGACAGCGTCTGGTCAGCGATTCGCTTTCGGTTGTAGTACCGGAGATACTTCCGGATATTGAGTTAAATGGAAATTAGTTGAAAAAGGAGTAGAATGTGAAAAAATACGGAGTCGGGCTGATCGCAGCAGTGTTTATCATGGTTATGATTTCACCGTTCTGCGCATCAGCTGCAGAGAAAGAAAAGATTCAGCTTACAGTGGAGGGGGGACAGGCGGGCGTCTCCCTGACACTCCCGGAGTCTGTAAGGGGGAACGTATCTACCCTGCAGATGAGTCTGAAAATTGATTCAGATATACCAGAACAGATAACAGCGGTGTTTCATTTTCCAGAAGAAATCGCAAAAATAGCGGATTACCGTTACCATCAGGCTGAAGGATTATTAAATATTTACTTATCAGACACAGAAAGCCTTTTTAAGGATGGAGGAGAAACACTGAACCTGGGGAATGTGCAGCTTACGATGTCCGCACAGAGTCAGAATGGGGTTACAATAAGCGTTGTGGAAGATTCTGTCAGGATTGTGAATGGTCCATCAGAAGAAATATTACAAAGCATAGATTATCCGGAAAAGCAGCAGCTTGTAGCCGGAAACGGCGGGAATCCGGATAACGGAGGAAATCCAGACAATGGAGGGAATCCGGATAACGGAGGAAATCCAGACAATGGAGGGAGCCCGGATAATGGAGGAAATCCAGACAATGGAGGAACCCCAGACGATGGAGGGAGCCCGGATAATGGAGGAAACCCAGATAATGGGGGAAATCCAGACAATTGGGAAAACCCAGACAATGGAGGAAATCCGGCGCTTCCGAATCCAGGAGAGGAAATCAGAAATAATCTGAGTGCATTTATTGATCAGGTAAGCAGTTATCCGGAAGCAGATTATACAAAAGAAAGTTATGAGGCATTTCTGAAAGCGCTTAATAAAGCAAAAGAAGTTCTTGGAAGGGATGATGCAACAGAGGAAGAACTCACTCAGGCGCTGCGGGCGTTGGAAAATGCAGTCGGAGCACTTGAAAAAAAGGCAGCTGTACCTGCGGTAAATGAAGACAAGAACAAGAATGGAGCCACAGCAAAAACCGGAGACAAGACAAGTGTTGTTTTATGGGTTGTAGTTCTGTTAGTGGGTATTGCCGGAATCGGTTACTGGGGTGTGAACTTCTATTCTGTACAGAAAAAAGAGAATAGTGATAAAAAAATGAATCACAAAAAGCATAGAAAAAATGAGAAATAAATAAAAGAAAAAATAAGTCCTGTCAGGAAGAAAACTCCGGGCAGGACTTGCTTTTTGTTACTATTTAAGAAATTTTTTCAGGAGACTGATTGGAGCCGTCTGGGAGGCCAGTTGATTTTCATTGACAGCTTCTTTTAATTCAGAACGAAAGATGGGAATTTCTTTTGGGGCATCAATCGCAATTTTTACCCAGTCAGTTCCGATATCTGTTATTGTCAGTGTAATGTCGTCTGCAATGGAAAGGGATTGTCCCTTTTTTCGCTGCAAAATCAGCATGTCTGCCCCTCCTTCTTTACAAAATCGTCCAATCTATGACGGAAAGTATATTCTGGTTGTTCAAGCATAAACTGTTTTGCCATATGACTGGTATGGTTAATTCCCAATGGAGCTTTTAAGTTTAAAGTAGAGGAAGACAGAGGATCCCGGATTGTGCTGATGACGAGATAGCCGAGATCTTCTGCATCTTTCAGGTTTAAACTGTGGAAATCGGAAGTGGATGGAGCCGGTGCATAATCTGGAAAGATCTTGAATGGATCCAGTAAAATAAAGGAAAGTTCAGAATCTTCCAGACTTTGAAGAGAGAACATTGTGCAGTCTCCCTCTTCAAATGGAATGAGTAAATATTTTGTGTAGGCTTCAAATCCAAAAAGACCATTAGGAAAGAACAAAATATCATTTTCATTGTAGGTTACTGTTCCGAAATACTTTGCATTAATCTTCAAAATAAATTCTCCCTTCTCAGGCAAATGTGAAAACTATGCCTTTACATCGATTGGCTGATAGTTCGGGTCAGCACTTGGCGGGACATAAAGAGGACCTCCCACATAATCGATAATAACATCCGGATGCTGGGTAATGGAAACTTCGATATCACCGGGGATAAATTCAAAATTACCATTTGCAATTTTCAGATCAAAGTTTAGTTTATCCATTTCGTAGTTGATTGTCAGGTCACCAGGCTGATATTCAAATTCGACAGGTGCAGAAGGGAGAAAGCCTAACTGGAATTCTCCGGTTGGGCAGGCGGTTCTTTGCTCAAGAATCTGACCGAGAACGTCTTCTCCAATATCTGTTTGTAACATAAGTTTTCCCTCCTGGGCAAATTGTGCAGTAGCATTATAAGCTGCTGTGATTCCTTCATTTGCTGTCTGTTTTACCAGAGTTGCCAAAGTAGGTGAAACAGAATTGCGCGCTTCAAAAGTATCTATATTTAGTTTGACGGGACGGCTCTTGATCGATAAATGCCCGTCCTGACGTCTGATCTCTAACTCGGCTTTTGAATTTTGATATTCTAAATGCGCATTGTTAATTTTTAATTCGTATTTAATCGGAACAGTAGTAATTTTTAAAAGTTGTTCCATATACTATTCCCCCTTGTTGCTAATTTATTTCATGAAGTCGATAAAAGATGGTGAAAGAATATTGGTGCCGACTTTCAGGGCTGCATTATAAGCATACTGAGCCCATGAGAACTCTGTAATCGCACCTGCCATATCCACATTGACAAGGCTGTCAATCTGTGTGGCAAGGTTGATCTCATTTGTTTCGAGACGCTCTTTTGTTGTCTCAAGGAATTCTGTCTTTGTACCGAGGGTAGTTACCTGCTCCAGAACATCCGTACGTCCTTTGTCAAATGAATTGAGAAGTTCTTCATATTTTGCTTTGTCAAAAGGCTCTGTTTCAAGTGTATCGGCAATCTGTCCTGCAAGCAGAACCATATTTTTAGGATTACCTTTATCATCCTGCCCATATCCTACGAGATTAATTCCCGGAAGACTTGTATTAAAGGCGCTGGATGGATCTGTTTTCCCATTTTTGTCTGTTGTCATACCAAATCCCAGATCAACATAGGAAGCTTCTTTGGAAAGTTCTTCAAGAAGAGCCTGGTCTTTTGGGTCAGTAGAATTGACATCAATTCCACGATAAAACAAGGTTTGCTTTCCGTTCTTGTCTGGTCCAAGCTTAAATGGGGCCTCCTGACCGTCATTTCCTGCAAAAACAAATTTCCCTTCATAGGTAGCATTCAGACTCAGAAGCATACTTTCCTGCGCGCCACGCCATGCATCTGCATAAGTTTTCCGGATATCCGCAGAACCGTTTGTTCCGTTGAGCGCTTCCAGTCCATACTGCTTACTGAGTGTTGAAGCAAGGTCGTTGATCTGCATAGCGGCATCTTCCTGGGAATCCTGAAAAGACTGTACATCTTTTACGGAAGAGAGGTAATCCTGATTTCTCGCATATTTTCGATATAATGTAGAAGAACGAAGGGCAGCGCCAGGATTTTCAGCAGCAGAAATAAACTGACGTCCGGTCATTACTTTTGTACGTGCAGAATCCAGATTGGAAAGAGAAGCACCTAAGTTCGATCTGTAATTTCTTATAATAGCATTTGTAGTAATTCGCATATAAAACCTCCTGGACTATCGTCCGACAATACCTGTTTTGTTAATAAGAACATCTAAAGCTTCATCTAAAGTTGTCATCAGCCTTGCAGCGGCAGTGTAAGACTGATTGTAATGCATCAGATCCATTCCTTCTTCATCAAGCTGGACACCTGAAATGGCATCACGGGAGTTCGCAGTCTGATTTAAGACAGAAATCTGATTTTCAAGAATTGTATTGGCAGATTTTGTGTCGATTGCCAGTGTTGTTGAAATATTGTTAAAACATTCGTAGAAGCTTCCTTTGAAGAATGTTGTGTTGCCTACCTTAAATTCTAAAGTCTCATCCATGGCTTTGATCATGGCATCAATATTTTCATGAGCAGTTGAGCCAAGTTCACCGGTTGAATAGTCATTGGAGGCTGTGATTCCGTAACTTCCGTTGAGCCATCCTTCGGCAATTTTTATATTTGAGGCAGTAAAGGTGGTGGATCCATCCGTTGTTTCAAACAGAGGATTTTTATCCGTAACAACACCCTGAGCATCCTTCTTCTGGTTCAGTTCATTGAATTTTGTTGCAAATGCATTCACGAGGGAATCAAGCGCTTTTTCGTAATAACCGATTCCTTTGAAATCTGAGTTATCAAAATCACCGGATTTATTGAGAAAATCTAAAGATCCTTTTAACGTACCATCGCTTAGGCGGTCAGTAATATCAGTACCGGCATTTCCTTTTGAATCTGTCAGACTAAGTTTGACCGGCTGACCGCTGATGTCAGCATCCAGAGAGCCGTAGCTTCCATCGGAGATCAGGGAATATTTTGTTCCGTCTGTGGCAGTGAAAGTTACATCTAAAACTTCCACAAACTGTCCCGGACCCACTTCCTGATCAGAATATTTTACCGAAATCGGCAGATAACTTGCAAGCTGGTCCAAAAGGTCATTCCGCTGATCCTGAAGTTCCAGTGCAGGATTTCCAAGAATCTGGCTGTTCTTAATGCTTGTATTCAGATTTGCGATATTTTTTAACATTTCATTGACATCTGCAACATCCGTTGTCTTAAAGCCATTTGTCGCATCCTTGCGGACATCTGCAAGACGGTTTGCATTATCGCGGAACAAGTTGATCAAGATCTGCATGTTCGAGCGGACCATCGTATCAAACTCCTGGTTACCGACCTGGGAACTGAGCTTGTCAAGAGAACTGGTAATATTATTTAATGCAGATAAAATACCGTCTTTTGTAGTTTCGTCAAAAATAGGAGCAAGCTGTTCAAAGGAAGCGGCATGTGCGTCAGTTGTTCCTAATTTTCCAATTTGCGACCGGTATTGCGTATCAAGAAAAGGATCGCGAAGCTGTGAAACACCAGTCATATGGACGCCGTAACCAACACGGATATTATTATCAGAATTATAAAAGCTGGCGCCTTTTGTATTGAGACTGGCGATATCAAGACGCTGCTTTGTGTAGCCGGGCGTGTTAATGTTTGCAATGTTTTGTCCGGTAACATCAAGTGCGCGCTGGCTTGCAGCCATGGCAAGCTGTGCTGTTGTGAAACCGGAAAATGTTGAACGTATCATATAAAATTCCTCCTGATTAATTAAACAGATCTGCTTGTAAAATGAGTTTCATTTCCCGTATCCTTATCCCGGAAAGGAGAGTAAGTACTGTTTCCGGTTGAACCGGATGACAGTGCAGACTGAATCATATGAAGATTCACGGCAATGGTATCTTTTGCGCTGTCACTGACAGAGCGGAACAAGGCAACCTTTTCATTTAGTTCATTGAACAAGGGGATAAGGGAAACTTTGACGTCTTCCGGAGCTTCCTCGATCAACTGCTTAAAAGTAAGCTGCTCCATGCCCAGATCTTTTTGTATTTTCTGGCGTTTTAATTCCAGTCCGCGAAGCCGGAGAACAGCAGCCTGCTCCTGATTCATACAGTCTTCAACAAAAGAAACCTGATTATGGACAGCAGAATCAAGTTTCTTTTGCTCGATGGGGATCAGGGCTTCAAACAACTGGATAAATTCTCGGATTACTTCTATGAATGAAGAGTAATCGTTCATTTTTTGTCCCTCCTAAATTAAAAGCATTTTTCTGGCGATTTCTTTTGGATCCATGTGGTAACTGCCGGAAGAAATCTGCTGCTTTAAGTCGGCGACACGCTCCTCAGAAGCAGGAACAGAAGCCTCCCGCAATACTTCCCGTGCGAGCATGCTACCAAAAGTATGCTCTTCAATCTGCCGTGGGTCTGACTGAATCGTAATCGCGTCAAAATTACGGTTTTTAGCTGTTCCTGCAGAAACAACGGCAGATTCTTTTGTACGAAGCCGTAAATCAGAATAATTTTTTAATGGATTGTTTGTATTTATTTTCATACAGGACTCCTTACTTTTTATAATAGTTTCTTGGTGATATCATTTATATTCCATATTATAACTATCGGCAAACTTGGGGAAAGCATAATAAAAAAATGAACTTTTATTGTTTTCGCAAATGGTTCATTAATACGGAAGGAATATTCTCGCAGGAGGACTGGATCGTGACTGCGCCGATATTGTAAGCTGCCATAGGCATTCCGTACACAACACACGATTCTTTATCCTGACCGATTGTAAATGCACCTTTCTGGCGCATTTTCAGAAGTCCGTCAGCACCGTCCCGTCCCATTCCGGTCATGATGATCCCGATTTTTGAGCAGGCAACATTTTTGGCGATAGATGAGAACAAAACATCTACAGAGGGACAGTGGCCGCTGACTTTTGCGCCTGGGTGGCATTGTACCGCATAGCCGCGTACTGTGTGGATGACTTCCATCTGCATGGCTCCCGGGGCGATCAGGGCAAGACCTGGGCGGATCAGATCACCATTTTTGGCTTCACGTACTTCGATTTTACAGATCCGGTTCAGACGTTCCGCGTACATTGCTGTAAATCCTTCCGGCATATGCTGGGTGATTACGATTCCGGGAACCTGGGCAGGAAGCTTCTGAAGAACAGCAAGTGTTGCTTCCGTACCTCCTGTGGATGCTCCGATTCCGATGATTGTGGAATTCAGAGATGCCGGAGATGCTTTTGACACAGATGGCAGAGGCGCGGAAACGACCGGTTTTTTAATGCGTACCTTTGAAATGGAAGCAATGCGGAGTTTCGAAAGCAGTGTGGAAAAGAACAGATTTTTAGAGTTTGCCATACTCATATCCGGCTTTCTGACAAAATCTACTGCTCCGGCAGAGAGTGCGTCAAATACACTTAGATTGAGGGAGGAAACGAGAATGACTGGCAGTGGATTCGATGGAAGAAGCTGCTTTAAAAATTCAATTCCGTTCATTCCCGGCATTTCGACATCCAAAGTTACAACATCAGGATGCAGTTTTGGGATTTTCTGCCTGGCATCGTACGCATTGATTGCATATCCTACGACTTCAATGTCAGACTGCGAAGAGAGAAACTGTATCATCATCTGTCGGAAAAGAGAAGAATCATCTACGATTAATACTTTTATTTTTTTTGTTAACATGATAAGTACACTGTCCTTTCATAAAAATATAGATTTATAAGTAAAAGGCTGCTCCCGGAAAGAAGGAGCAGCCAGAAAAGTTAAAGCTTACGGTAAGTTGCAGGCTTTAAGTAAGTGTAAGGTGTTGTCTCTTTGTTAAGACCTTCAGAATGTCCTATAAGAAGGTAGCCTCCGGGGTTTGTTGCATGATAGAAGCGGTTCACAAGCGCATCTTTTGTAGGCTGGTCAAAGTAAATCATGACATTACGGCAAAAGATAATATCAAATTTCAGACGAAAACGGATCGGATCCATCAGGTTAAATGTTCTGAAAATGACATTGGAACGGATCTCAGGAGCGACGGTGTAGACACCATGCTGACCGGTGGAACGGAAATATTTCTGCTTCCAGCCGGAAGGAAGATCCTTTAAAGATGCTTCGTCATATACAGCCTGCGAAGCGGCAGACAGAACATTCGGAGAGATATCTGTTGCAAGAACACGGGTATCCCACATAGCTGCCTTTGAGCCAAAAAACTCTTTAAGAACCATTGATATAGTATATGGCTCTTCTCCGGAAGAACAGCCTGCACTCCAGATGCTTAAGACACGGTCTTTCTTATGGGATACCAGATAAGGAAGGATTACTTCTGACAGATAGTCAAAATGTGCCTTCTCGCGCATAAAAAAAGTATAATTTGTTGTAAGTTTGTTCAGCATAAGCTCAATATCTTCCGGTTTTTTATTTCTGACCAGATGATTCACATAATCGTGAAAACTGGAAAAACCCATGGAAAGAATTGTATTAGAAAGCCGTCCGGTAATCAGCTGTTTCTTTTTAGATAAGTCGATTCCATAGTTTTTCTTTACAAATGAGACAAGTAACTGAAAGTCGTTTTCATTAATAATCAACATAGTGGCGGTTCCTTTTAGTATGTCTGGGTTAATTGCTGGCAGTCAAGGAACAAAATAACAGAACGGTCCTCCATGGACAGCATTCCGTTAATCAGTTCCTGCTGGTTTTCTACCGGTACAGAGGCAATCTTACTGCGGTCAATATCTACAACCTGCTGGACAGCGTCTACAATGATACCGATATAGGCAGAATCGATGTTCAGCACAATAATGCAGGTTGTGTTTGTATAGTCGATGGCGGGTTTGCCCATGCGAAGACGGATATCAATAATAGGAATGATCTGTCCTCTTAAATTAATGATTCCTTTTACATAGTCCGGAACGAGAGGAAGCATTGTGATAGTATGGTTCGTTATAATTTCAATTACATAATTGGTACTGACACCGACGGTAAGTCCGTCTGTATTGAAAGTGAGAAAACGTTCTGTACAAAGAGAACTCTCCTCTTCAGCAGATAACTCTGCTGATGTATTTTCGTTTATATCTACTGACATGATTTATTCCTCCAAGTCTAAAATTAATATTGGTGATGGGAAACACCGTAAAGATTCAGGATGTCAAGGATAATGCTGATATTTCCATCCCCGAGTATCGTACAACCGCTGATACCAGAATCCTTGATATTAAAACTGCTTAAAAATGCAGGAAGAGGTTTTACGACAACCTGCTGCTCACCAAGAAGTTCATCAACAAACAGACAGTAGGATTTATCACTTGCCTCTACCCAGATTAAAATACCATCTTCAATATTTGTCACTTCTGTTTCAATATTGTAAAGTTCGTGAATCCGGACGATCGGATAGAAGGAATCCATGCATTTGATGATCTCATTGCCGCTTGCATCCAGAATGATATCTTCTTTCTGTGCTTTAAAGGACTGGCGGATATTGGCGATCGGGATTGTAAACATGGATTTTCCGACAGAAATTTCCATACCGTCAACGATTGCCATTGTCAAAGGAATCTTCAGAGTTGTACAGCTTCCTTTTCCGAATTCACTTGTGATCGTAATAGTACCTCCGACAGCTTCCACATTCTTCTTGACTACATCCATTCCGACGCCTCTGCCGGAAAATTCAGTTACAGATTCATTTGTGGAGAAGCCAGGGAGCATGAGAAGAGAAAGAATTTCTTTTTTTGTATATTCCCCGGCAGGCTTTGTCAGAAGCCCGTTGCGTTCTGCTTTTGCAAGAATTGCATCCGTATCCATTCCGCGGCCGTCATCGCTGACCGAGATGATAACTTCACTTCCGGTGTGGGCAGCAGAAAGGACGATTTCAGCCTGCGGATCTTTGCCGGCAGCGATACGCTCTTCCACAGTTGGTTCAATTCCATGATCCATAGAGTTCCGCACGATATGCATGATTGGATCTCCGATGCTGTCCACAATAGTCTTGTCCACCTCAGTATTTTCCCCAATGATTGTAAGACGGACATCTTTGTTCAGTTTTTTCTTCATGTCACGGACAATCCGGTTCATTTTCTGGAAAGTACCGGACACCGGAACCATCCGGAGGGACATGGCGATATCCTGGAGATCATCGGTAAGTTTTCTTAACTGGCGGGCAGATTTTAAAAAGTTGTCAAGCTTTAGATTCTGCAGGTCAGGGGAGGAAGTAACCATTGACTCTGTGATTACAATCTCTCCAACTAAGGCAACAAGACTGTCCAGTTTTGAAAGATTTACACTGATCAGACTCTGCTTTACCGGAGCTGTGTGCGCAGAAGCAGCAGTGGTGGAAGCAGATTTCTGGGAAATTGTCTCACCCTCCGTTTTTCCGTGCTGCTGTTCCGGAAGTTTTGGAAGTTCTTCTTTCTGAGTGTCAGAAGAACTGCTGTTTTCAATTACCTCATATGTTTCAATGCTATTCTGATCTTTGATGACTGAAAGCGCCCGTTCCAGATCATCGTGGCTGAAGAAACCGGTATAAAATCCATTTTCCACAATAAATTCACCGGAACTGCTGTTTGTCTCCACATCATCCGGATAAAATTCAAATGAAAGGTCAGTATCCCTCAGGGAATTGACAACCATAAAAGCACGGAGATGTTCCATTCCGCAGCCCTGTTCAAATGTGATTTTTACAAGAAAAGGAGCTTTGACAGCGGAAGCATCCAAAGGGATATGTGCATGCAGACCAGAAACAGAAGATGCTGAAGAAGGTTCTTCTGCCTGATCAGACTTCACAGTGTCTCCATTGGAAGAACTGATTTTTTCTAAAAAACTATTAATATCTGTTATGACATTGTCGATATTACTACTAAGGGGTTCGTCGTTCTCGATTTTTTCGACTTCGGTACGAAGAGCATCCGTGGACTGAAACATCAGATTAAATAAATCATTTTTATGTGATGGAGTCATAGAGTCTAAACCATTTTCCCTGATATAAAAGAACAAATCCTCTATGTGATGGGCAATTTCCATGAGTGTGGAAAATTCCATCATGGCGGAAGAACCTTTGATCGTATGCATGATACGGAAGATTTCATTCACATCATTTGTTGTAAAATCCTGAAGTTTTTCTGCATTTATTAAAAGTTCATCTAACTGTTCCAAAAGAGTATTTGTTTCGTAAAGATATACTTCAAGCATATTATCCATAATTATTAGCACCGCCTTGTCTAAATGTTTGATATAACTTTAATATCGTCTGGATTTGGGAAAAGGTTAAGAAGAAAATACAGAGTAGGTGAAAAAATGTCAAATATTTTAAAAGTTACTACTCCGGTTTCGGGTTATGACAATATTGCCGGGAAGCAGAATTTGTCGCCTTCGGAGAACATGAATATAAAAAATCCGGTAGACCCGGGAAAAATTGTAAGGGCAGACCAGAAGCCGCAGACCGGGCAGGAGCAGGGGGTACGGCAGGGGCTTGCATATGAGTCAAATTTTGGGAATTTTGTCCAGACTTTAAGAAATGTGCCTAAGCTGAGAGAAGTGATGAGCAGACTTCTGTTTAACGGGATGGCAAATTTGATTGAATCCGGAATCAGCAAAGGGACAGCAGAAGAGATTCACGCACTGTTTCAGGCACTTGAGATGTCGCCTGACAAGCTTCAGGAATTCTTAAAAAGCCAGTCAGAAGGTGCGAACCGCCTTCAGGGACCTTTGTTTACCGTGCTGAGGGGAATTATGGATGAAGCGCCTACGGTAGAACTGAAAACCGGGATTTTAGATTTCCTGAAAAAATATAATGATCTGTCATCGGGAAAGCATATTTTTAATACGATCAAAGGGTATTTAAAAGAGATGGAAGGATATATGTTCCGGAAGGACAGAGAAGTGCTGCATCAGCTTTCCGGCAAACTTCTGGAACACAGCATAGAAAATAACGGACGGAATACACAGATCCTGAAGCAGGAGATCATTCCATTTCTCGGCACATATATTTCAGAAACAAAAAATATGGGAAAAATCAGAGATCTTATCAATCTGCTGACATTTAACACGGCGAGATATGAAAACGGCAGTCTGGAAAATATCACACAGTCTTTCCGGAAATTACTGAATTATCCGTCCTTTCAGAGACAGTTTGGGAGCATGAAACCGGAAGAGTTTGCTGATATGCTGAGGACGGTAGATTTTGATAAAGCGGCAGGAAAGGCAGAGTGGTCGGAGCATTTATTAAATATTCTCGAATCTGGTGTGAAAGGAGAAGCAGGACTTGAGAACAAAGATGCATTCTTAAATATTGTCAACAGCATCCTGATCAATGAGAGCGTCTATATGCCGGTACTGCATCTGATGCTTCCGGTGATTCTTGACGGAGTTCCGATGTTCTCCGAACTGTGGATCGATCCGAATGAAAAGTCGGGAAATGAGAATTCGGAAGAGAAGGGAATTAAGCTGCTGATAAAATTCGACATGAAAGATGTTGGATTTTTTGATATTATGATGTATTATGAGAAAGGGAAAATGGATATGCTGATTCATTATCCTGATACACTGGCAGAAAACGAAACAGAAATCAGAAACGGGCTCAGAGAGATCATGAAGAAGAATCATCTGGAAGTAGAGTACCTGGCGGTAGAGCAGGGGAAAGAGCCTATCTCAGTTTCGGCAGCTTTTCCTAAGATATTTGAAAGGAGAAATTCTCTTAATGTCACAATATGATGAAACAATGAATAAAAAAGCGGTTGCACTCAGATATGAGGAGAATAAAGATGCAGCTCCGGTGATTGTTGCCTCCGGGATGGGGTATGTAGCAGAAAAGATTGTTGAGATTGCAAATGATAATGGCGTTCCGGTATATGAAGATAATTCTCTTGCGACAGTTCTCACGCAGATGGAACTTGGGAGAGAGATTCCACCGGAACTGTATCAGGCGGTGGTAGACATCTATGCATATTTTTTAAGATTTGCAAAAAAGGATTCAGAAGAGGATAGAAGGAAAGAAGATACAAATAATGAAGAAGACATCTCAGACCATGAATCCGGTTCATAGGGGGGAGATGTCTTCTCTTAGTTTATAGATGACAGATAAAAAATATAAGATACAAAAAGAAATCGGAGGAAATTGAAAGAGATGAGAAAATTAAAAATGAGAGGAAAGCTGTTATTAAGTTTCGGAATCGTATTAATAATGACAGCGCTGATCGCGGGAGTTTCTGTCGGGGGACTGAAAAGCGCGCATAGTAATATGAAAGAATTCATGGAGGGAGCAGTTGTTGCGGACGATGCGGTAAAAGATAACAGAATTAAGACCAATATAGCGGCGAGAGCACTCAGAGATATGGTTATTTCTTATGAGAACAGTGATGCGAACAAGAAGAATATAGAGAAAAATATAGCAGAAATCAAAGAAAACTTTGAAGTGATCGAAAAAGTAGGAGTGCTTGATCCGGAGACAGTTGCAGAGTATCAGCAGGCGATGGAAGAATGGTTTGCAATTTCCCAAGAAGTCATGGATGCTCTTGAAGACGGGGATAAGAAAGAGGCGGAACATCTTATCATAACAAAGTGTACACCGGCTTTGACACGGGTAATTGAACTGGTAAAGCCACTGAATGAGGAGACGGATAAAATTCGCACCGAAACAATGGAAAGCGAAGTCCAGACAATCAGTGTAGCTGTCACAGTTCTGATCATCTTGATCATAATTGCGATTGCAGTGGCAATTATCATCTGCATTAAGGTCACAGCAATGATCGTGAAACCGGTTCAGGAAGTAGAACACGCAATGGAAGGTATTTCCAATGGCGAAATGACTCAGGAGATCATATACGAGTCGGAAGACGAGATTGGAAATTTAGTGAAAAGCGTACGTGCGACCTGCAATGGACTGGAAAGCATTGTAAGGAATCTGAGAAGTGCCATGGATGAGATGGCAAAAGGAAATTTTGATTTTACTGTGGATGAAAGTATTTTTAAAGGCGATTTTATGCCAATTCTTGATTCCATCCGTAAAATGAATTATTACCTGAGCGATACGCTTCAGGCTATCAATGTCGCTTCAGACCAGGTGGCAAGCGGGGCAGAGCAGGTATCAGCAGGTGCACAGGCCTTATCGCAGGGAGCTTCCGAACAGTCTGATTCTGTAGAACAACTGGCAGGAACAATCAGTGAGATTTCAGGGCAGGTAAAAAATACTGCCGCAAATGCAGAAGAGGCAAACAGTAAAGTGATGCAGGCGCAGAGCGAGTTAGCAGTATCTGACCGCCAGATGAAAGAAATGATTCATGCAATGGAAGAAATCAGCCAGAAGTCAGGCGATATCGGAAAAATTATAAAGACAATCGAAGATATTGCATTCCAGACAAATATTCTGGCGCTGAATGCAGCTGTAGAGGCAGCACGTGCCGGAGAGGCAGGAAAAGGATTTGCAGTTGTCGCAGATGAAGTGCGCAATCTGGCATCGAAAAGTGCGGAAGCTGCCAAAAATACAACAATGCTGATCGAAGGAACAATTCAGGCTGTTGAAAATGGAACAATGATCGCAGATGAGACTGCAAGGGCTATTTCTGTCACTGTGGACAGTACAAAGAGCGCTGTAGAATATGTAGACAAAATTTCAGTAGCGGCGGCAGAACAGTCTGATAAGATTTCCCAGATCACAGTCGGGGTGGATGAGATTTCAGGGGTTGTTCAGACAAATTCAGCGACAGCAGAGGAAAGCGCCGCGGCAAGTCAGGAGCTTTCGGATCAGGCGAGAGTATTAAAAGAACTTGTGGCAAGATTTAAGCTGAAGACACAGATGCCAGAGGAGAACAAAACTGAATATAAGCAAGCGGTTTACAGAGAAAGCTTCCGGCCGAATGTAAATACAACGTACAATAATGTACATGAAAAGTATGATACAGATACAAAGTATGATATGGTTCAGCCTTCATACACAAGAAAAGTACATACTTCTGCTCCGGTAAGTGAACTGAAACGGTTAAGTGTAAAAGAGTATACATGGGATGACAGCCTTGCGACGGGAAATGAAAAGATTGACAGTCAGCATAAAATATTGTTCCAGAGAATCAATGCACTTCTGATGGCATGTGCAAATGGAAAAGGCAGAGCAGAGATTGCGGATACATTACAATTTTTGAAAGAGTATACAAAGGAACACTTTGATGATGAAGAAGTATTACAGAGAAAATACAATTATCCGGATAAAGTGAATCACAGACAGTACCATGAAGGTTTTAAAAAGGTAATTGAACGTCTTGGAAAAGAACTGGAAGAGCAGGGACCGACGGTAGTTCTGGTCGGAAAGATTAATCAGAATATTGGTGGATGGCTTGTAAATCATATCCAGAAAGAGGATGTGAAAGTTGCAAAGCACATTGCAGAAAAAATGAAAAATCAGTAAAAAAGGAATCCGGGCAGTAAGAAACTACCGATTACGCTTATAAGTCAGAAAGGCTGACGGACAAGAGAAAAATTCTTGTCTGTCAGCTTTTTTTTCTTTATAAGAAATTTCTCAAATCGTAAAAAATAGTGTATAATGTATGAG